>CACLGQ010000006.1 GCA_902606555.1 uncultured Bacteroidota bacterium
GTGGCAAAGAAATTGGAATCAAATTAAGTTACAAGGAACAACCTAGTCCAGATGGTCTTGCCCAAGCTTTTTTAATAGGTGAGCAATTCATTGGAAGTGATGATGTTTGTTTAGTTTTAGGAGATAATATTTTCTATGGTTCTGGTTTTTCAGGAATGTTAGAAAATGCCAGAGCAAATCTTTCTGAAGGTAAATCTACTGTATTTGGGTATTATGTTAAGGATCCTGAGCGATCTGGAGTTGCTGAGTTTGATAAAAAAGGTAATGTTATTTCTATTGAGGAAAAACCTAAAAATCCAAAGTCTAATTTTGCAGTAGTGGGATTATATTTTTATACAAATGACGTAATTCAAATTGCTAAGAATGTTAAACCTTCAAAAAGAGGAGAATTAGAAATTACCACAATTAACCAAGAATATCTTAAACAAAAAAAATTAAAACTCGAATTACTTGGTAGAGGTTTCGCTTGGTTGGATACGGGTACTCATGATTCTCTGCTAGAGGCAGGAAATTTTATTGAATCAATAGAATCTCGAAAAGGTCTAAAGGTAGCATGTCTTGAAGAAATTGCGTATAGAATGAATTATATCGATGTTGATCAAGTAAGAAAATTAGCGGAACCATTTAAGAAAAATGGTTATGGTAAGTATTTATTAAATCTGGTAAATAATAAATGATATTTACTGAAACTAAAATCAAAGACTTAATAATATTAGAACCTAGAATTTTTGAGGATGAAAGAGGTTACTTCGTTGAATCTTACAACCAAAAAAAGTTTGAGGCCATATGTGGTAAAGTTTTATTTGTTCAAGATAATGAGTCAAAATCATCAAAAGGTGTTTTGCGTGGGCTTCATTTTCAAAAACCACCTTTTGACCAAGCTAAATTGGTGCGTTGCATTAAAGGAAAAGTTTTGGATGTTGTAGTAGATCTGAGAAAAAGATCTCAAACCTATGGTCAACATTTAGCTCTAGAACTTTCCTGTGAAAACAAAAAACAACTTTTTATACCTAGAGGTTTTGCACATGGCTTTTTAGTATTAAGTAGGTTCGCTATTTTTTCCTATAAAGTTGATAATGTATATGCACCTGATTATGATTCAGGTATTTTCTGGAATGATCAAACATTGAATATACATTGGGGAGTTGACAAAAGTCAAATAGTAGTTTCTGAAAAAGATTCTAAACTTTCATTATTTTCAGATTTCAAATCTCCATTTATTTAGGTAATGAGAGTTTTAATTACAGGATCAAACGGCCAACTTGGATCGGAAATTAAAGAACTTTACACAAAATATGATAACATAGAATGTATTTTCAAAGATCTTCCTGAATTGGATATTTATGATGCTGACTCAGTTAATTCCTTGATATCAGACGAACATATTAATGCGGTAATAAATTGTGCTGCTTATACTTCTGTTGACAAAGCTGAAGAAAATGTAGAAATTGCTGAAAGAGTTAATTCAATAGGTGTTTACAATCTTGTTGAAGCCTTAGATAAAATTAATGGAAAGTTGATCCATATTTCAACAGACTATGTGTTTGATGGAAATAATTTACAGCCATACAAAGAATCAGACCCAACATGTCCAATTAGTGTTTACGGAAAGACTAAGAGAGCAGGAGAGTTGGCTGTAATCAATGGTAAAATTGATGCTGTAGTAATTAGAACTTCTTGGTTGTATTCTACTTTTGGTGATAACTTTGTTAAAAGTATGCTCAAATTAGGAAATGAAAAACAGTCATTAAATGTTATTTCTGACCAGGTTGGTACTCCAACCTATGCAAGAAATTTAGCTAAAGTTTGTTTAGAGATTCTTTCTTCATCAAATAAAGAAAATATTAATAAAAATGGTAAAATTTATCATTATTCAAATGAAGGTATTGCTTCTTGGTATGATTTTGCTGTACTGATTATGGAAATAGGAGGACTGGATTGTAAAGTTAATCCTATACAAACAAAAGACTATCCAACTTTAGCAAAAAGACCACGCTATTCAGTACTTAATAAAAAAAAGATTAAAGCAGATTTTAAGATTGAAATTCCAAATTGGGAAGAATCTTTGAAAGAATGTATAATTAAATTAAAACAATGAAAAATATATTAATTACAGGTGGTGCTGGTTTTATAGGTTCCCACCTTGTGAGATTGTTAGTTAATAAATACTTTGAATACCATATTGTAAATATTGATTTATTAACCTATGCAGGAAATTTGGAAAATTTAAAAGATTTAGAAGATAAAGACAACTACACATTTGAAAAGTGTGATATTTGCGACTCTAAAAAAGTATCTGAGATTTTTAAAAAATATAATATCGATTCAGTTATTCATTTAGCAGCTGAATCTCATGTAGACCGTTCTATAGAGGATCCTTTATCATTTGCAAAAACTAATGTCATGGGTACACTTAGTTTATTGCAAGTTGCTAAAGAGCAATGGCACAATAATTTTAATGATAAATTGTTTTATCATGTCTCAACAGATGAAGTCTATGGCTCCTTAGGAGATGAGGGTTTTTTTACTGAAAATACAAAGTATGACCCCCACTCACCATACTCAGCTTCAAAGGCATCTTCAGATCATTTTGTAAGGGCTTTTTCAGATACTTATAAACTACCGATAGTTATATCAAATTGCTCTAATAATTATGGTTCCTTCCAGTTTCCAGAAAAACTAATCCCCTTATTCATAAATAATATTATAAATAATAAATCTTTACCTGTATATGGTAATGGTGAAAATGTTCGTGATTGGCTTTTTGTTGAGGATCATGCCAAAGCTATTGATGTTATCTTTCATAATGGTAAACATGGAGAAACTTATAACATTGGAGGCTTTAATGAGTGGAAAAATATAGACCTAATCAAAGTTATTGTTAAAACCGTAGATCGTTTACTTGGACGAGATGAGGGATCATCGCTAAAATTAATAACTTATGTTAAAGATAGAGCTGGACATGATTTTAGATATGCTATAGATTCAACAAAATTAAAAGAGGAACTGGGATGGGAACCTTCTTTACAATTTGAAGAAGGTATTCAAAAGACAGTCAAGTGGTATTTGGATAACAAAGATTGGATGGAAAGTGTGATATCCGGAGACTATAAAGATTATTATAATAAAATGCACATTGATAATTAAACTTTTTTAATAACGTATTCTACTACTCCCCAAATAATTAATTCATTTTCTTCCTTAATCTCAATACGCTTATATTTTTTATTCTCAGGTATTAAATAAAGTCTATCCTCTTCTTTTTTTATTCTTTTAACAGTAAACTCACCATCAACCAAACAAACTGCTATTTTACCATTTTCAGGGTCTAATGATCTGTCAATTACTAATAAATCTCCATCATCTAGTCCTGCCCCAACCATAGATTCTCCACTTACCCTTGCGTAAAATGTAGCAGCTCTATTTTTAACCAACTCTTTATCTAAGCTAATTCTAATTTCTTTAAAGTCATCAGCAGGTGAAGGAAAGCCAGCTGAAATCCCTTGTTCTACTAGCCATTGACCTAGATTGTTTCCTATTTCTGGTTTAAGAAAAGTTAATTTTTCCTTTTTCATTTTACTTTTATAATATCATTTACCTTACATGTATAGTTTGGGCTTAGTTTTTCTTGTTTCATTTTCCACCTTTTCTTTAAATCTTGAGAGGCAAGCTTAATTTTGCTTTGACCTTCTTTTTTTTGGATATAATCTATGGTTTTCATCAAATATTTATGTTTTGGGTTTTCATTTTCAAATAGATTGAGTTGATGATTCTCAGATGAATCTAACCCCATTACTATTGTTCCAGCTTTTTTATAATCAATACCTTTTTTAAATATTTTTTTAAGTCCTTCAACTGCATACTTGCTAACTACCATATTAGAATTTGTTGAGAAGGGTATAGTCATCACTATTCCATTTCTGTATTGAGTTTTATTTTTTTGAAATTTATTACTTCTGACAAATACATAAATAGAATTACAGTTACTATTTTGAGATCTTAGTTTTTCAGCACAACAAATAGCAAAAGTTGATATGCGTTCTTTAATTTTTTCATAATCAGTAATTGTGCCTTCAAAACTTCTAGTTGTAGCAATTGCCTTTTTTGGAGATCTAACTTCTTCCAAATCCAATACTGAGTTTCCTTCCAGTTCTTTTTTCAATCTTACACCTAATACACTCATATTTTTTCTCACCCAATTATCTTCAAGATTTATAAAATTGTATGCCGTATTTATTTTAATGTTTTTGAGTCTTTCTGTATGTTTAAAACCTATTCCCCAAACATCTTTTATTTTTAACCATTTTAAAGCTTTGATTTTTCTTTCTTCAGAGTTTATTAAATAAACCCCTTTTGTTTGATTTGGAAATTTTTTAGAAATTCGATTTGCGACTTTTGAAAGAGCCTTTGTAGGTGCAACTCCAATACTTATTGGTATTCCAGTCCATTTTTCTACAGTTTTTTTTATCTCTTCACAGTAAGATTGTAAGTCATAATTTTCAAAACCATCAAATTTTAAAAAAGCTTCATCAATACTATATACTTCAATATTTGGAGTAAACTTCGAAAGTATATTCATTACCCTACTACTCATATCACCATACAGTGGAAAATTTGAAGAAAAAACTTCAACATTATTTTTTCGAAATACCTTTTCGTATTTAAATGCTGGTGCACCCATGGGTATACCAAGAGCTTTTGCTTCATTACTTCTAGATATTGCACAACCATCGTTATTTGATAAAACTACGACGGGTTTATTATTGAGTTTTGGGTTAAAAACTCTCTCACAAGACACATAAAAATTATTACAATCAATTAAAGCAAACATCTACTTAAAAATACATTGAAATAATACTTAATTCAAGATTTTTTTATTAAAATTTAGATAACTTTAGAATGTGAATTACTTAAAAGAAATTGAAGATGAAATTAAAGGATTAGGATTCGAAATTATTGAAAAAGATTTTGAAAGACCGTGGGGTGGATTTTTAGTAATATCAGAAGAACAAGCACAAGAGTTTGCAGACAAATTTTTTGATGGAATTAATGTTGAAAATATAAAAATCGGAGGCAAATTAAGTCCTAAAATTTTGGTAGTTAATCCAAATTCAAAATTATCTTGGCAGTATCACCACAGAAGAGCTGAAATATGGAAAGTTTTTATAGGAGAGGTTGGTATTTCAAGAAGTTTTGATAACAACCAAAACCCCTTAATAAAATTGGTTACTGGAGATCAAATAAGATTAAAGAAAGGGGAAAGACATAGATTAATTGGTCTCAGTGATTTTGCAGTTATAGCTGAGATATGGCAACACACAGACCCAAATAATCCATCAGATGAGAATGATATTGTTAGGCTAAGTGATGATTATGGAAGATAATTTGAAATATTCTGTTCTAAATTCTAGATTAGTTGTAATTTTGAATAGATAAAGGATTTTATGGATCCCTACTCATTTTTAAACACGGCACATACAGCTTACTTCGCTGAATTATATGACGAATATTTAATAAATCCTGAGTCTGTGGAGCCTACATGGCGAGCTTTCTTTCAAGGTTTTGAATTTGGAATTGATAAAGCATCAAAAGAAGAAAAGGAAATTCCAGAAAATATTCTTAAAGAGTTTAAGGTTGTAAAATTAATTAATGCATACCGAACTAGAGGTCATTTATTTACTAAAACAAATCCTGTCAGAGAAAGAAGAAAGTATGTTCCTAATCTTGACTTAGAAAATTTTGAACTCTCTAATGATGATCTGGAGATTAAATTTAATGCAGGCGAAATAATTGGAATTGGAAATGCTAGCCTTGCAGATATTTTAATTCATCTTGAAAGAATTTACTGTGATTCAATTGGTATTGAGTATATGTACATTAGAACCCCCGAAAGGATTCGTTGGATTCAAGAAAAACTCAATAAAAATGATAATAGACCAATATTTGATAAAAATCAAAAAAAACATATTCTAAAAAAACTTACTCAGGCAACAAATTTTGAACAATTTCTTCAAAAAAAATACGTTGGTCAAAAAAGATTCTCCTTAGAGGGAGGGGAATCCCTCATACCTGCCCTTGATTCAATTTTTGAGAATGCTGCTTTAATGGGTGTCAAGGAATTTGTAGTCGGTATGGCACACAGAGGAAGGTTAAATACACTATCAAATATATTTGGAAAACCAGCTAAGGAGATTTTTAATGAGTTTGATGGTAAAGATTATGAGGAGCAAATTTTTGATGGAGATGTCAAGTATCATCTTGGTTGGACATCTAAAAGAAAATCAGATAAGGGTTTTAATGTATACATGAATTTAGCTCCAAACCCATCTCACTTGGAATCAGTTGGACCTGTTGTTGAAGGAATTTCTAGAGCAAAGCAAGATAAATATCATAAAGAAATGCCTAAAAATGTTTTGCCAGTAATTATTCATGGAGATGCTGCAATTGCTGCTCAAGGAGTTGTTTATGAAGTGATTCAGATGGAGAGATTGAAGGGCTATAAAACCTCAGGAACAATACATATTGTTGTAAATAATCAAATTGGTTTTACTACAAATTATATTGATGGGAGATCATCCACTTATTGTACCGATGTTGGAAAAGCAAACCTGTGTCCAATATTACATGTTAATGCAGATGATGTTGAGGCTGTAGTTCATGCTGCTAATTTTGCTTTAGAATATAGAATGAATTATGAGAGAGATGTATTTATTGATTTGTTAGGTTACAGAAAGTATGGTCATAATGAAGGGGATGAGCCTAGATTTACTCAACCTAAATTATATAAATCAATTTCGAAACATCCTAGTGTAAAGGAAATATATTCAAAACAACTTTTGGGTGAAAAGGTTATTCAATCAGATGAAATTGAGAATTTAGAAAAAGAGTACAGTGATGAATTAAATGAAGATCTTTCTGACGCCAAAAAGGAAAAAAATGTAGTTATTACTCCATTTATGGAGCATGAGTGGAAAGGATTGAAGAGGGTTAAAGTCAAGGAAATGTTGAAAACATTTTCAACTGTTGTCAATCAAAATAATCTGGAAAAAGTTGCAAAAAGTATTTTTCAATTAGATGACTCAAAACTTTACCTAAGGAAAGTTGCTAGGCTAATGAATGATAGAAATAATATGTTTTTTAAACAAGATATAATTGATTGGGCGATGGCTGAGTTATTAGCTTATGGAACCTTATTAAATGAAAATTATAATGTAAGAATTTCTGGTCAAGATGTTGAAAGAGGTACGTTTTCACATCGTCATGCAATTTTAAAGACTGAACAAACTGAAAAAGAATATATTCCCTTAAATAACATTTCAAAAACACAAGGGTCATTTGAAATATATAATTCATCTTTATCTGAATATGGTGTTATGGGTTTTGAATATGGTTATGCTTTAGCATCACCCAAAACACTAACAATTTGGGAGGCACAATTTGGGGATTTTAGTAATGGTGCCCAAATCATGATTGATCAATACCTTTCCTCGGCTGAAGATAAATGGAAACTGCAAAATGGACTTATTTTAATGCTTCCACACGGATATGAAGGTCAAGGGGCTGAACATTCATCAGCAAGATTAGAAAGATATCTACAATTATGTGCTAAGGATAATATGTACGTAGCGAATTGTACTACCCCAGCAAACCTATTTCATATATTAAGAAGGCAACAATTAACAACATTTAGAAAACCATTAGTATTACTGACTCCAAAAAGTTTATTAAGACATCCTAAAGTAATTTCAAAAACTCAGGACTTAATAAACGGGAAATTTTTACCAGTTATTGATGATAAGGATTTACAAAAAAAAGTTAGATCTCTAGTCTTTTGTTCTGGTAAGTTTTATTATGATCTTCTTTATCACAAAAGAAAAAATAAAATTTCTGATGTAGCAATTGTTAGATTAGAACAATTATTTCCTCTACCTGAAAAAGAGATTATAAAAACAATTGATAGCTATTCATATGATGAATTGGTTTGGGCTCAAGAGGAGCCGAGGAATATGGGTGCTTGGGGACATTTACTGATGCATTTAGAAATTGCAAAAACTTTTAGAGTTGCTTCAAGAAGGTTTTATGGCGCACCAGCTTCTGGGAGTAAAGCTAGATTTGATAAAAGACATAAAGAAGTTATAGACTATGTTTTTGATAAATCAAAAAATAATATGAAATAATGAGTTATTTATTTACATCCGAGTCTGTTAGCGAAGGACACCCTGATAAGGTCGCGGATCAAATAAGTGATGCATTGGTTGATAATTTCTTAGCATTTGATAAAGAATCAAAAGTTGCTTGCGAAACTTTAGTAACAACTGGTCAAGTAGTATTAGCAGGTGAGGTTAAGTCAAACGTATATTTGGATATACAGTCAATAGCAAGAGATGTAATAAAAAAAATTGGATACAATAAAAGCGAGTATTTATTTGATGGAAACTCATGTGGAATACTTTCTTATATTCATGAACAATCACCTGACATAAGTCGGGGTGTAATTAAAGATAACCCTGAAGATCAAGGTGCTGGTGATCAAGGTATCATGTTTGGGTATGCTTGCAATGAAACAGAGGATTATATGCCGCTCACAATAGATTTATCTAATAAATTATTAATTGAACTTTCAAACTTAAGAAAAGAGAATAATCAAGTTAAATATTTAAGACCAGACTCAAAGTCTCAGGTTACTGTTCAATATTCAGCTGATAATAAACCACAAAAAATTACAAATATTGTATTATCTACTCAACACGATGATTTTGATGATGAGGAAGTAATGCTTGAAAAAATTAAGTCTGATATTTTTTCAATTTTAATACCTAAATTTTTAAAAAAATATCCCAAGTACAATAAATACTTTAATCAAGATATCAAATATTTTATAAATCCTACAGGTAAATTTGTAATAGGCGGTCCTCACGGGGATACAGGATTGACTGGAAGAAAGATAATAGTTGACACCTATGGTGGAAGGGGTGCACATGGTGGTGGTGCATTTTCTGGAAAAGATCCAAGTAAAGTAGATAGAAGTGCAGCATACGCGTCAAGACATATAGCAAAAAATCTTGTTGCAGCTGGAGTTTCAGATGAGTGTTTAGTTCAAGTTAGTTATGCAATAGGTCAATCTGAACCAATGGCTGTATACATAAATACTAACGGAACATCAATGATAAATTTGACAGATTTAGAAATATCTAAAAAGGTTTCTGAAATATTTGATTTAAGACCTTTTTTTATTGAACAAAGACTAAAGCTTAGAAGTCCAATTTATTTTGAAACATCTTGTTATGGGCACATGGGAAGAAAGCCTAAAAAGGTAAAAAAATCATTTACATCAAGTTCAGGTGAGATTAAAGAATTTGAAGTTGAACTTTTTACATGGGAAAAATTAGATTACGTCGATATAATTAAAAAAAAATTGAAATAAAATAATGGGAAATAAATTTCTAAAATATAAAGTAAAAAATATTTCTTTAGCTGACTGGGGAAGGAGAGAAATAAGCCTTGCTGAAGCTGAAATGCCAGGTTTGATGGCTCTCAGAGATGAGTATTCTAAAGAAAAACCTTTGAAGGGTGCAAGAATTGCTGGTTGTTTACATATGACAATCCAAACAGCAGTTTTAATTGAGACATTAATTGAAATGGGGGCAGAAGTTACATGGAGCTCATGTAATATTTTTTCAACTCAAGATCATGCTGCTGCAGCAATTGCAAGTAAAGGTATTTCAGTTTATGCCTGGAAAGGAATGAATGAGGAAGAGTTTAATTGGTGTATAGAGCAAACATTATTTTTTGGGGAAAATATGGAGCCATTAAACATGATTTTAGATGATGGAGGTGATTTAACAAATCTTGTTTTAGATAAATACCCAGAACTAGTAAGTGGAATTAGAGGACTCTCGGAAGAGACAACAACAGGTGTTCATAGGCTGTATGAAAGAATGAGAGAAAATAAATTACCAATCCCAGCTATTAATGTTAATGACTCGGTTACAAAGTCAAAGTTTGATAATAAGTATGGTTGTAAGGAAAGTGCAGTGGATGCAATTAGACGTGCAACGGATGTAATGATGGCTGGAAAAAGGGTTGTTGTAGCTGGATATGGTGATGTTGGGAAGGGTACTGCAGCGTCATTTTCAGGTGCAGGAGCAATTGTAACTATTTCTGAAATAGATCCAATATGTGCATTACAAGCTGCTATGGATGGATATGAGGTTAAAAAAATGAATAATGCAATTCCAAATTCTGATATTATAGTAACTGCTACTGGAAATAAGGATATCATTAAGGAAGAACATTTCAAAATCATGAAGGATAAGGCAATTTTATGTAATATTGGTCATTTTGATAATGAGATTGACATGGCTTGGCTTAATAAAAACTACGGTAACTCAAAAATTGAAATTAAACCTCAAGTTGATTTATATAAATTAAAAGAAAAAGAAATAATTGTTCTTGCTGAGGGAAGATTGGTAAATCTAGGTTGCGCAACAGGCCACCCTAGTTTTGTAATGAGTAATTCATTCACAAATCAGGTTTTAGCCCAATTTGAACTTTGGTTAAATTCTGATAATTATGAAAATAAAGTTTACATGCTACCTAAATATTTAGATGAAAAGGTTGCTAAATTACATTTAGATAAACTTGGAGTTGAGTTAGAGGAATTATCAAAAGAACAGGCCGATTACATTGGTGTTAATAGTAAAGGACCGTTCAAGCCAGAATATTACAGATATTAAAATGAAGAAATATTTAAATACAAAAATTCCCCCTCCAATTGTTATGTTTTTATGCATAGGAATAATTTATCTATTTGAAAGTCAGATTGAATATTCTCAGCCTAATTTGAAAGCTGCCGGAATAATATTTTTGATTTTAGGCTTAATTATAATTTTTTTAGCTGTCCTAAAGTTCATGAAAACAAAAACTACAGTAGATCCAACTCGTCCTCACAAAACTAGTAATTTGGTAATTAGTGGAATATATAAAATAACAAGGAATCCTATGTATCTTGGAATGTTATTTATGATTATGGCTTATGCTATTTATAATAATAATATTTTTGGTTGTATCGTAGTACCGGTTTTTATATTTTATATTAACAAATTCCAAATTGAACCTGAGGAAATTGAAATGAGGAAAAAATTTGGAGAAAGCTTTGAAAATTATTGTAAAAAGGTAAATAGGTGGATATGAGATTTAAATTTTTTATGTTATTAATAACTTTTGTATTGTTAATTGCTTGTGGTGGTGGTGATGATTCATCAGGTGATGAAATTATACCCGAAATACCCTCAATATTAGTTGATAAAACATCGATGAGTTTTGATGACACAATGGTATCAAAATCATCTTCAACAATTTCTGTTTTAGTTGAAAGCAAAAATGTGACTTCTGCATTAAAAATTGATTCTCCTGAGGGGTTTGAAATTTCCTTTAATAATTTAGATTTTGAAAATTCGTTGACAATAGAGGCTAACCAATCAAAAACCTTGCATGTTAGATTTTCACCAACCAAAATTCAGTCCTATACTGGATCAATTAATATCCAAAATGATCAGGCTCAGGATGTTAAAATTAATTTATCAGGAGCAGGAATACAGTTAAAGTTCAATTATAAAACATTTACAAAGAAAAGACTAGCTTGGGGCTCAGGCTTTAGTCAGGCTGAATCACAAAATTTTGATTTGCATGCTGATAATTCAAATATCGAGGCTATTAAAATGTATATAAGATTGGAGTGTCCTGCAGGGGGTTGTGATCCTTGGGACAGATTTGCTAATATTTTGGTCAAAAATCAAAGTGATGATCAATTTTATGAAATTGCTCGTCATATTACACCCTATGGAGTTGGAAATTCTCAGCTTTCAAGAGGTCTAGAGGTTAATGTAACAGATTTTAAATCAATCCTAACTGGAAATGTTGAATTAAAAATATATGCTGAAACTTGGGTTGCTAGTGGATGGGTTATTTCTTTAGAATTTGATTATTTGTCAGGAACACCCGATTACAAATATTATGAAGTTACGCCTGTCATTCAATTTAACAGAAATTCATTATCTGGAGTTCCCTATGGAGGAGAAAATGGAAACACTCAGTTAGATGAAGTAAAATTTGATTTAAAAAAGACAATAACTTTCGGACCAAATATTAAAAGTGCACATTTTAGAACAATAATTTCAGGTTGGGGACATGCAACACCAGCCGACAGTGACGGAAGAGCATGTGCTGAATGGTGTTTTAGAACTCACAAAATTAAAATTGATAACGTAGACAAATTTAGTCATTATATGGGTCCTATTGGATGTGGATCTAATCCTATAAATAATCAAGCAGGAAATTGGGCGCCCGACAGGGCAGGATGGTGTCCTGGAATGGTTGTACCTATTAGGATAGATAAATTTGATTCTGATGTCTCTAATTCAAGTCTAAATTTTGAGTATTATTTTAAGCCATGGACAAATAATTTTGTAGGTACACCAGGATATAATAACAAAAATGCATACAATGCTATTTCTAGCTTTATTGTACTGAAAAGTGATCAGCAAATTGAACCAGCTACTATTTCAAATTAAATGATTAAAAATGTTAATTTTAAAAACTAAACATATTTAAATGATTTTAGAAATGCCTGTTCCATCACCTGGAGAATCAATTTCAGAGGTTGAAATTGCACAATGGTTAGTTAAAGATGGTGACTATGTTGAAAAAGATCAAACCATAGCTGAAGTTGACTCTGATAAAGCAACATTAGATTTACCAGCGCAGGAAAGTGGAATTATAACTTTAAAAGCAGAAGAGGGAGATACCGTTTTAGTTGGAGATATTGTTTGTACTATTGATACAACCGGAAAAAAAGTAATCAAAGAAATCAAAGTTGATTATAATAGTTCATCTACTCAAAATATAGAAAAAGAAGAAAATAAAGTTCCAAAAATAAAAACAACAAAAATTATAGATGCTGCTTCCCCTGCAGCAAAAAAAATATTAGACGAAAAAGGAATAAAACCTGAAAATGTAATTGGTACTGGAAAAAATGGCAGAATTTCTAAGGAGGATGCTTTAAAGGCATTGCCAAAAGTTAATATCGATAGTATATCAAGAAATAGAGATATACAATCGAAAAAGATGTCACTATTAAGGAGAAAAGTCTCTGAAAGATTGGTTGCTGTAAAAAATCAAACGGCCATGTTAACAACATTTAATGAAGTTAATATGACAGAAATTTTTAATTTAAGAAAGACATACAAAGAAACATTTAAATCTAAGCATGATGTAAGCTTAGGATTTATGAGTTTTTTCACTAAGGCCGTTGTATATTCATTAAAGGAATTTCCTGACGTAAATTCTATGATTGATGGTGATCAACAAATGAAGTTTGATTTTTATGACATTAGCATAGCTGTCTCAGGTCCAAAGGGTTTAATGGTTCCCGTCGTTCGAGATGCTCAAAAATTAACTTTTCCCGGAATTGAAAAGGAAATAAAAAGACTTGCATTAAAAGCTAGGGATGGATTAATTTCTGTTGAAGATATGTCTGGAGGGACATTTACTATTTCAAATGGAGGTGTATTTGGATCTATGCTATCTACCCCTATTTTAAACCCTCCTCAATCCGCTATATTAGGAATGCATAATATAATAGAAAGACCTATTGCTGTTAATGGAAAGGTTGAAATTCATCCCATGATGTATCTCGCACTAAGTTATGATCATAGAATTATTGATGGGAAAGAGTCTGTCGGATTTCTTTTAAAAGTTAAAGAGCTTCTAGAGAATCCTGTCGAGGGATTGATGAATAATAACATTAAAAAATCTCTAGAAATTTAGGATTTTAAAAAGAGTTTATTATCAGAGTAGTCAATAACTGCTTTACCTTTTTTTAATAAATCAGAGCCTATTATCCCAGAAACACTTTCAATTCCATGTTCATTTAGTGTTTTATTTATGAAGGACATATCAAATAAAACAATTGGAATATTTTTTTTTGTCCATTTTCCAATCATAAATTTATTTTTTTTTGAAATCATGGTATTAGAAATTTGATCTGTCGCACTAGAAGCCTTTTCTATACTTTTCTCATAACGGACATTATAATAATCAAATAATTTTAAATCTATGCATGAATTAGATGCCCCAGTGTCAATTATAAATACTCCTTTAACTCCGTTTATATATGCCTGAACTTGAATATGATTAGTTTTTAATCTTTTAAAATTAATTGATTTGTATTCACTTTTTTTTAAAAATGGCTTTAACTTCAAAATATAATTTTTAACTAATGTAATAACTTTACATCAATGGAAATAATCGATACCCATACACATCTATATCTAGATCAATTTGATCATGACTTTGATGACATGATTTTAAGATCATTTCAATGTGGTGTAAAAAAGTTTGTCTTTCCCTCAATTAGCTCAAAGTATAATAAAAAAATGATTACTACAATTAAGCGATATCCAGAAAATTTTTTTTTGATGGCAGGATTACATCCAGTTTATGTTAACGAAAACTTTATTGATGAATTAAATGTCGTGAAAGAAAATTTAAGGAATCATAATTGTGTAGCTATCGGTGAAATTGGATTAGATAAACATTGGGATGTTTCATTTTTAAAGCAACAAAAAACTGCTTTCCAAAGACAGATTGAACTTGCTGTTGAAGAAAACTTACCAATCATTATACATTGTAGGGAAGCCTTCGATGATATTTATGAAATTTTACTAAATAATAAGTCTGAAAAACTTAGAGGGATTTTACATTGTTTCACTGGAAATTTAGAACAAGCAAAAAAAATTATTGATTTAAATTTTAAAATTGGAATAGGAGGTGTAGTTACCTTTAAAAACGGTGGTATCGATAAATTTTTAGATCAAATTCATATTTCAAATATTGTCCTAGAAACAGATTCACCATACTTATCACCAGTTCCACACAGAGGAAAGAGAAATGAAAGTTCGTATATAACTTATGTAGTTGATAAGCTCTCTGAAATTTATGGCCTCTCAAACTCTGAAATAATTTCCCAGACATCATTAAATGCAAATGATGTATTTGATTTTAATAATTAAGATTATTTTTGAAAAAAATAGAGAGGTGGCCGAGTGGCTTAAGGCGCACGCTTGGAAAGCGTGTATATGTTAATAGCATATCGAGGGTTCGAATCCCTTCCTCTCTGCTAAACCAAAATTTCGAAATTGTCTCTTACACCAACTCAAGTTCATGAAAGAATTCAATCACTTGATATAATTCGAGGAATTGCAATTCTAGGAATTTTGATTATGAACATACAAAGTTTTTCAATGCCGGGTTCAGCTTATTCAAACCCTATGGCTTTTGGAGATTTAAATGGAATTAATAAATGGGTATGGATTCTAAGTCATGTATTTGCCGATATGAAATTCATGAATATCTTTTCAATTCTTTTTGGTTCAGGAATTATTTTGATAACATCAAAATCTGAAATGAAAACTGGAAAATCAGCCGGTTTGCATTACAAGAGAACTATTTGGCTACTAATTATAGGGCTATTTCATGCTCATTTAATTTGGTATGGAGATATACTCTTTACATATGCTTTATGTGCATTGATTTTATTTCCACTAAGGAAAATAAAACCTTCAATTCAGCTATTACTTGGACTTATTATTTTTAGTATACATTCAATTATGTTTGTATTTTTTGGTGTTACACTTGATGAGTGGCCAGCTGACTCATTAGCGCAAGTTGCGCAATCATGGGCACCAACTCAGGAAAGAATAAATTTTGAAATTGGTATGATAACAGGTAATTTATCACAACAAATTCAATATAATTCTGCAATCGCGACCTATTTAGAAACCAATTTTTTCTTTTCGTTATACGGTTTTTGGCGTGTTAGTGGACTTATGCTGATTGGAATGGCTTTATATAAATTAGGTTTTTTTACTGCTAACAAGTCGAATGCTTATTATTACAAACCTGTCTTCATTTTATTTCCTTTAGGTTTTACATTAATTATAATAGGATTAATTAAAAATTTTAACGCAGATTGGAATTGGGAATACTCAAGATTCTTAGGATCTCAATTTAATTATTGGGGAAGCTTATTCTTATGTATTGCGTATATATTTATATTAATGATATTCGTAAATTCAAATATTTTAAATTCCTTAAAAAATAGATTTGCTGCTGTTGGTCGAATGGCATTAACCAACTACATATTACAATCGCTTATATGTACACTACTATTTTTTGGAACCGGTTTTGGTTTGTTTGGACAGATTGATAGGTGGCTCCAAATTATTATAGTTTTACTCATATGGATAATACAATTAATTTGGTCCAAACCATGGCTGGAAAAATTTAGATTTGGTCCATTAGAGTGGCTGTGGAGATCCTTTGCTTATGGCAAAAAACAAAAATTCATTAAATAATATTTATTTGTTCCAAAATATTAATTGATATTTCAAAAAATCCAATTTACAATTGATTTGAGTTTTTAAGTTTTTTGTATATATTTAGCATTCCTAAAAACTATAATAATATAACCATGAAAAAAATATTATCATTAACAGTAATTTGCTCCTTCTTTTTGTTTATGGGACAAATAAGCTTTGCTTCAATTAACCAAGAACAAGAAACAGAAACTGTTGAAGTTACTGAATCAATGCAGGAAGTTGAACAGAGTGTTGCTGAAGAACCTCAATCAATTGGATTTACTCAAGAACTTAAGAACAGATTTATTGAAGGAGGCCCTGGATTTATGGGAATCGTTCTAGCATGTTTAATTCTAGGGTTAGCAATTGCAATCGAGAGAATAATTTATCTAAATTTTGCTACAACTAATACCGATAAACTAATAAGTGATGTTGAAGGCGCTTTAAAGTCTGGTGGAGTTAATGCTGCTAAAGATGTATGTAAAGACACCCCTGGTCCTGTTGCCTCAATATTTTACCAAGGATTAGATAGAGCCGGAGAAGGAGTTGAAAGTGCAGAAAAAGCAGTTGTTGCTTATGGTGGAGTTCAAATGGGACAGTTAGAAAAAAATGTTTCATGGATCTCATTATTTATCGCTTTAGCACCTATGTTAGGATTTATGGGTACTGTAATAGGTATGATCCAAGCATTTGATAAAATTCAAGCTGCAGGCGATATGCAACCATCTTTAGTTGCAGGTGGTATTAAAGTTGCTCTTTTGACGACAGTATTTGGACTTATTGTTGCAATTATCCTTCAAATATTTTACAATTATATTGTATCGAAAATTGACAGTATTGTAAATGATATGGAGGATGCATCAATAACTCTTATTGATATTTTAGTTTCACATAAGAAGTAAAATTTAGTTTTATGAATATTCAAAAAATTACAAACATCACTGTATTTGTATTAGCTGTTTTTGCATTAATAGTTTTAGGAGTTATTATAGGACAAGGTGATGAATATATTGAAATGTCTGCTATGCAAGGAAATTATGGCTTTGTATCTATCATGATAAACTTGGCCTTGTTTGTCCTTTTAGTAACAGTATTAATGACTCTCGTATTCTCTTTAAAAAATTTAGTTTCTGATAAATCCAAACTAAAGAAAGCTGGAATTTCTATAGGTTCATTTGTTTTTGTTTTCTTAGTTGCATTTTTTCTTTCGTCGGGTATCGAAACTCCGATGCAGGATGGAAAAATGCTTTCAGCTGTTGAATCTAAATTAGTTGAGGCCGGGATTAGAACATTTTATTTATTAACTTTTATTGCAGGTGGAATTATGATTTATTTCTCTGTAATTAAATTCTTTAAAAAGTAATATGGGAAGAAGATCTGCGCCTGAAGTCAATGCTGGATCTATGGCTGATATAGCTTTTCTGCTTTTGATCTTTTTCTTGGTAACAACGACCATTGAAACAGACTCAGGTATAAATAGAAAGCTTCCCCCCATGGAAGAAATTATTGATCCTCCAATTATTAAAGAAAGAAATATTTTCACTGTAGTTGTAAATAAAAACAATCAAATTTTGGTCGAAGAAAAACTCATGGATATTCAAAATTTAAGAAGTGAAGCAGTTGCTTTTTTAGATAATGGAGGGGGTTTAGCTGAAGAAGCATGTGATTATTGCCAGGGATCAAGGGACAGAAGCTCATCTGACAATCCTGACAAGGCCATTATTTCTTTGAAAAATGACAGAGAAACAGATTATAAAGTTTACATTTCTGTTCAAAATGAATTAGTAGCAGCTTATAATCAATTAAGAAATAGAGAATTCTTGAGATTGTATCCGTCAGAGAATATGGATTATGTTAAGGCAGATAAAAAATATACTGATCCAAGAACTGATAAAAAAGTTAAGGAAAAATTAAAGGAAAAGTTAAGTGTTATTAAACTTATGTACCCTATGAAACTTTCCGAGGCAGAACCAAATAAAACTAGTTAAATATGTCTAAGTTTAAGAAAAAAGGAAGCGGAGAGTTGCCAAAAATATCTACAGCATCGTTACCTGATATTGTATTTATGTTATTATTTTTCTTTATGGTTGCAACTGTGCTTAGAGATAACACTCTTATGATTCAAAATACACTACCTGCTGCAGATCAAATTCAAAAATTAGATAAAAAGGACAGAGTCATATACATATATGCAGGAAAACCAAGCGCCAGGTATCAAGATAAATATGGAAATCAACCAAGAATACAGTTAAATGATAAGTTTGCAACTGTTTCCGATGTTGGAGCATATGTTCTTGCTGAAAGAGCATCTAAAAGGGAAGAACTTCAAAATGTTCTGACAACTGCACTTAAGGTTGATGGTGAAACCAAAATGGGCTTAATTTCTGATATAAAGCAAGAACTTAGAAAAGTTAATGCTCTTAAAATTAACTACACTACTCGAATAGGAGATTATTCACAAAATAATTAGCCTTCATAATTTTCTTTATATTAGTTTAATAAGTCTTAATGCCTAAAATTATTTATTGCATATTTTTCTTGTTCGTGTATTTTGGATATACTCAACAAAATCCTCAGAGATATCGAGAGGATCAAATATACTTTAGTGTATATTATAACTCTTTAGGTGATAATCTTAATAATTTTAAAGAAAATAAGTTTTCTAATAGCTTAAATTTTGGATTTTTAAGAGATATTCCATTATCCGCTTCTGGAAAGTTTGCAATTGGTATTGGATTTGGTCTGGGAATAAATTCATTTAACAACAATTTAAAATTATCAAATTCTAATTCATATATATTATTAAATAACAGAGAGATACCTAGTAAAAATGTATTTAACTATTCAGAATTTCAAATACCATTTGAGATAAGGTGGAGAAATTCGTCAATAGATAATTATAAGTTCTGGAGAATATACGCAGGTTTAAAATATTCTAGGGTATTTTCATCCTCATATATCTTTGAAAGTGAACAAGAAAAATACAAATTAAATAACACACCAATAAACCTTGATCAAATTGGTTTAACACTGAATATTGGTTTTAATACCTGGAATATAGGACTTTACAAGTCCTTGGACTCTTTTTTTAATAAAAAAATTGATTCTCTTCCTAAGAATTTAGAACATTTTAAATTAGGTCTAGTTTTTTACATATTGTAAAATAAAGAGTTGATTTTTATCAAATTACCTATTATAAGGGTAAAAAAATAAGAGTTTTCTAAAAATCTCTTATATTTACAGATTATATAAAACAACTAAAAAACTAAATTTTTATATCATGAAAAGAATTTTGTCACTGATGGCTGTATTAATAAGTACTTTCATCTTCGCACAAACAAATGTTTCAGGTATTGTTACCGATGAGGATAATAATCCAATTCCTGGAGCAAACATTGTTTTTGATTCAACTACGGGTGCTGTCGCAAACTTCGATGGTGAGTTTTTAATAACAGTTAATCAAAATCCACCTTTTTCACTATCAGTTTCTAGTATCGGTTTCGAAACCACAACTGTAGACGTAAGTTCAGATAATTTATCTTTATCCATCACACTTAGTGAATCTGAAAATTTGTTGGACGATGTAGTTATATCTGCATCTAGGGTTCCAGAAAGATTATTTGAATCCCCTGTTACAATTGAAAGATTTGATTATAAAGATCTTGCTCAATCTACAGGTGCAGATTTTTACTCTAGTTTGGGATCGTTAAAAGGAGTTCAAATTAATACTGGAGGATTATTGCTTCAAACTATATCGGTTAGAGGTTTTTCTAATATAGATAATACTGGTTTTGTTCAGTTAATCGATGGTATGGATAATGAAGCTCCAGGTTTAAGTTTTGCCGCAGGTAATTTAGTTGGTGCTTCTCAACTAGACCTTTTAAGTGCTGAATTACTTCCAGGTGCTGCTTCAGCTTTGTATGGGGCTAATGCGTTTAAAGGTATTTTACTTATGACAACTAAAAACCCATTTGATTTTGAGGGCACTAGCGCATACTTTACAAATGGTGTCACTTCTCAAGATTTTTCTGGTGACAATCACTATTACGATTTAGGCGCTAGATTTGCTAAAGCCTTCAGTGATAAATTTGCATTAAAGTTAAATATCAGCTATACTGAGGGTCAAGATTGGGGAGCTAATGACATGAGAGATGTTAATTACTTGGATGGTAGATATATACCTGGAACTTCTGAATTAGCTGATTCATCAACGTTTCCAGATTACGACGGAATGAATATGTATGGTGAACAAGCGTCTGTATTGAATATGACAGAAACCTTTTTAGGATTAATTGTTCCCGGTCTAGTCGATGCGGGACAACTAAGCTCTGGTCAAGGTGCGGCACTTACAAGAATTGTTGGGGGGGGTGCTCCAAATTATTTTGGATCACAACTTTTATCGACACAAGGATATGCTGAAAGTGATTTAATTGATGGAATTGCTTCAAGTTTTAAAATTGATATAGCTGGTCATTACAGATTCAATGGAAATTCAGAACTAATATTGAATTCAAAAATTGGAAATGGAAATACTATCTACCATGCGACAAACAGAAATATGTTGAAAAACTTCAGTATTCAACAACATAGAATTGAATATAAGACACAAAATCTTAATCTTAGAGCATATACAAGCATAGAGGATGCTGGAAACTCTCACGATTTGGCTGCTTTAGGTGGAAGAATTGCTAATGCTCAGCCAGGTGGAATTCAAACAGGGTGGGCCGGAACTTATTTTGTAAACTATTTCTTAAACCTATTTGGTCAGATCAATCCAAATCCTGTGGCTGCAATAAATCAAGTATTAGGAGGTATTATGTTTGGAGGGGATACAAGCATGTTTGATCGTTATGTAACACCAGAGATGAATTACATGGCCCATGCTTTTGCAAGGGGCGAAGCAAATAAAAACATGCTAGTTCCAGGATCTGATGCATTTAAACAAGCATACTATGCGGCAACTACAACTCCTATTTCAGGTGGTGGAGCTGCAATTAAAGACAATTCAAAAAGTAACAACTTTGAAGTAAATTATAACGCCTCTGATCTAGTAAGTGGATTTGATCTACAATTAGGTGCTCAGGCGAGAGAATATGTGCTTAATTCAGCAGGATCTTTGTTTACTGACTACGACGAACCGATTAAGTTTAACCAACTTGGTGTATACACGCAGGTTCAAAGAGATTTATTTAATGGTGCTGTTAAACTAACAGGTTCTATGAGATATGATAAAAGCCAATACTTTGATGGACAGTTTACACCAAGATTAGGTGCATTAGTCTTTTTGTCGGAGAATCAAAATATTAGATTTTCATATCAGACTGGTTTCATGAATCCATCATCTCAGGATCAGTATATAGCATTAGACGTTGGTTCTGCAGTTTTAATGGGCTCTTCTCCGGATAGTATTGACAGGTTTAGAATGTCATTTACAGGTTCAAACTTTAATGAGTACACTATAACTGGTGATATGGTAATGAATAACGGTATTATTCTTCAAGATTTTCAGGCTGGTACATTAACACCAGGAAACTTAAAACCTGTTGAGCCTCAGCATGTAATTTCAAGAGAATTTGGTTATAGACTTAACGGTAAAAAAGTTTCAGTTGATCTTTCAGCTCACTGGAGTACTTTCAATAATTTCATAGCTTCTAAACAAGTTATAGTACCGTATTATGGTTCATTTTTTGATGGATCAGCTGTACCTGCTTTGGCACAGAATGATTACAGAATATTTAGTGTTGATAATAACACAAATGAAGTTGTAACTACAATGGGTGTTAATGTTGGAGTAGAAACTAAAATTGACAAACTAGATTTTGGAGCAACTTTTAGTTACAATGAAATGGATCAGTCTAGAGTAGATCCTAATTTTACGACGTTTTTCAATACACCAAAAATTAGAACTAAGTTCACTTTAGGTTCGACTGAGATTAGTGATGATTTTGCATTCAATGTTTCAGCAAGATATCATAATTCATATTATTGGGATTCATCATTTATCTCAGGTCAGATTCCAGCAACATGGGTATTTGATGCTGCAATGAACTTTGATGTTCCAGAATTGAATAGTAAAGTTAAAATTGGTGCAACAAACTTCACAGGAAAAGATTATATGATGATGCCTGCTTCTGGAATGGTTGGTAGTCAATATTATGTTACGTTTACTTTGAATCCGTAATTAATTACATATCAACAGATATTGTTAATAAAGGCGTCTTTTTGACGCCTTTTTTTATTTAATTTTCTTAAAAAAAATCTTAGTTTAAACTATATTTGCACATCTAACAATACGTAATAAATTAAACTCTCAGTTATGTCAGAAAAAGTTGGTAAAGTTTCTCAAATTATTGGACCTGTAGTCGATGTTTCATTTGATACAACAAGTACAGAATTACCTAAAATTTATGATTCTCTTGAAATAAGTAAAGATGATGGTTCAGTTTTAGTTCTTGAAGTTCAATCTCATGTTGGTGAGGATATGGTAAGAACAATCTCCATGGATTCTACTGACGGTTTACAAAGGGGAGCCGACGTAGTATCTACAGGCAGTCCAATACAAATACCAATTGGTAAGGATATTTATGGTAGGTTATTTAATGTTATTGGAGATTCCATTGATGGTATGGAGGATTTACCTAAAAGTGGAGAAAATGGTCTACCAATCCACAGAGAAGCACCACCTTTTGATCAGCTTTCAACATCTACAGAAGTTTTATTTACTGGTATCAAAGTTATTGATTTAATTGAGCCATATGCAAAAGGAGGAAAAATTGGTTTATTTGGTGGAGCTGGTGTAGGTAAAACTGTACTTATTCAGGAATTAATTAATAACATAGCAAAAGGACACGGTGGATTATCTGTTTTTGCAGGTGTTGGTGAAAGAACAAGGGAAGGTAATGATTTACTACGTGAAATGTTAGAGTCTGGAATTATTGATTACGGAAAAGATTTTATGGAATCCATGGAAAATGGTGGATGGGATTTAAGTAAGGTTGATAAAAAAGCACTTGAAAATTCAAAGGCAACATTTGTATTTGGCCAAATGAATGAGCCACCTGGTGCAAGAGCTAGAGTTGCTCTTTCAGGTTTGACTGTAGCAGAATACTTCAGAGATGGTAGTGGAGATGGTCAAGGCAAGGATGTTTTATTTTTTGTAGATAATATTTTTAGATTTACACAAGCTGGTTCTGAGGTATCAGCTTTGTTAGGTAGAATGCCCTCAGCTGTTGGTTATCAACCTACATTAGCAACAGAAATGGGTGCAATGCAAGAAAGAATTACTTCTACAAAAAAAGGTTCTATTACATCTGTACAAGCCGTATATGTTCCTGCGGACGACTTGACAGATCCTGCACCAGCAACAACTTTCTCTCACCTTGATGCAACTACTGTACTATCAAGAAAAATTGCTGAGTTGGGGATTTATCCTGCTGTGGATCCACTTGATTCAACATCTAGAATTTTAACACCTGAAATATTAGGAGATGATCATTACAATTGTGCTCAAAGAGTTAAAGAGATGCTTCAAAAATATAAAGAGCTCCAAGACATTATTGCTATTTTAGGAATGGAGGAATTATCTGAAGAGGATAAGCTTGTTGTCTCTAGAGCAAGAAGAGTTCAGAGATTTTTATCACAACCGTTTCATGTTGCTGAGCAGTTTACAGGCATTCCAGGTGTATTAGTGGATATTAAAGATACAATCAAAGGATTTAATATGATAATGGATGGAGAACTTGATCACATTCCTGAAGCTGCTTTTAATTTAAAAGGTACAATTGAAGAAGCTATTGAAGCTGGTGAGAAAATGATTGCTGACGCTAAATAAGTTTTTATGTTTGTTGAAATTGTAAGCCCTGAAAAAACTTTATTTACTGGTGATGTAACATCTGTGTATCTTCCTGGATCTGAGGGTTCTTTTCAAATTTTAAATAATCATGCCCCCATAGTATCGACCTTAAAGAATGGACAAATTAAACTCAAAGGTAATTTTGATAGTAAATCAGAAAATTTAAATATTCTAAATGGGAGCGAAGCATCACTTGAGATTCAATCAGGTGTTGTCGAAATGAAAAAGAATAAACTTATTATCTTAGTTGATTAATTACATTCTTTTTGAAGTATAGCTGGTTCATTATACTGTTTTTTTCATTATCTGTTTTTTCCCAAAAAAAACAATTTTTAGATTCTGTAATAGTTTCTGAAACTAAAATAAATATTCCATTTTCTAAAAACTTTAGATCAATTGAGATTATTAATTCCTCGCAAATTCAGCAAAGTGGTGTTTCAAACATTATAGATTTAATGCAGCAGATAACTGGCCTTGATATAAGAAGACGAGGTGCAGGAGGTGTCCAAGCAGATCTTTATATCAGAGGGGGTGGTTTTGACCAAACATTATTATTAATTGATGGTATGAAAATGGACGATGCTCAAACAGGCCACCACACATTAAACATGCTAATACCTATTCATTTGATAGAAAGAGTTGAGATAATCAAAGGTCCTGCAGCCAGAATATATGGTCAAAATGCATTTAACGGAGCTATAAATATTGTTACCAAGTCTGCATGGAAAGCTAATAAAAAAGAGGCAGTTATTTTTTTGAATAACATATCTGGTGGTTCATATGGAAACTTTAAATATTCACTTTATTCAAATATCTCAAGTAATAATTATAGAGGTTTGATTAATTATTCTAGAGAAAAATCTAAAGGATACCGTTACAATACTGATTATAAAAGTGATAATATATTTATTAAGTCAAGTTTGTCAAAAAATAATCCAAATACAAATATTATAGCCACGTTATCTAACAGAAAATTTGGAGCTAATGGATTTTATGCCTCACCCGATGCCATTGATCAGTATGAAGAAACTCAAACAAGTCTTATTGGAGTATCATCAATATATAATTCTGGAAATTTTTTAATTAAACCCAAAATATATTGGAGAAGAAACCAAGATGAATACATATATGTTAGAAGTGATCCGTCGATTTATAGAAATCTTCATAAAACCAATAAAATTTCAGCAGAGGTTAACTTTAATTATTTAAGTTCATTAGGAAACACAGGATTTGGTGTTGAATTTACTAGTGTATCTATTACGAGCAATAATCTTGGAAAGCATGACAGATTTAGTAGCAGCTTGTATGTTGATCACGCTTTTAATCTATTTAATGACCAATTAACCATTTCCCCTGGTTTTTCTTTGACCTATTTTTCAGACTTATCATTTCATTCATTCCCAGGTTTAGATATTGGATTTAAGCTTAACGAAAAAATACGACTTTATGCAAATTTTGGTCAAACATATAGAATACCAACTTTTACTGACTTGTATTACAGTGACAGAACTACAATTGGGAACGAAAATTTAGAACCTGAAAGCGCCTCTTCAAGTGAGTTTGGTTTCAAATACAGCTCTAAGAATATTATTCTTAGTTCAGCAATATTTACTAGAGATTCTAAGAACATAATTGACTATGTTAAAAATAATCAAGATGACTTATGGCAAGCAACAAACATAAGATCATTAAAAACTTCAGGTTTTGAGACAGATGTAGTATTTAATTTCAAAAATAATTCGTTTTTAAAGCTTGGATACGCCTTATTAAATGATGATACTTATGTAGCTGATATTACATATTCAAGATATTCGCTGAACTCATTAAAAAATAATTTTATTTCTAAATTCTCTTTTAAGTATTTTAAAAATCTTTCACAAAATATAATTTTTAGATATGCAGAAAGATCAGATACAACAAACTACACAATTATTGACTCAAATATTATTTACAAACCTTTTAATGATCAAGGAGAAATATTTTTAAACTTAAATAATATTTTTGATGAGAGTTATTGGGAAACAAATTTGGTTCCAATGCCTGGTGCAAACTTTATAATTGGCTACAGGGCATCATTTTGATAAACCAATTCTCCATCAACAAATGTTTTTAGAACCTTTGTGTTGGGAATTTTAGCTGCTTCAATTTCCATAATATTTCGATCAATTATTATAAAATCTGCAGATTTACCTTTTTCTATACTACCTTTTTCTTTTTCCTCAAAATTAAAATATGCACCCCATATTGTCATTCCTTTTAATGTCTCTTCTCTACTCAACGCATTTTCTATTTGAAAACCGTTTTCAGGATAGCCTGATAGATCTTTTCTTTCGATAGAGCTGTAAAATGTATGAAATGGATTGACTTTTTCAACCGGAAAGTCTGTTCCTAAAGCAATTCTTTTTGATGAGGATAGTAAATCTTTAAAAGCATATGCTCCATCAATTCTTTTACCCAGTCTGTCATATGCCCAATACATGTCACTAGTTGCGTGAGTTGGTTGAACTGAGGGTAAAATTTTATCATTATAAAGATTGAATTCATTTAAATCAACAACTTGTGAGTGTTCAATTCTCCATCTTGGGTCATCAATATCATTCAAAACCTTTTGATATTCTTTTAGTAAAACAGAAACTGTTGAATCACCAATAGCATGTGTATTCATTTGGAATCCCATATTTGCAATTTCATTTGCGTAATATTTTAGATCTTTGATATCTGTTCTTAAAAATCCATAATTGTGAGGATCATCACAGTATGGTTTTTTCAATGCTGCACCTCTTGATCCTAAAGCTCCATCACCATAAACTTTAAAGGATCTAACGTTTAATTTTGGAGTCTTTATTTTTCCAATTTTTTTTAATTTTTGAATATTACTTTTTGATACACTTATCATCGCATAAATTTTAATTTTTAATTCATTCGATTTATGAAGACTATCAACAATATCAATAATTTCCATTCCAAGCCCTGCATCATCGACTGTTGTTAAACCATAACTAAAAGAAATTTTCTCTGCTGCTTTTAATGCATTCACTTTTTCTTTTAGTGTTTTCTCTGGTAAAACTTTATCAACCATTGACATCGGTGCATCTATCAATACACCAGTTGGTTTATTGTCTTTTAATAAAACTAGCCCACCCCTAACAAGAGTGTTTTCATCAATTCCTGCTAGCTGCAATGCATTATCATTTACAATGTATGCATGTCCATCAATACGTTCTAATACAACTAATTTGTTTTTAAAAATGTTATTCAATCTAGTATTTACAGGAAATTGTTTAATCTCCCAATCATTTTGATCCCAGCCTCTACCTAAAATCACATCAGAACTATTTTTTAAATCATAGATTTTAAGTCTTTCAATTATTTCTTCAAAGGAAGTTGTACCTCTAAGATCAACAACTTGTTGATCTAGTCCAAGATTATAAAAATGACAATGGGAGTCGATTAATCCAGGCAGAATTGTATTTTGATTAGCATCTAATACTTTTTTTGCATCATATTTATAGTCTAAATTTATGTCGTCAACTTCTATAATTTTACCATCTCGGATTGCTATTGATTTTGCAACAAAATTACTTTTATTAGCTGTGTAGATTTTTGAATTAATTACAATTAGGTCAGCTTTATTATTAATGCAACCTAAATTCAAAATAAAAAGTAAAATAAAAATGTAGTTAGAATTTTTCAAAATTTTTAAAAATTAAATCTTTCTCCCATCCCCTGTATGTAAAATAATCAAAAATTTTCTTTTTAGTATGAACGTCATTTTTTCTATTATGTTTATCAAGTTGTTTTACGAATAGTTCATTAAATTTTTTTAAATATACATTCTCATCAATTTCATTTAAACCTATTTCTATATTTTTCACCGAAATTTTTCTTTTTTTTAGCTCTGAGATAATTCTATTTTTCCCCCAATTTTTATGGTTAAACTTACCTATGCTAAATTCTTTACAAAATCTGGTCTCATTTAGATATCCATTATCAATTAGTTTGGTAATTACACTATTTGCATCATTAAAGTCACTAGTTAATTTCATAATTTTATTAAAAACTTCTGAGTGACATCTTTCTTGATAGGAGCAATAATACTCAAGTTTTTTTTGAATTTCTTCAACTGAAAAATATTTGTAATTCATTAAAATAAGTTAAAAAAAAAAGCGGCATAAAGCCGCTTTTTTAATAATTATTAATTTTCCCTTTTATGTTAAAAAATCTATAGTGTAAATATGTGTATGCATCTCTTGGAATTATTTTAATCCATTTTTTATATTCAATTAACCACATTACACGTTTCGAAAATAATCCTTTAGTTAAATAAGCCGCAATAAAGGGGTGTACATGAAGCTTTAAATTTTGCTTAGTAACGTATGAATTATTTATAATTTTTTCTAAGGAATTATTTATTTTATCGATAATGACAATAGGAGCCTCTACCTTTCCAATACCATTTGGATTATCCTCCCGAGTAACTATATTCATTTCTGGGCGTACTCTTTGCCTTGTCATTTGAATTAAACCTATCTTACTAGGTGGAAGAATTTTATGCTTAGCCCTATCAGAATCCATCTCATCTTTGAAATGATTAAAAAGTTTCCTTCTGTTTTCATGTTTTAGCATATCGATAAAATCAATTACTACGATTCCACCCATATCTCTTAATCTTAATTGTCTAGCTATTTCACTAGCAGCAATTAAGTTAACTTCAAGAGCAGTTTCTTCTTGATTTTCACTTTTATTTGATCGATTTCCACTATTTACATCAATTACATGAAGAGCCTCAGTATGTTCTATGATTAAATATGCACCTTTACTCATTGATACAGTTCTTCCAAAGGCAGATTTAATTTGCCTCTCAATTTTGAAATGTTCAAAAATAGGTTTATCTGATTTATAATATTTAACCACAGACTTCTTCTTTGGAGCTATTTGTAGAATATAATCTTTGAGTTCATAACAAAGATTTTTATTATTACAATAAACACCCTTAAACTGGTCATCAAATAAATCTCTCAAAATTGATGATGATCTATTTAATTCACTAAATATTCTTGAAGGTAATTTTGCTCCGTTTAATTTACTACAAAGTGTTAACCATTGGTTGTATAAACTTTGTAAGTCTTTTTCTAATTCAGCAATTTTTTTTCCTTGTGCTACTGTTCTTATGATCACTCCAAAACCTTTCGGCCTAAATTCTTCAATGAGCTTTTTTAATCTGTCCCGTTCCTTCTTACTTTTTATTTTTTGAGAAACTGAGATTCTATTAGATAAAGGAATTAAAACTAAAAACCTTCCAGCGAAGGAAAGTTCTGAGCTAATTCTAGGTCCCTTAGTAGAAATAGGCTCTTTAATTATTTGGGCAACAATGGTATTGTTTGTAGATAATACATCGTCAATTTTACCTTGTTTATAAATTTCTTTTTCAAAGTTTAGTTTTTCAAGAGAATAGTTTGTGATTTTACCTTCACTTATAAGTCTTGTTAACTTCAAAAGTGTTTTAACTTTTGGTCCTAAATCATGATAGTGTAAAAAAGCGTCTTTTTCATAACCAACATCTACAAATGCAGCGTTCAAGCCAGTAATTGTTTTTTTAACTTTAGCAATAAAAATATCGCCAACATTAAATTTATTATTGTCTTTTTCTTTATGCAATTCAATAAGCTTTCCATCATGCAAGACAGCAAAATCAACTGCTGAATTAATTGATCGAATAACAATTTCTTTATTCACAATTAATTTATTTTAATTAAACTTAATTTGTTTCAGTCGAAGATTTAAAATCTTCTATTTCAATGAACTTATTATAAAAATAATTTATTTACTTTTTTTGTGTCTGTTAGCTCTACTCCTTTTTTTTCTTTTATGAGTAGCAACTTTATGTCTTTTTCTTTTTTTACCGCTTGGCATATATTTTTTTTAGTTGTTGTTTTTTACATCCTCAACAAAGACTTTAGCAGGTTTAAACGCTGGAATGGAATGAGCGGGTATCTTAATCGTTGTATTTTTAAGAATATTTCTTCCAGTTTTCTCAGCTCTTTTCTTTACAATAAAACTTCCAAATCCTCTCAAGTAAACGTTTTCACCTTCGCTTAGAGAATTTTTAACTTCATCCATAAAATTTTCTACAGTTGCTAATACTTCATTTTTTTCCAACCCTAAGTTTGAAGAAATTTTATTTACTATTTCTGCTTTAGTCATTTCTAATCTTTTAATATTTGGTTGCGAATATATAAATTTATATGATAAAAAAACTATTGTAATATTCATTATTTTTAATTATATAAATTGTAATGTCGGAGTCTTTTTCAAATAAACTTATTAATTGGTACAATCAAAATAAAAGAGATTTACCATGGAGGAAAACAAAAAATCCTTACATGGTTTGGGTTTCTGAAATTATATTACAACAAACAAGAATTGAATTTGGAATAAAATATTATGAAAGATTTTTAAAAAAATACCCAGATATAAATAAACTTGCTAACACTTCTGATTTAGATTTAATGAAAATTTGGGAAGGATTAGGCTATTATTCAAGAGCTATAAATATGTTGAAGACGGCAAAAATTATATTGAATGACTATAATGGAATGTTTCCATCAAAATATGAACAATTAATTCAACTTCCAGGTATTGGTGATTATACTGCCTCAGCTGTAAGCTCTATTTGCAATAATGAATTGCAACCAGTCGTTGATGGAAATGTTTTAAGATTTCTCTCAAGAATGAATAAAATTGACCTACCAATCGAATCAATTAAAACAAAAAAATATTTTAAAAAATTAGCTTTTGAATTGATTAAGGATGTAAATCCTGGGGACTTTAATCAAGCATTAATGGATTATGGGTCTATGATTTGCAAACCAAAAAAATATGTTTGTAGTAGCTGTCTTTTTTCGTCTGATTGCAAAGCATATAATTCAAATAGTATAGAAAATTATCCAGTCAAAAAGAAAAAAATCTTAATAAAGAATCGGTATTTAAATTATGTTGTTGTAGTTACAGATGATAATAAAACTCAAATTAATAAAAGAAACTCAGAAGGAATTTGGAAAAATCTTTACGAATTTCCACTGATTGAAACAAAACAATCGTTGTCAGCCCATCAAATTATAGAAGAACTTGAAATAGATTTTGTGGAATTATTGTCGGTAAAAAAAGTCAATCATAAGTTATCTCACCAACTCCTTCATATTACTTTTTTTATTTTTAGAGTAGATAACAAGCTTGATAACCTAGTTGATATTAAATCATTAATAAATTACCCTTTTCCTAAGCCTATAAATAAATTTATTTCTGAGCTTGTCTGATTTTTTTTTTAATTATATTTATAAGTATGAGTGGATCCTTAAACAAAGTTATGTTAATTGGAAACTTGGGAGATGATATAAAAATGCATCATTTTGAAGATGGTGGCTGTGTTGGAAGATTTCCAATTGCTACAAATGAAAACTATACCAACAAACAAACTGGCGAAAAAGTTATAAATACAGAATGGCATAATATCATAGTTAGAAATAAGGCTGCTGAAATTTGTAATAAGTACCTAAAAAAAGGTGATAAGGTATATGTTGAAGGTAAATTCAAAACTAGAAAGTGGCAAGGTGAAGATGGAATTCAAAGATACTCAACTGAAGTTCACGTTAATGAATTTAATTTTCTAAATAACAAATCTGAGCTAGATTCATCCGTGAATCCAAAAGAATCTGAAAGTTCTCTACCTGAGTCAAATACCGAGAACACCTCCAATCAAGTTGACGATTTGCCATTTTAACTAATAATTTCTTGACTATTAGATCACTAATTTTATTTTTTTCTATAATATCGTGTGATAGTAGTACGCTACCTAAACAAAAGGGTTATTTTGCACCAAACTTTACATATCCAAGTTATAAAGTTATAGAATCATGCAATCACAGCTTTAAGATAAACAATTCAACAAAAATTATTTTAAATAATAATTGCAACTATGAAATTGACTATTATGAATTAAAGGCAAAAATTTATGTAAACAATATCTCACTTGAAAATAATATTGATAATATAGTCAGTAAATTCGATGAAAAAGTTTTTAATAATTCTGAATTTGCTGATCAAATTTTAACAAGCGAATACTCAAATGAATACAAGGATGTGTTTTCTAAAGTTTATTTTTTTGTTGGGGATACACCCTCGAATGTTCAATTTTTTATAACCGATTCAATCCAAAATTTTTTATCAGCAAGTTTATTATTTGATTCAAAACCAAATTATGATTCATTATTGCCTTACATACATTATATTCGCAACGATATAAAAAAAATCATAGAAAGTTTTGATTGGTCAATTAAGTGAAAACAACAAGAGATGGTTGTATTTAGCTGTTTTATCGATAATTTGGGGTAGCTCTTTTATTCTTATAAAAAAGGGCTTAGTTGGTCTAAATCCATTTCAGTTGGCAAGTTTGAGGATGATTTTTGCAGCGATTGCAATAGGTATTTACTCATTCAACTCATTAAAAAAAATACCAAAGAAAAGTTGGAAATGGATAATTATTACAGCTTATTTTGGAACCTTTTTCCCAGTATACTTAATTAGTTATGGACAAACTGAAATTGAAAGCGGATTAGCATCAATAATCACAACAGTAACGCCAATAAACACTTTGATTATTGGAATTATTTTTTTTAGTTTATCATTTTCAACTAAGCAAATATTTGGTTTGTTTATAGGACTATTAGGTTCAATATTATTACTTTACGAGGCCAAAGAAACCAACTCAGATACTAATATTTTTTATTCTTTTTTTGTGTTTATGACTACTGTTGGATATGCTGCATCTGTTAACTTGATAAAAAAATACCTTACAGAAATACCACCTGAGGCTGTCACGGCTGGTATATTTTTATCCATATCGCCTCCGGCTCTTTTAGTATTAATTTTATCTGATTTTAGCTCAATAAATTTTTATGATATAAAAGTTATAAACTCAATATTATTTGTTTTTATCTTAGGTGTAATTAGTAGCGCAGTAGCTCAGACTTTATTTAACAAGTTTGTAAAAATAGCTTCTCCACTTTTTGCATCAGCAGTAACATACACAATGCCTATAGTTGCAATTTTTTGGGCACTATTGGATGGAGAAGTATTAACAATAATGCAATATTTTGCAGCAGCAATAATACTAATTGGTGTTTATATGGTAAACAAAAAAAAGACTAGTTAAAAAAGTCATCATCAATTTCTTCATTGACAATTACCTGATCTGCTTCAATTACAATTGTCTGTGGACCAGTAACTATTTCGGTCTTGAAGGCAAACTTAATACCATCAACTTCTTTGTAATCAGAAAATTTAGTCACTGTAACTATTTCATTTCCCATGGCAGAAGTAGTTTCTTCTGTCATGACTAATAGGCCAGTCTCTGCATCATAAAATCTAAAAGAATCATCATTAACCTTAAGCTTATAAACATCCTTCCCATCTACTGGGGATAAACTGACAATTTCTATTTTTGATGAGTCCAAATAAGTTTCCTCAAACAATCCTAATTTTTCTTTTTCAGCATTTTTTTGATCATCCTCGTATGGTATTTTTTGACCCATTTGTTCAATGTAACCATCCTCACCATTAAATTTTTGGGTCATCAAAGTTCCCATCCCCGCTACTGACATTTCCATTGATGATTTATTTGGAAATTTTTCCTTTATTGTAGCACTAGGTTTAAATGGTGCTCCAGGGATAGTTACAGCAGCAGTTATTGAAATTGACTTGACTGTATTTAATTTATCAATACCTCCAACAGACTTGATGTATTTATCAAAAATATTTTGAACTGTGACACTTGCGTCAATCTCTTTAGCAAAAACTGGTTTTTCAATTTGATTTCCTACCTTGTTAAAATACTTAACTGGAATTAAAGTACCATTATAATCAATATTTTCAAGTTTATCAGCAATATCAAGTCCTTTTCCAACAATAACTATTCTTAAATTTTCTGGCTTTAGGTATTTGTTAGCTATTCTTTTTACATCCTCTTTAGTTACTGCATTAATCTTTTCTATAAAAGTTTCATAGAAATCATCTGGAAGATTTAAAGTTTTAATATTAACAGCAAAATCTGCTAAAAGAGATTTATTTTCTGTTGACATTATGAAATTACCTAAATACTTTGCTTTTGCAGTTGCAAGCATATCATCATTAACAAATTCATCTCTTATTTTATTTATCTCTTTAAGTGTTTCAACTACGGCGCTATCAGTAACAGCATTTCTGACAGAAGTTGTCGCCCTAAATGTGGCATTTGTCCATTTATTTCGAGCTATTGAGCTTCTAGCTCCATATGTCCAGCCATTTTCCTCTCTCAAATTCATATTCAAATAACTATTGAATGCACCTCCTAATATATAATTAGTAACCAGAGCAGCGTGATGATCCTCACTATTTGTTTGTAAATCAGTAATATTCAAAACAGATAATTCAGATTGGACAGCGTCTGGCATATCGACAAAATTTATTTCTGTGGACGCTACATCAACTGGATTTTTTATTGTTTGATTAAGCTTCTTCTTAGAAATCTTCCAATTTTTAAAATACTTCGTGACTAACTGTTTAATTTCATCCACATTAACATCACCTGAAACAACCATGTATGCGTTGTTTGGATTAAACATTTTTTTGTAATTATTTTCAATATCCTTAAGTGAAACATTTTTTACACTCTCTTCAGAAACATATTCGCCATATGGGTGATCTTTGGAATAAGCTAATATGCTAGTGACTCTTTGAGCGATTGCTGCAGGACTATTTTCTTCTGATTTAAGTCCAGTTATTAACTTGTCCTTCTCTTTATCGAGTTCCTCCTGAGTAAAATTTGGATATAGTGCAGCGTCAGAAAGTAATTCAAATATTCTTTCTTTGTGTTTTGATAAACCATTTCCATAGGCAAAACCCATACCCAATGAAATAGATGCCCCTAAATAGTCAACTTCTTCATTAAACACCTGTTTTGAAATATTTTTAGACCCTTCACCAAATAAAGCACTTGATAATTGACTCAACCCAGCTTTATCTCCTTCACTAGACGGGGGATTATCAATTGAAACTCTTACACTAAATGTTGGTAATTTTTTGTTTTCAACTACTATAACAGTCAGCCCATTTTCAAGTGTAAAAATTGTAGGTTTCTTTAAGTCAATTGTAGGAGTTTTTCCCTGCTTTGGTTGAACACTTCTATCAATTGGTATTACATAATCACTTTCTTGACTGCTTAAATCAATTGTGAAAAAAAAGGTTAGAACAAAAAATAATATTAATTTTTTCATAGTTTATTTCTTTTTAGGTAGATAGTCTACTTCGACTCTTTGATTTTTATTGAGATATTTATTTGCAATTTCTTTAATTTCTTCTCTGGTTATACTTCTATATATATCAATTTGATTATTTATGTTATTGATGTCCCCATAAAGCATATGAGCTCTTGCAAGACTATTGGCAATACCTTCAATTCTGGTGTTACTCTGAATAAATTGAACTTCGAACTGGTTTTTAACTTTTTCATATTCTCTTTCAGAAATTAATTCTGATTTTATTTTTTCAATTTCTTCATCCATTGTTGATGTCAATTTTTCAAGTGAAGTTTCGCCAACAGGCAGGCACAACATTAAATATTTTCCATAATCTTCTTGTGCTTGATTAAACGCAATAACTTGTAAAGCTAGCTTTTCATCATCAACCATTCTTTTCACCATCCTGGAACTCTTTCCACCAGTTAAAACTGCAGAGATATATTGTAATATATATGAATCTCTGCTTTTCATACTTGGAGTTCTGTAAAGGAAAGCCTTGGCCGGTATTTGAATGTTACTATCATATTCTGTTATCTTAATTGTCTCAGTAATTGGATCCTCAACAATTGTTTCTCTAACTGGAGCAGGTCCATTATTTGGAATGTCGCCAAAATAACCTTCAACCAGTTTTTTAGTTTTTTCAATTTCTATATCACCAGCAACAACTAAAACTGCATTATTTGGATTATTCCATTGATTATTAAAATCGATAAATTCTTGAAGTTTCGCTGCATCCAGGTCTTCCATACTTCCAATAATGGATCTTCTGTAGGGATGTTTTTTATAAAGATATGGATCAACTGCAGTACCATAAATCAAAGCACCATACGGAGCATTATCTATTCTTTGTCTTTTTTCTTCCTTAACAACTTCATTTTGAGTGTCAACTCCAATCTGATTGATGATAGGATGTAACATTCTCTCACTTTCCATCCAAAGCCCTAATTCAAGGCTGTTCGATGGGAATGTTTCATAGTAGTAAGTTCTGTCGTGAGAGGTGTTCGCATTATTGGATCCACCATTCGAGGAAACAATATCAAACCATTTTCCTCTTTCAATATTTTCAGTTCCTTCAAAAAGCAGATGCTCAAAAAAATGTGCAAATCCAGTTCTACCATCCACTTCATCTTTAGCACCAACATGATACATAACAGATACAGTTACAACAGGTGAGCTATTTTCCTGATGTAAAATAACATCGAGACCATTATCTAGTGTGTATAATTCATAATCAATTAATTGAGCATTAACATTTAATGCCAAAAAAAACAGTAAAGTGTATAAGAATTTTTTCATAGGATTGTGAAATTAATAATTAATAATAACAACTTAAGTACAAAATATAACCAAACATTAAATTAATAACTTTATATGGGATAAAATGTTATTTAATCATAACATTTGAAAATAATTATAAATCTGTATATTTGCCCCTCAATTATTGATACTTTATCAATTTTGTAATGTAAAAATTATGAATGCTATTGTCAAAATTTCCGGTAAGCAGTTTAAAGTTGAAAAGGATACAAAGCTGTTTGTTAATAGGTTAGATGCTAAAGAAGGTGAAAAGGTAACTTTTGATAACGTCTTATTATTAGATAATGGTTCTAAAGTTGTTGTTGGAAAGCCTAATTTAAAAGATGCAACAGTGGAAGCAAAAGTTTTAAAGCATTTAAAGGATGATAAAGTAATTGTATTTAAGAAGAAAAGAAGAAAAGGATATAAAGTTAAAAATGGACATCGTCAAGCACTAACTGAAATTATTATTGAAAAAGTTTCAGAAAAGACTGTGAAAGCCAAACCAGCAAAAAAATCGGCTGAGGACAAATCGTCAAAAACTAAAAAAGCTGCACCAAAAGCTAAATCTAAAAAGTAAAATAAAATGGCACATAAAAAAGGAGTAGGTAGTTCAAAAAACGGGAGAGAGTCAGAATCGAAACGTTTAGGGGTTAAAATCTTTGGAGGTCAAAAAGCAATAGCTGGTAACATTATTGTTCGACAAAGAGGAACTAAGCATAAGCCTGGTGATAATGTTTATTTGGGAAAAGACCATACTTTACATGCAAAAGTTGATGGAATTGTAAAGTTTACTAAGAAAAAAGACGACAAATCTTTTGTGTCAATTATTCCAGAAGCCTAATCTCATAATTTATATCTTTAGGACTTTTAATGCCAGTTATAGTCCAAAAATCAATTTCAAATAACATTTCTTTTTCAATCTGGAGCATTGAAGAATCATTGGATTTTTTTTTATCAAACCTTCGTTTAACTAAAAACTGTGAGGTTAGACTCGATAAGTTGAGATCTGATGAAATGAAAAAGCAGTTTTTGGCAGTTAGAAAATTAATTCAATTAAATGGAATTAGTTTAGATATCCTCCATTACAGCCCTGAAGGAATACCTCTTCTTAAAAATGAAAAAAACATTTCAATAAGCCATACTAAAGGCTTTAGCTCAATTGCCATTTCTCCAAAACCCGTAGGGATTGATATCCAAGACTTTAGAGATAAAATTTTAAATATCTCTAAAAAGTTCATAAATTCTAAAGAAAGAGATTTGATAGATCCTAGCTCAATCAAAGAATTGACTTTAGTTTGGTGTATAAAAGAGGCAACATATAAGGTCATAAGAAAACCTGATTTGGATTTTAAAAATGAAATTAAAATTCAATCAATTTCAAATAACTTATCTCATTCTATAATCGAAGTCGAAAAATTAGGTAAAAAATATTTTTTTGAGTCATTTAATATCACAGAGTCAGATTACATTTGTTCAATAGTTCAATCCAATGAATGATATAATTAATTACTTATTTCATCAATATTCTACCTATTCACAGCTTGATGTGGGTCTAGAAATTTTCGCGGTAATTTTTGGTTTTTTTTCTGTTTGGTTCTCAAAAAATAATAATGTGTTGGTTTTTCCTACTGGTTTAGTGAACACCTCTATTTTTGTCTACTTGCTCCTCAAGTGGGAGCTTTTAGGGGATATGGTTATAAATGCATACTATTTTGTAGTAAGTATATATGGCTGGTATTATTGGACTCGAAAAAATAACAATGAATATACTCCTATAACCAAGCTAAATATTTCTGATAAAAAAATTATGTTATTGATTGCAGCTCTGTCCTGTTTACTTGTTTCATTAATGTATACTTACTTTGATAAGTGGAGTGGAGTAGTTTCTTATGTTGATATTCTTACAACCTCAATATTTTTTGTTGGAATGTGGTTGATGGCCAAACGAAAAATTGAAAGCTGGATTTATTGGATAATTGGAGATATTATATCAGTTCCTCTTTACCTTTATAAAGGACTAGCTTTTACAAGTTTTCAATACTTTATTTTTACCTTTATTGCTATTGCAGGATACTACAAATGGAAAAGTATTTACAACAGGAAAAATCAAATTGCTTAAAAGTTGTTTTATTTGGACCTGAATCTACAGGAAAATCGTCTTTGGCTAAAGAACTAGCACTTCACTACAATACTTATTATGTTGATGAATATGCAAGACATTATTTACAAGAAAAATGGGATAAGTATCAAAAGATTTGTGAATTAGATGATATTATGCCCATTGCAAAAGGACAGATAAATAATGAAAATATAATTTCAAAAAAAACTGATAAAATATTATTCTGTGACACTGATTTATTGACCACTGCTACATATTCAAAATTGTATTTTGATAATTATTGCGATCCTTTACTTGATAAATACTCAAAGCTTAATTATTATGATTTATATCTTTTAATGGATATTGATATTCCATGGGTAAAAGATGATTTAAGGGATAGACCTAATGACAGAAAAGTTTTCTTCAATACTTTTAAAAAAGCACTTGAAACAAATAATAAAAATTATTTTACTATCTCTGGTTCATATCAAAAAAGAAAGCAAAAGGCAATTGAATTAATAAACAATTTGTTAAATTTGCAGTGATTTTCAGATAGAATGTCAAAAAAACTAGTTATTTCCCTTTTTATTTTTGCTGTATTTATTCCCTATATAGCTCATGTATCCCACATATTTATGCATTCTCATGAACATGAGCACGCTCATCATCATGAGCATTTTCAAAATGGCATAAATCAAATGGAAGAGGATTGTGTATTATGCTTGATCTTAAGTAATCCACTAAATCATTTTCTCATTTCATTTGTATTCATATTTATAATTGCATCTTACAACTCAAAAATTTTATCTGAAAATATAAATCTTAAATTTTCTAACCGGTATTTAATTTATTTACGTGGGCCGCCTAACCATGATCATACCTAAACAAAAATTAAAATCAATTAACGTAAATAATTAAAAATGAAAAAAATATACAGTATAATTTTAGGATTATTATTTATCCTAAATATAAATAAGGTACATTCACAAGAGGCTACAAATGATACAATTCTTCCATTATCACTTGAGGGAGTAGTTGTATCAACACCATTTAATGAGTCTCTCAAAAATAATGTAATAAGTGTTGATAAAGTCAATTTAGGAGATTTAAGCTTTTTGAAAAGTCAGTCTATACCTAAAGCACTTTATAATGTTCCAGGCGTGTCATTCATAACCACAGGCCCTGGTATACAAAAACCAACAATTAGAGGTTTAAGTGGAAATCGAGTTGTAACTGTTTATCAAGGAATCAGGTTTGAAAATATGCAATGGGGAGATGAACACGGCTTAGAAATCCATACTTCAGGTATTTCAAGTATCGAAGTCATAAAAGGTCCAATGTCTGTACTTTATGGAAGTGATGCTATTGGGGGTGTTTTATATATTGCACCTGAGAAATATCTCTCAGAAAATGGTTTAAAAGTTAACATTGAAAGTTTGTATAATGCAAATTATTCAGGAATCAATACATCTGTTGGCTTAAATACGAAGATTAATAAATTCAGTATTCTTGCTAGAGCTAGTATCATTGATAATGGAGATTATGAAAATGCAGACGGTGTTGTAGAAAATACCTGGACTGAAATGGAAGATTTCAAATTTGGAATTGGTTTTGAGTCTAAAGGTTTTGAATCAGATTTAAGATTCAATTACACAGCCACCAACTTAGGCATACCTCACGAAGAAGAAGACCATGATGATCATGATGACGGAGATGATGATCACGACGATGATCATGATGACGAACATGAGGAGGAGGAAGAAAGTTATCAAGAATTAGAGAACACAATTATTAGTTGGAAAAATTCTTTAAAATTTGCTAATAAATCAGAGCTTCAAGTCACATTAGGGCTTTCTGATAATTTTAGAAAAGAATTTGGGCATCATGATGAAGAAGGTCATGATGATCATGACGATGATCATGATGATGGGGATGATGATGATCATGATGATCATGATGATGATGATCATGATGAAGATCATGAAGGTGAAGCTCATATTGATATGCAGCTCCAGACAACATCTTTAGATTTCAAATATATTTTCCCTAAGACTGATAAATTTGAGTTCATTCTTGGAGGAAGTATTTTAGATCAAGAAAACTCAAATTTTGGAGAAGAAGAATTAATACCTGATGCAGAGAAACAAGACATAGGTTTTTATGGTATTTCTCATGTTCACCTGGACAATTTAGATTTGATGGTTGGTTTTAGAGGTGATCAAAGAGATATTCACGCTCATGATCATCATACAAATTCTGATTTTGAAAAATCATATTCAAGTTTTACTTCATCAATTGGAATTAAGAAAAATTTAGGAACTTCATCAAACTATAGATTAAATTTTTCTACTGGTTATAGAGCCCCAAATTTATCTGAGCTTTTTGCCGATGGAGTTCATCATGGTGTTGCAAGATATGATATGGGAGATGAGAATTTAGGTGTTGAAAAAAGTAATCAAATTGACTTTGCATTTAATACATTTTCTGAAAAAACTAAATTTGGTGTAGATATATTCTACAATTCATTAGATAATTACATATATATTAAACCATCTGGTAAACAGATGGAAGGTATGCCATTGTATAATTATGTTCAAGAGGATGCTAATCTTTTTGGACTTGAAGTCACAATTTCAGGAAAAACTAATGCAGACTGGTTAACATACAATACATCAATTGAGTATCTTTCTGGTAAAGTTAAAGACGGTGGTTTTTTACCATTTATCTCTCCATTGACGTTTAAATTAGATTTTGATTTAGACTTTGATGAGGCTGGTAGTTATGAAATTGGATTGCTCTCGAAAGCAAATCAAAATGATGTAGCAGATTTTGAAACTACAACTGAATCTTACAGTCTTGTTGATATTTCAGGATCTTATATGTTAAACATGGCCAACAATGATTTAAATCTATTCTGGTCAGTTTCCAATCTATTTGATAAGGAATATGTTGATCATTTATCAAGACTGAAAAATTTAAATCTACATGATATAGGAAGAAATATTTCTGTTGGTTTGAAATATTCTTTTTAGTATAAATTAACTCAAAAAAAGGGCCTTGTGCCCTTTTTTTTTTAGCTTTGAACAAACTTGGGGTGCTAAGGCTGAGAATATACCCATTGAACCTGACAAAGTAATTTTTGTAAGGAAAATGATACTCACTTAACTTTTACCCCGTTAATATTATAATTATGAAAAAATTTTTATTAGCGGTGTTTCTTATTTCTAGTTTCATAAATTCACAAGAAATTATTAATGATACGCTACAAACAACAAGACAAGACTTAGATGAAGTCATCGTTAAAGGTATTCGTGCAAAATTTTCATCACCAATTAGTTTTACAAACGTTGATAAACAGGATTTAAAATCTAAAAATCTTGGACAAGATCTTCCGATTTTATTAAATTTTTTACCATCTGTTGTCACAACATCTGATGCTGGTGCTGGAATAGGTTATACCGGAATTAGGATTAGAGGAGTGAGTCCACAATCAACAAATATTACCATTAATGGAATTCCATTTAATGATCCCGAGTCAATGGGTACCTTTTGGGTTAATTTACCAGATTTTAGCTCCTCAGTTGAAAGCCTGCAAGTTCAACGAGGTGTTGGAACATCTACAAATGGCTCCGGTGCTTTTGGAGCAAGTATTAATATTTTAACAGATATTATTTCTGATCAACCTTTTGCTGAGTTATCAAGTAGTTTTGGAAGTTACAACACCCTAAAAAATACAATTAAGTTTAGTACAGGTAAGATTAATGATCATTTTGAGCTATCCGGTAGGTTATCAAAGATTGATTCTGATGGATATGTTGATAGGGCCTATTCTGATCTAAAATCATACTTTATCCAAGGTGCATATACAAATGGTAGTACATTAATCAAGGCAATATCATTTGGTGGACATGAAAAAACATATCAGGCATGGGATGGGTTATCTATGGATCAAGTTCTGGAAAATAGACGTCAAAATCCACTTACTTATGAAAATGAAATTGATAATTATAAGCAAGATCACTTTCAGTTGCATTGGAATGAAAAAATAAATAATTATTGGTCATTTAATTTAGGATTAAATTACACTGATGGAAGAGGTTACTTCGAACAATATAAAGAGCAGGAGGATATTAATACGTATGACGGAATTGTTAAATCAGATATTGATAGTAATGGTAAAGAAACCGGAACAACAGACTTAATAAGGAGAAGATGGTTGGACAATGACTTTTATGTTTTTAATAGCTCAATTAATTATATTAAGGATAAGATTGACTTAACTTTAAGTAGTTCTTACAGTTCCTATGTCGGAGATCATTATGGAGAGGTAATTTGGGCTCGTAGTCTTAGTAATATTGGTGAAATAAGGGATAGGTATTATGAGGGTCTTGGTAAAAAAAAGGACTTAAGTTTTTTTGCTAAACTGCTGTATTCTCTCAATGAAAAAACAGAATTATATACTGATGTACAGTTTAGAGGAATAAAATATAATACGTCTGGAATTACATCAGATTTGATCAATATGGTTTTAGATAAATCATACAATTTTTTCAATCCCAAAATTGGATTATCCTATAAGTTGAACTCAAGTTCATTAATTTATGCTTCATACGCTCGAGCGAACAGAGAACCAAATAGAACAGATTTTGAAAGCAATTCCGACATTAAGCCCGAAAGGTTAAATGATATAGAAATAGGATGGCGGTTTAGAAATGAAAATATTCTACTTAACCTAAATAGTTACTTTATGCTTTATGACGAACAGCTAGTTTTGACAGGCGAAATCGATGATGTTGGGAATCCTAAAAGAACAAACAGCGGCTCAAGTTCTAGGATTGGATTAGAAATTGAAAATTCAATTAAATTATCAGATTTATTCTCAGTACAAACAAATATTACTTTAAGTTCAAACAAGAACAAAAATATATTCTCAATGGTTGATGGGGCATTATATAATTATGGAAAAACAAACATTTCTTTTTCCCCATCATTTATTGGTTCAAATAGTCTTAACTACAAATACTCTGAAAATTTAAGCTTTACTTTTTTATCTAAATATGTTGGCAAACAATATATGAGTAACACTGATCAGCCTAATTCAATTCTTGATAGTTACTTTGTGAATGATATGGGTATTTCATATTTCTTAGAACCAAATAAAATTTTTGAATCTATTTCAATTAATTTATTGATAAATAACTTGCTTAATAAAGAATATATCTCAAATGGATATTATTATACATATGATGATACATGGAGTACTCCAGGTCAGATAACAACATTAGATGGTGCTGGATATTATCCTCAAGCCACAAGAAATTTTT
>CACLGQ010000007.1 GCA_902606555.1 uncultured Bacteroidota bacterium
AAATTTAAAATCCACATCGTCTAATGAAAGTGAATAATTACTTTTTTTGGAAAACTCATTGGAGATAATTTGTTGAATATTGTTTTCTAGATATTTAAAAATTAGAAAAAAAACTGTGAGAATTAAGAAAAAAAATATTAAGAGTTTCTTTTTTTTATTTTTTGAAAAGATATTTTTGATAATTGATAACATTATATTTACAAAAACAAAGATTGTGCCTGTAAAAATCTTGGGAATTGAATCCTCTTGTGACGAAACTTCTGCAGCAGTAATATCAGATAATAAAATTTTATCTAATGTAGTAGCTGACCAAGAAGTACATAAAAAATATGGTGGAGTTGTTCCTGAATTAGCTTCAAGAGCCCACCAAAAAAACATTATTCCTGTCGTAAATCTGGCACTTTCTAAAGCAAATATCGAAAAAAATCAGTTAGATGCCATAGCTTACACAAGGGGCCCAGGGCTTTTGGGTTCATTATTGGTAGGTTCATCATTTGCAAAATCACTAGCTATGTCACTAAACATACCATTGATTGAGGTCAATCATATGCAAGCACACTTACTTTGTCATTTTATTGATGATAATTGTGAAATCAAGAGTAATTTTCCCTTTATTGGAGTTAATATTTCCGGTGGACACACTCAAATTGTACTTTGCAAAAATTATTTTGATATGAAATTAATAGGTGAAACTTTAGATGACTCAATAGGTGAAGCTTTCGATAAATGTGGGAAAACTATTGGTTTAGAGTATCCTGCAGGTCCATTAATTGACAAAAAATCTCAAAATGGTGATAATACTAAATATGATTTCACAATTCCTAATGTTAAGGGTCTCAATTTTAGTTTTTCTGGTCTAAAAACGAACTTTAGAAGAACAGTTGAAAATGGCATCAATAAAAATGAAGATTTTATTGAAAAAGAACAAGATAACTTGTGTGCATCATTACAATCAACTATTACTGAGATTTTATTAAAAAAAGTTTTACTAGCAGTAAAAGAGACTGGAATAAAAAATATTGTTTTTGGCGGAGGTGTGTCGGCAAACTCAGAAATTAGGAGCTCTTTTGAAAAGATAAAAAATTTAAATGTTTATTTTCCTAAAATAGATTATACCACAGATAATGCTGCAATGATTGCTATGGTTGGATATTTAAAATACAATAAAAAAAAATTTTCCAATCTTGATGAAATTTCAATAGCCAGATATAAGATATAATGGAACTATTTTATAATGACCAAATTGATAATCAAACCAAGGTTTTTAAACTCAAAGGGAAAGAACACATTCATATTAAGAAAGTTCTAAGAAAAAAGGAAGGACAAAAGGTTAAATTCACAAATGGAAATAGTTATTGTTTTAGTGCTAAAATTATAAGTATTTTAGATAAAGAATCAAACTTTGAAATACTTTCAAAAATCAAATTTAAAACTCCACCTTTCCTTCATTTAGGTATGTCATTGTTAAAATCCCAAACAAGATTTGAGATATTTTTAGAAAAAGCCGTAGAGATTGGCGTTTCAGAGATAACTCCACTTATTTGTGAAAGATCACAAAAAAAAAACATAAATATTAAAAGGTCTATAAACATTTTAATTTCGGCCTTAAAGCAATCCAATAAATATTTTTTACCAAAACTAAATGAGCCACAAAATTTTAAGAATTTTATTAAAAAAAATAAAGAAGAAAATAAATTAATCGCCACTTGTGAAGACTATCAAAAGAAAGATATTATTAAATCATACAATTCAAAAAAAAATAATTTAATTATGATTGGTCCTGAGGGAGATTTTTCCAAAAGTGAATTAGAGAAAGCTAAATTAGCAGGCTTTAAATTTGTTTCTTTGGGAGAAACTAGGCTAAGGGCAGAAACAGCAGGAATAATGGCTTGTGCTATTTTTTCAATGATTAAATAATATATTTACAAAATGTTTTCAGATTTTGTACCAAATTCGATATTAAAATCTATTTTTTATATAACAACATTAATATTAGTTGGATATATCATATACGAATTAAAAATTATTTTAGGATATATGATTATTGCCTCAATTCTAACACTTTTAGCGAGACCTATTGTTAAGTTTCTTAACTCTAAGTTGAAGTTTGGATCTACTTTGGCAAGTATATTAGCAATCATATTTATTTTAGTTGTTATTTCGGGTATTATTTCATTGTTGATACCATTAGTTTTAGAACAAGGTAAAAACTTGTCATTATTAAATGTTAATGCTTTTCAGGACAAAATAAATATACTTTATTTAGAGTTTGATGAGTATTTAAATAAATTCAATATTGATTTAAATCAAAGTCTCATTGATATTGAAGGTTTAACTAAAAACAGTGTGGAAGCTATCCCTGTCCTATTAAACTCTGTTGGATCAATTCTAGGGTCAATCACACTCGGTATTTTATCCGTGATTTTTATAACCTTTTTTTTACTAAAGGATGGAGAGTACTTCGAAAAACTATTTACTCAACTATTCCCAACCAAAACGAAAAAGAGAATTGAGAAGTCGATTATTGAAATTAAAGTATTGCTTTCTCGATACTTCTTAGGTCTTTTATTTCAAATAACTATTTTATTTACCATCTACACTATCATTCTTTTAATATTTGGAGTTAAAGATGCCGTCGTTATTGCCTTTTTGTGTGCATTATTAAATTTAATTCCTTACATAGGTCCATTGATTGGAATTATATTAATGAGTTTTCTAACAATGACAAGTTATCTTGGGCAGGATTTTAGCAGCATCATTATACCAAAAACCATATATGTTATAATTGGATATGTATTTGCTCAATTAATTGATAATTTTTTAAGTCAACCATATATATTTTCAAATTCCATTAAATCCCACCCATTAGAAATTTTCTTAGTTATCTTATCAGGTGGAATTTTATTTGGTATAGTAGGGATGATTTTGGCAATCCCATTATATACAGTCTTGAAAGTGTTTCTTAAAGTTTTTTTTAGCAATAATAATCTTGTAAAAAAACTTACAAAAAACATTTAGTTTATTTTTTCACATATTAAATTAAAACTTAAATTTGGATTCCTAATTGGAGAGGTGCCAGAGTGGTAATGGAGCAGATTGCTAATCTGTCGACGGGAAACCGTCGCCGGGGTTCGAATCCCCGTCTCTCCGCAAAAAACCCTTGTAATTTTTATTACAAGGGTTTTTTATCAAAGGTTATTGATGAGTAAGAAGATGTTTAAAATTTTTACTAATATAATTTGCAACCCAATACCCAAGCGCCATTATAGTTAATGAGGGATTAAATCCTGCATTATTTGGAATTAAACTACCATCAGCAACAAAAAGATTATCAATTTCATGTATTTGACCATATTTATTTGTTACAGAAGTTTTTTTATCATTACCCATTCGCGCAGTTCCAGCTTGATGTTGTCCTCTTCCTTGACCTTTTCCTCCAATGTTTTTCCATGTTTTTACAGCACCTGCTTCCTTCAGAAGTAATTCAGCTTTGCTTGATAAAAATTTGCAGTGTTCATGATCAAGATAATGACGTTTACCTGAAAATTGAACTACAGGAATACCCCAATGATCTTTAATTTTCTTACTGACATTCACTCTAGAATGAAAATTTGGCATTTCTTGTATTGGTCCGTTTATTCTTGATAGCCTTTTGAAATTATTTATTTGAAACTTTTTATGTTCTAAACCCCATAACTTTGATCCTTGTGGTCTTATTTGAGAAAATTGATAAGGAAGTCTATTAAATTCATTATGAATAATACCTCCACCAATAATTTTTTCATTGTTATGACTAAAGTTAGATATAGCTATGTTTGCTCCTGGTCCATCAAAATCTATTATGTCATAATCAAAAAGACCAACAGCTCCTGTGTAAGCATGTGATTGGAGATTGCGGCCAACCCAATCATTATTATTTCCAGCACCATTTGGAAAAAGTTTAGATTTCGAATTTAATAGAAGTCTAGCAGTTTCATTAGCAGAGGCAGATATAACAACAATATCAGAACTTTGAAAATACATTTTTTTATTTTTGTCAAAATATTTGACTCCCCTAACGTTTGATTTATTATCAATTACCAGCTCTGAAACAATACATTCAGTCTTTAAATCACAATTTCCAGTTTCAATTGCTAATGGAATAACTGTATTGTGTGTTCCATTTTTTGCACCGATTGGACAAGCATTGCCAACACAAATACTATTACGCATACAAGGTGTTCTTCCTTTAAAAGGCTTAGAATTTCTAAACATTGGAACTGGGAAAGGATTCCATCCCAATCTCTTCGCCGCTTTTTCCAAAATTTTTCCCTCTTTATTAATTTCAAATGGTGGCATCGGATAAGGCTTTTTTCGATTTGATGCGAATGGGTTTTTTTTATTGTGTCCTGAAACACCTATTTCCCACTCAGCTTTTTCATAATAAGGCTCTAAATCATCATATGAAATAGGCCAATCTACAAGAGTTGAGCCTTGTACATGACCGTAAATTGATTTCATCTTAAAATCTTCCTTCATAAATCTCCATGCCATGGCACCATAACTAACAGTTCCAGATCCTACACATTCGGCAATATTTCCATATCCTTTCAAAGAATTGAATACTTCTTCAGTTCCAAACTTGTTAACAAATGATCTTGGATTTTTAATTAAGTCAGGACCAAAATTGGCACCTAGAATCTGGTTTCTCTGATCACTTAATTCATCATTTGAGTTGTTATTATAAGAAACCCATTTACCTCTTTCAAATAATACAACCGAATAACCCAAAAATGATAGTTCTTTTGCAACTACTCCACCTCCTGCTCCTGACCCAATCACAACAACATTAACATGATTTTTATGAAGCATTTTTAAGAAATTTTTGAAGGTGACTCTAACCTTTGTCTCAATAGCCCCTCAATTTTTAGAATATCAAAACTAATGTAGTTTTTATTACCTCCGTGCATTGGTGATCCATAAAAACCTTGCATTGAGTGTAAACGAATCTTATTAAAAAATATTGATGGGTTTATCCATTCTGAATTATTTAAATTATTCTTCTCCATCATTTCCATAATTTTTATTTGTATATCAATTTCAAGTTTGTTGAATTTGTTATCAAAGTTTTCAATACAAAATTTTTGTAATTTTTTGATACTATCTCTGTATATGACTGAATCATGCTTAAAAAAGGAAACTAATTGTCTATCTATGTAGTAAATAACTTCAGCATCTGTTGAACCACCAAACGTTTCATCAGCAGGAATAATTTGCTCACACAATGAAATTATGCATTGGGCTTCATCATGACTAAAAAAAAGAAAGGATGAGTTTTGTTCTTTAATAATACATCCTGGAAAAAATAAAACACCTCCAGCTAATAATGATGTTTTTGTAAAATTTCTTCTATTAATAAAACTCATTCGATAATTATTTTAGTTAGTGCATATATTTATTGAATTTAAAAAAAGAAATTATTATTTTTCAATGAATATGGATTTTTTAAATGAAAAGAAGATATTTTAACAAGACCATTATAACATCTCTTGCAGGATTTTCAGTTCCTCAAAACTTAACCTCAAAAGGAAATAATTCTAAAAAATTAGGTATTGCACTTGTGGGGCTTGGTAGCTATTCTACTAAAGCTTTAGGTCCTGCACTTTTAGAAACGAAAAATTGTGAATTAAAAGCTGTTGTTACAGGAACTAAAGAAAAAGAGAAAATTTGGGCTGAAAAGTATAACTTAAGTTATAAACAAATATATAATTATGAAAATTTTGAATCAATTTCTAATAATAATCATGTTGATATAGTCTATATAGTTCTTCCAAATAGCATGCATAAGGAATACACAATAAAAGCTCTTGAAGCTGGAAAACATGTAATTTGTGAAAAACCTCTTGCGTTAAATGCAATTGAAGCCAGAGAAATGATTGAAATTAGTAAAAAAGTAAATAAAGAACTTTTTGTTGGTTATCGTCTTCATTATGATCCATATCATCTAGAAATTATCAATATTTGCAGAAATAAAAAATTTGGAAAACTACAAACAATGGACAATAGATTTGGGTTTAAAATTGGAAATCGTGAAAATTGGAAACTCAAGAAATCATATGGTGGTGGTGCTTTAATGGATGTTGGTATTTATGCAATCCAGGCTGCAAGATATTGTTCAGGAAAAGAACCAATTTCTTTAACTGCAAAAGAGTATAAAACTAACTACACTAAATTTAAAGAAGTTGATGAAACAATCACATGGAAAATGGAATTTCCTGGTGGAATAATGGCAGATTGCAAAACCTCTTTTTCATCAAATTCAAATAATTTAAACTTAGATTTTAAAAATGGGTTTGCTAATCTATCTCCAGCTTATACGTGGGGAACATTATCTGGCCAAACCTCTGAAAAAAGATTATACTTTCCTAAGGTAAATCAGCAAGCTCTACATATGGATGGAATTTCAAATTATTTATTAAATAGTATTCCTCACAACAACGTTGGAGGTGATGAAGGACTTAAAGACATGATAATTATTGATAAAATATTTGAGTCAATTAAAAAAGGTGGCAAAAATATTTTAATTTAAGCGATACTGACTTATAGAACTTGATTGAATTAATTGAAATAGATCGAATTAAAAAAGCAAAAGCTGCCATGAAAGATGTTGTTTTAACAACATCTTTACAAAAAAATAAATATTATTCTGACCTTTATTCCTCAAACATTCAAATAAAAAGAGAAGACGAACAATTAGTAAAATCATTTAAAATCAGGGGAGCGTATAATAAGATTAATAACTTATCAAAAGAGAAAAAAAATAATGGAATTGTTTGCGCCAGTGCTGGAAATCACGCTCAAGGCTTTGCATTAACTTGTAAACTAAAAAAAATTATGGGTTATGTATTTATGCCAAAGACAACTCCAAAACTTAAAATTGATAAAGTTAAAGAGTTTGGTAGTGAATTCGTAGAAATAATATTGACTGGAAAAGATTTTTATGATGCATTCGATGAGTCAGTTATTTTTTGCAATGAAAAAAAATTAAATTTTATACACCCATTTAATGATTATGAAATAATTGAAGGACAAGCAACTTTATTTTTAGAGATTTTAAGTCAAACCGATGTTAGCTTAGATACATTACTAATACCAATTGGTGGTGGTGGATTAATTTCTGGAGCTATAAATGTTTTTAAGCAGTTATCTTCAAAAACTAAAATTATTGGCATACAAACTATGGGAGCTCCAGCCATGAAAAAATCAATCAAACAAAATAAACTAATCACTTTAAATGAAATAGATAATTTTGTAGACGGTGCTGCAGTAAGAAAGGTTGGAAATTTAACATTTGATTACTGTAAGGAATATCTCGATGATATAGTAATTATAGATGAGAATGAGATATGTAAAACAGTCTTAGATCTAGAAAAAAATCACAACATTATTGCAGAACCAGCTGGTGCAATGTCAATTACAGCATTGAGACAGGTCAAAGAAGAGATTATAGGAAAAAACGTTGTTTGTATAATTTGTGGAGGAAATAATGATAGAAGAAGAATACCTGAAATTGAGTTAAGATCCAAACGTTGGATTAATCAATTCCGTAAATAAAGATTCGTTTTTTTATCGATCAATCCTTTTTTCAATGCGTATAATGCTTGTTTAGGTTTTCCATTTTCATAAATACTAAGTATGTATTTAGGAAAATTTCCCTTTCCAGGACGGTCGTTTAAACCCCAATGATTTAATGTTAGTATTCCATTTTCTTTCTTTGAAATTAATGTATTTAGAATATTAACATAAGAAAGAGTTTGAATATTACTGGTTTCAATTGAATTTGGATTTTCATTTCTAAGCCAAAAGTTTAGCTCTGTTACATGAAATCCCATATCATTTCCATGAGACCAATCAATTAATAATGAAAGAAAATCTAAATCTTCTTTATTTAAACCTTTACCTCTTAAGTGAGCTTGCCAACCTAATCCGTCAACCCTAAGACCTCTATTTCTTAAATATTCAATGGTTTCCAAAACCTTAAACCACATTACCTTTTCCATTCCACCATTATGATTATAAACAAGTCTGATATTTGGAGCATACTTGTTGGCAATTTCAAAAGCTCTTATTATATAAATAGGGAATCCATCTTCATTTAAACCAATTTGTGTCCATGGATTCTCCCATGAATTATCGCCGGGTTTTTCTGCAAACCATTCACCATTCCTTAAAACAGTTTCATTAACAACGTCCATCCATTTCACAGACTTTTCATTATTTAATCTTTTACAAAGAGCAATAAAATACTCTTCCATGTTCTTTATTAGTTCATCTTTAGTCCTATTATCATTTTTAGCCCACTTAGAAGCCTGAGGACTAACTGGACCGTGAACTCTTACTACAATATTATTCTTATCTGCAAAATCTATAAAATCATCATGTTTTTTCCATTGCCAAACACCGGGTCTTGGATGCACAGTTGTTTGCTTAGATGCATTTTCAGGTGTTAGGTAATTAAATTCACCCAAAAATAATTTTTCAATTTTAGTGCCTAAAGATGAATGATTAATAGTACCACCAACATAAAAGGAATCTAAAGGATACCCATGATCTTTTAGAATATTTTTAATAGAGTTTTGATCCTGAGCAGTCAAAAATAGGATTCCAAAAAAATAAATTGTCAAAAATTTAAACACTCTCATTTAAAAAAATATTGGTGAGAAGAAAATTAATATTCCAATCACAATTAGAACAAGAACAAATGAAAGGACTACATCAATAGAGTTATATGATTTTTCAGAGCTAATTTTATCAGAACTGGTTAATGTTCCATATGATAGACCTTGGATTTTTTTGTAATCAGGCTCTGATGTTAATAATGATGTTGAAATACACAAAGCAACTGAAAAAATAAACATCCATATAGCCATATAAGAAAAATTTACTGATGCAAAATCATATAAAAAACCAGTCTCTATAATACCTTCATTTTTTGCAATTTCTGAACCCAATCTTAAAATCAGTAAAAATAGACCACTAAAAAGTGTAACAATTGCTGCTTGAGCATTTACTCTTTTCCATATTATTCCAAGCAAAAAAACCGTTGTAACAGGGGGAGCAATATAGGCCTGAACATTCTGTAAATATTGATACATTACTCCACCTCCAATTTTTTCCATAATAGGAATCCAGGCAATACCTAAAACAACAATAACAACTGTTGCTATTTTCCCAACATTTACTAAAAATTGTTCTGATTTTTCAGGACTAATTTGTTTATATATATCTATAGTAAAAATTGTTGAGCAAGAATTAAATACTGATGCTAGTGAACTCATTAATGCTGCCATTAACCCCCCGGCCACCAAACCTTTTAAACCTACAGGCAATAATGTTGTAACAAGCATTGGAAAAGCTCTGTCTGCCCTTTCAACACCAGTTACTGGGTCTATAACACTGTAAATTTCCGGGTTTTGAATAGTAAGTGCATAAGCAATTATCCCTGGTACCAAAAAAATTAAAATTGGTAAAAGTTTCAAATAAGCACCAAAAATTGCACCTCTTCTACCTATTGTGATGTTATTGGCAGCCAATGTTCGTTGTACTATATACTGATCAGTACACCAATACCATATACCAACAATAGTTCCACCAAATAGTAATCCTGCCCATGGAAAATCTGGATCATCCCAGGGTCTCCACATATTAAAATGATCAGGGCTAACTTCAGTAACTGTTTTTGTTAATTCGTCCCACCCTCCAACTTCTTGGAAACCTAGGAAGGTAATAATCACAGAACCAAGAATTAAAACAATTGTCTGTAAGGTTTCAGTATAAACAACTGCTTTTAGTCCTCCAATTATGGTATAAATACCAGTAAAAACAACTATTCCAATTGCACCAACCCAAAAATCAAGATTCAATAGTTCTGAAACAACAATTCCACCAGCGTAAATGGTTACAGATACTTTAGTTAGTACATATGCAAATAAGGAAAAAACTGAAAGAAACCATCTAGATCTACTGTCAAATCTTTTCTCTAGGAATTCTGGCATTGTAAATGCTCCACTTCTAATGTAAAAAGGTAAAAACAACCAACCTAGAAGTAATACAATCCATGCATGAAGTTCATAATGAGCAAGAGGGGTTCCAGACGAAAAACCAGTACCAGCGAGTCCTACTACATGTTCAGAGCCTATATTTGAAGCAAAAATTGAGGCTCCAATAACAAACCAGCCAACATTACGTCCAGCTAGAAAATAATCTTCAGTATTTTTATTTCTCTGTAAAGCTACCCAAACAGCAACCCCAACAAGTATTGCAAAATATAATCCTAATACAAACCAATCTAATCCCTCAAATATTGATTTAGTTACATCCATAATTTTTTATTTTATATAGTTAAATAATATATTCTCAATTAATTCTTGTTTACCACTTTTTAATTTTAATTTTCCATTAGCTTTTGCAAGATCGTATAAGTCCTCTAATTTTAATTTACCGTCCTCAAACTTTTTACCATGCCCAGAGTCGAAACTTTCATATCTTTTTTTAAGCATTTCAGACATAGGAGAATCGGTAAGCAATTTATCAGCAATTAGAAGTGCTCTTGCGAAAGTATCTGCTCCCCCAATATGTGCTAAAAATAAATCCTCAGAGTCTGTTGAGTTTCTTCTTAATTTAGCATCAAAATTTATTCCTCCACCTTTTAAGCCACCAGCCTTTAAGAATACCAACATTGCTTCAGTTGTTTCTTGAATATTGGTGGGAAATTGATCGGTATCCCATCCATTTTGATAATCTCCTCTGTTTGCATCAATACTTCCTAGCATTCCAGCCTTTGCAGCAACCGTTAATTCATGTTGAAAAGTGTGTTGAGCCAAAGTTGCATGATTAACTTCAATATTGATTTTAAAATCCTTATCCAAACCATACTCTCTTAAAAACCCAATTGATGTTGCGGTGTCAAAATCATATTGATGCTTAGATGGTTCCATTGGTTTTGGTTCAATAAAAAATGTCCCTTTAAATCCTTTAGATCTTGCGTAATCTTTACACATTTTAAGAAATTGTGCCATATGATCAAGCTCTCTACCCATATCTGTATTCAAAAGAGACATATACCCCTCTCGTCCACCCCAGAAAACATAATTTTCACCACCTAATTTAATGGTTGCATCCAATGCTAATTTTATTTGACCACCAGCCCTTGAAACTACATCAAAATCTGGATTTGTAGCAGCCCCATTCATATAATGTGGATTTGAAAAACAATTGGCTGTTCCCCATAGTAATTTTATATCACTATTTTTCTTTTTATCCTTAATATAATCAGTAATAAAATTTAATCTATCCTCAGACTCAGAAAAATCAGTTGATTCTTGAATTAAATCAAAATCGTGAAAACAAAAATATTCAAAACCCATCTTAGAAATAAATTCAAATGCAGCATCAGCCTTATCTTTGGCTGCTTGAAAAGGATCTTTAGACTCATCCCATGGAAAATTTTGAGTTCCAGCACCAAAAGGATCAGCACCTTGACCACAAAATGAATGCCAATATGCAACTGCAAACTTGAAGTGATCTTTCATTGATTTTCCAGCCACTATTTGTTCTGGATTATAATATTTAAAAGCTAGCGGGTTTTTTGAATCTTTGCCTTCAAACTTAATCTCATTGATTCCCTTAAAAAATTCTTTATTTCCAATTATTGCCATAATACTTTAATTTATAATTTTTTCTAAATTTTGTTTCCAGGATTTATATGCATCTAAATATAATCCTTTCTGCTTTTGCGGTTCAAAAGATTTAACATAGTCGTTTTTAGTAATTTTTTCAGAGTAAGATTTAAAATCATTAGGTTCACATCCAACTGCTCTTGCAGCACCGTATGCTCCTGTACTATCAAATATTTCAATTTCTTTATCAATCAATGTAGATATAGTTTGTGAAAACAAATCTGATTGAAATAGGTTATCATTACCTGCCCTAACTAAGCTTGGACTAAAGTTGTCTTGTATTAAAATCTCCATTCCATACATAAATGAAAATGCTATTCCTTCTAGTGTAGCTCTGTATAAGTGACTATTTGAATGTAGATTGAGATTTAAGTTTTTGAAACATGAACCAATCTCATTATTGTTAAACATTCTCTCACTTCCATTTCCAAATGGATACAGCAATAAACCATCAGACCCAATGTTAACTTTACTAGCTAGTAGATTCATTTGGGAATAACTTTTTGCATTTGTAATGTTTTTGATCCATTTATATTGAATACCTGCGCCATTAATACACAAAAGTTTTCCAATTAATTTATTTTTATTGGTATAGTTTACGTGAGCAAAATTATTTAACCGCAAAGATTCATTTGATTCCAAGCTTTCAGTTAATGCATACAAAACACCGGATGTACCTCCTGTAGCTGCGACTTCTCCAATATTCAATATATTCAAAGACATAGCATTATTAGGTTGATCACCAGCCCTATATTTAATAGGAATACCTTTTTTAAGGCCTGTTTCTTTAGAACCTTTGGATGAGACGTAACATTGATTTGAAAAATTATCAACCAAATTTGGCACAAGATCATTTTCGATACCATAATAATTTAATAACCAATCAGCTGTTTTGTCCTCCTTGAAATCCCAAAACATTCCCTCAGATAGACCATTAACTGTAGTGGAAATTTCTCCTGACAATTTATAAGCAATAAAATCTCCAGGTAACAAAAACTTGTATGCTTTCTCATAAATTTGAGGTTCATTTTTAAGAACCCATGCAAGCTTTGATACAGTAAAATTTCCTGGTGAATTTAACAAGTGTTCCACACATTTTTTTTGTCCGATTTCCTCGTAAGCAGTATTCCCGATTTCTACTGCTCTGCTATCACACCAAATGATTGAATCTCTAAGTGAATTACCATCGTTATCAATTAATACAAGTCCATGCATTTGATATGAGATCCCAACACCCAATATCTCGTTTGCATTAATCTTACTTTCTTTTATTATTCTCTTTGTTCCTTTACAAATTAATTCCCACCAATAATTTGGATCTTGCTCAGCGAATCCATTAGATTTAGATATAATTGGCATTTCTTGTTCTGGCTCATTTATTAGGCATATTTTTTCACCAGTGATCGCATTTGTTAATGCTATTTTAATAGATGAGCTTCCTAAATCATAGCCAATATTATACATCTTTTAATCAATAAGTGTATTAATTGTTTCAATTGTACCATCTTCATTATGAAACATCTCTGTTAACTTTACATTTCTTAGAAAATCTTTTCCTGAAATTTGAGTATCATGATAAAAGAAATACCACTTATCATTAAACTTCAATGTTGAGTGATGGTTTGTCCATCCTTGGACAGGATTATTTAAGACTCCTTGGTATATAAAAGGACCATAAGGATTATCACTTGTAGCATATACAATATAATGAGTATTTCCAGTTGAATAACTTAAATAATAAATACCATCTTTTTTATGAATCCAAGCAGCTTCAAAAAATCTTCTGTCATGGTCTTTAGTTAAAATTGGATTTCCATCTTTATCAATTATTCTAACTGGCTTAAGATCTTCAGCAAAAGATACCATATCATCAGACATCAAAGCTATCCGAGGAGATATAGCTGGGCTGTTTGGTATGCCGCTATCTTGAGTTTCACAACCAGAGTGTGTATATTGATTATTCTCATCCCATCTTTGCAATTGGCCTCCCCATATACCACCTAAATACATGTAATATTTACCATCATCATCTTTAAAAACACTTGGATCCATACTGTAACTTCCCTCAATTGGTGTTTTTTTTGATTTAAATGGACCCTCAGGTTTGTCAGAAACAGCAACACCTATTTTGAAAACATCTTGCTTATCCTTAGTTGGAAAATATAAGTAATATTTACCATCTTTTTCTGCCGCATCTGGTGCCCAAAACTGTCTTTTAGCCCATGGAACATCATCTAAATCAAGCGCAACATCATGAATTGTAACTGGTCCTCCAATGTAATCCATTGATAAGACTCTGTAATCTCTCATAGCATATTGACTACCACAATCATCATATTTGGGATTTTCCTCGATTATATCATGAGATGGATATACATATATTTTTCCATTAAAAACATGAGCAGATGGATCAGCTGTAAAAATTTCTGAAACCAAAGGCTCATTAATAAATTTTTTCTGCGAATTACTCAATATCGCAAAAAACAAAACTATATAAACAACTTTTTTCATTTTATTATAATTGGTTGGTTAGTAAAATCTCTCATTTTTTTTAGTTTTTCTGAATATTTCTCGATATAGAATTCATATTTGGAGTTTTTAGAAATATCAACAGATTGATTAACATCATTTTTCATATCAAACAACATATAATCAGCTATTTTAACATCAGAATCATAAGTTGGTTTTTTATTTCCCTCTCTGTCAGTGTAGAACTTATTGTAATTCAATATTTCATGATATGAGAATTCATGATCTTGAACCACCTCTCTAAATTGATATCTGCTGTAAATCTCATTTTTAAATTGCTGATTTGGGTTATTAAGCAATGGAACCATACTTTTACCATGTATGTACTTTGGGGGCTCAATTCCAGCTATTTCGCACAATGTTGGGTAAATGTCAATATATTCAACTAGGGCCTCAGTTTTATAATCTTTTTTCTTTCCAGGAGATGATATTATTAATGGTACATGAATTGCTTCTTGAAATGTATGATGTTTACACCAAAAGCCGTGTTCACCAAGAAAAAAGCCATGATCACTCCAAAATATTATTGTTGTATTATCCCTCAGGCCTGTGTCGTCTAATGCACTTAAAAGTTTTCCAATAAGACTATCAAGATAGCTAACAGTTGAATAATATGCTCTAATTAAATCTTTCTCCATCTTGGGGCTAACAGGCCCTGTCTGCGGAATATCTAAGTAAGCATTTCTAAGTTCAGTCCATTCATGCACTGCTCTGGCCGGAGCATTTTCAGGAATTGTTCTAAGATCAGAAAAAACTAGATCTTCGTCTCTGTAAAGATTTTTATATTTTGTAGGTTGTATAAAAGGGAGATGAGTTGAAATATACCCAACTGCCATAAAAAAAGGTTCCTTAGAATCTTTAAGTTTTTTTAAATTCTGAATTGCTGTTTTAGTAACCCGACCATCATTATATGCATAATCATCAACGTCTGCATACTCAAAAGGAGGTGTTTTAATCTGATTTTTATTTGTTGGGTGGTATTCATCTCTTTCTTTTATTTGAAGTAATGATTTTGGATTTTTATAATCCTTTTGATGCTGGAAGGGTCTAAAAAAATCCCAGTTCTCGATATTATCCTCGCCGTGATGATATATTTTACCGATTGAAAAAGTTTTGTAACCATTATTTTTAAAAATTTTAGCAAGATCAATTGCATCAGGCAAATCCTCATCTGCCCTGCTGTAATAACTTACAAATCGAGATTGACTTCCACGAACTCCAGTCAAAATACTAGCTCTACTTGCCCCACAAACTGCTATGTTAGTATAAGCTTGATTAAATTGTACTCCTTGACTAGCTAGTTTATCAATGTTAGGGGTCTTCATTTGTCGATGACCATAAGAGTTTGTCAAAGGTCTCATATCATCAACACCTATGAACAAGATATTTTGTTTCTCTTTTTGGGAAAAGGAGTAGCTAAAAATTAGATAAAATGAAACTATTAAATATTTTATTCTCATAGTTAAGTATTTAAAAATAATTAAAAAAAAAGGAGGATATCTCCTCCTTTTTAAACTGATTTTTATTATAAATTATCGATTTCTAGCTTCATTAGCAGCTTTTAATAAATCAGAAGCTAACTTTTTACCAAATCTTTTTTCAAGTTTAGCTTTGATGTTAGTGTAACCAATTCTATAAACAGCTTTTTTTTCGTCAGCAGATGATGCTCCACTTTCTTTTATATTATTAGCATTCTCTACAATTTGAGAAAGCTGAACTTTACTAAAAAAAGCAGCATCTTTTTTATTTAAATCCATTTTTTCGATGACATAATCTGAAATCTTATCAGCATTTTTCTGTTGCCATTTTGTAGCTGTTTGTGAAAACATTATTAATGGAATAATTAAAAAAAAGGTTGATAAAAAGTTTTTCATTCTAATTAATTAATTCGTTAGTGTTTATTTCACTTAGAGGAATTAAAAACTTCATAATTTCTGCCTCATTAGTTGAGAATTTTACTTCCCTATTTGCAACATATTTTTTTGCACCAACAGCAACCTTTTTTCCAAAAGAATTGTTATGAGGTAAAATTGTGTTATTTAAGAAATATTGCATTCCCCTTCTTCTAACATGAAATGAATCCTGTCCCTCTCCAATTAATTCAAATTTATACTCTTCCATTATAGCATCTCTAAAAGAAGCTTGACCCTGAGTAAACTCAGCTCTGACTGGAACCCCAGCCCTATCAAGAACTGGTTTTAAGTATGACATCTCTTGTCCATTACCCAATTCATTAGAAATCTCAGCTAGCATCAGTAATAACTCTGCATATCTCATGTCAACTATATTCTGACTATTGAACTGGTTTTTATGAGTTCTATCTTTCTCAGTCCATTTAAATAAATAAGGATGAGAATTTCCAAATGAACTTCTCCAAGTTGCAGATGGATATGCTCTAACCCTGGCAGCTGGCCTATCAAACCTAAAATAATCATACAGATATGTAGCAGCATATCTTTTATCAGGCATTGTATTAAGATTATTTGCATTATAACGCGTGTTACCACCGTAGGTTAAAAGGTGATTATCATGCTGAAATGCAGTTACTCTAAACCAACCAAAATGCATGCCTGCTTTATATTTCCATGGTGTAAAATTTCTTCCCATTTGAGAGTTAGTAGCATCTTGAGAAATTTGTAATTCAAAAATAGACTCATTAGAATTTTCACCTTCAACCGTGAATAAGCTAGCAAAATCATTAACAAGTGAATATTGACCATATGCTTTCATACCTTCATCGTATGCCATACTCCAATAATCCATTGATCCGCCAGATGTTTGTAATCCTGTATTAGTTGCTATTGCCATATAAACTTTAGATAATAACATATTTGCAGCATATTGCTTTGGATATCCAATACCAGCATTACCATTCATTAGGCTAGATGCTGTTTGTAAATCAGAGACAATTTGTGAGTAGATCTCCACCTCTGGCGATAATGCTTTATTAGTGTTTCCTTGAGATGGAAGTTCTAACCATAATGGAAGATCTCCCCACAGTGTAGCCAATCTAAAATATGACCACGCTCTAACAAAATAAGCATGACCAGCAACATCATTAAATGCTACTTCATCCTGCGTTTGAGGATCAGATACAGTTGCCACTGCAGCAATAGCACCATTGGCTCTTGCAATAGTTTGATACAAACCTTGCCATAAGAACTGAGCATCCATATGATATCCTGGTTTTAAGGAACATAATGTAGACATATCTCTTGTTGTTACTCTGTTCCCACCTTTTCCAGTATACATTAAACCTGAAAAAAGATTCTCAAGAAACAAACGTCTCTCCTGGGTGTTATACCCAGTTATTGACTGATATATTCCATCTCTTGCAGCTTCAGCACTTTGAACATCCTGATATAGTGTCTCATCTAAAAATGGAGGATTTTCCTCTAGATCACATGACACTGCAAACAAAATTGGAATTATTAATAAGTAGTTTAAGTATTTCATTTTATTTATTGATTTTAATTTTTTTGTTTTTAAAAGGTTAAATTGACCCCTACAAGGACAGACTTTGAGTTTGGTTTATTATTCCAATCAACTCCTTGAACTAAGCCATCGTACATAAATGATGTAATTTCAGGATCGTACCCTGAATAATCAGTCCATGTGAATAAATTTGTTCCTGTAACATATACGTTTGCAGAATCAATGAAGTTATCAGGCTTAATAGGTATATCATAATTTAATGTTATATTTTTTAGCCTCAAATAACTACCGTCTTCTACAAACCTATCCATTGCAGCAGCAAATAAATTTGAAGAGTAGCCTAATCTTGGATAAGTACCGTCTGGATTTTCAGCAGACCATCTATCTGTCCAAGCTTCTTTGATGATGTTTCTGTAAGTTCCTTCAGCATAACCAAATCTATACATATTTCCATTAACAATGTCGTTACCTTGAGTACCGTTGAATAAAGCTCTCATTGAAAATCCTTTATATGACAAATTCACATTAAATCCGTATATATACTCAGGATTTGGATTACCAATGATTGTTCTATCAGCTAAATCAACCTGTCCATCTCCATTTAAATCCAATACTTTAATATCTCCGGGTTGGGACATTGAACCATTTATTCGATACATCTGATCACCAGATTTAAAGATACCGTCTGTTTTCCAACCATAGAAAAGAGCAGTTTCATATCCTTCTAAAAATATATTTAAAGGGAATTTTATACTGTTACCACGACTTGGTGTATTTCCTAAATATGAAGGAATTGGTAAATTACCATATGCACCTGATCCGTTATCCATTAAAACATCACCAGGAATTAGTCCTAAATTTTCAATTTTAGTTTTATTAAATGCAATGTTACCTCCAACAGTAATGTTTAAATCTCCCTGATCGATGACTGTTACATCCAATCCAAGTTCAACACCTTTATTTTCTAAAGTTCCCCTGTTAATTAACATGTTAGAGAAACCCGTTGAAGTTGGAATAGGAGTTTGCTGAAGAAGATCTTTTGTGTTCTTTTCGTACACATCAATAGTACCACTAATTTTTCCATTATTAAATCCAAAATCAACACCAACATTCAACTGCTCAGTAGTTTCCCAAGTCAAATCGGGGTTTGGAATATTACTAAGTACAATCGGAACTGTTGTTCCGTTAGTTGGAGTTCCATACAAACTAGATGATGCTCCATAATTAGGTAGTGTTCCATATGGGCCAATACCGTGATTACCAATTTGACCCCATCCTGCCCTTAATTTAAGACTTGAAAATAAATCGAGGTTTTGAATGAATTTTTCAGAGCCTGCTCTCCAAGCAAAAGCAAATGATGGGAAGAATCCATATCTGTTATTTTCGGAAAACTTAGAAACGCCATCTCTTCTAAAACTTGCTGTCAAAACATATTTGTTTTTAAAAGTGTAATTGACTCTTCCGAGCAGTGAAAACATTTGTTGATCAGCAGCTCTCAATAACAATGGATTGGAAATAACTTGACCAAGAAATGGTTGATCTGTACCCAACTGCGCTGTAACAAAATCTTGAACCGCATAAGTACTACTTGATACATCTCTAACATCATAAGTAACCCCCAAAGTTGCGTTTACCCTATGATTTCTATTAATGTTTCTGTTATACCTTAGAAAGTTATTCACTTGGTATGTGAGAGCATTTAATTTCATTTGTTGATATAAACCATTTGCATTAGCACCCTGCCAAGTTGTTAATCCGTAAAATCTACTACGATCTTTGTCTCTTAAATTCCCTCCTACTCTAAATTCATATTGTAATCCAGGGACATTAAATTTATACTTTACCGCAAGTGAGGCAATTACTCTGTTTTCCTTAGATTCATCTGTAAAATCATCAATCCAAGCTATAGGATTCGACAAAACATTTCCATCAAAAAAATCACTGATATCATCAAGACCGTTTGCAATGATTGGGTTGTATGATACCGTTTGTTGAACAAAACTCTGATCACCACCTATTAAGTCACCACCTTCAGCAAAATCAGATTCACTGAAAAATGTAGATAGTCTAGCCTCAACTCTTAACTTTTCGTTAATATCATAATTTAAGTTTAGTCTCAGGTCAGTTGTCTGAAAATTGGCATTTTCAATTAACCCATTCATATCATTGAAACCTGCAGAGAGATAATAGTCACCATTGTCAGAAGCACCAGAAAACGTAACTCCTAAATTAGAACTAATACCTTGTTCATAAATGTAATCTTGCCAATTATAAAGCTCATTAGGGGAGTTATCGACTACGTCAGAGGGTGTACCATCAGGATTTGTTAAAAATGAAAAAACATTATCCCCCTCAACTCTATACCTTGGGCTTTCTCCAGCTGCAGCTCTAGCTGCATTACTGTAATTTGCATATCCAACACCATCTAACATATCATAAGTTTTAGTAATATCTGTTACTGTTGATGTAAAATAAACATTAAATTTTCCTTTACCATCTTCGACAGAACCAGATTTTGTAGTAATTAAAACAACTCCATTTGCACCTCTTGATCCATAGATTGCTGTTGCAGAAGCATCTTTTAAAATCTCAATACTTTCAATATCTCTTGGGTTAATTCCATTTAAACCACTTTGAGGATCCTGCCCAGTATTTCCCGTTCCAACTGAGTTAACATCCTCACCTGCTGATGATATTATAACTCCATCAACAACATACAGTGGCTCATTGTTTCCTCTTAAACTATTTGTTCCTCTAATTCTAACACTAACACCAGAGTTTGGATTAGCAGCGTTCTGGGTAACCTGTACACCAGCTGCTCTACCTTGTAGCAACTGATCAACAGTAGCTGCAGCTCTGGATACATCATCTTCAACCTTGATAGAACTTACAGATCCAGTTAAATCTCTTTTGAGGACTGTCCCATAACCAATAACCACCACCTCATCTAGGGCTTCAGTGTCAGGTTGAAGACTAACTGTTATAGAAATTTGATTTGCAACATCAACCTCTTCATTTAAATATCCAATGTAAGAGACGATAAGGACTTGTTCTGCATCAACTGGGATAGAAATTGAAAAATTTCCATCAAAATCTGTGATTGCACCAATTGATTCTGAACCTTTAAGTTGTACGGTTGCACCAGGCAATGGAGAACCGTTTTCATCATTTACAATTCCATTAATTGTTTTAGATTGAGAAAAAACAAATAGTGGAAAAAGAAATAAGATTAAATACTTTTTCATATTAATTTATTAGTTAATTGTTTTGGGGTAATTTTTACTCCCAGTTTTTAAAATTATGTAAAAAAGTTATGTCTTAAAAATCAAAATGATATTTTTTTGACCATAATAGTAAATATTACTTATAATCTTTAATATTTTTTTATCAATTTCATAATTGTAAACTATAGTTTATGATCAAAAAAAGAATTGCAAAAAAAATATAATTAATTACTTTTACATTGAATTAAAGGTCGCGTAGCTCAGCTGGATAGAGCATCTGCCTTCTAAGCAGACGGTCGCACGTTCGAATCGTGCCGCGATCACAATAGAACCTCATAATTAATGTGAGGTTTTTTTACATTCGTATAGTCTATGTATAATCATATAATTTATTGTTTATTTATTTTATTTTCATTTTTTTCATGTAATAAATTTGATACTAATACATTTACTATTTTACCTTCATCAAAAAAAACTATTTATGAAAAGAAATATTCTAATATTAATTCAAAAACTAAGTTATATTACTTTTCAGAAAATAATGATAAGCTGCCTGTTATTCTAAATCAAGAATTGAATTTGTATAAGGGTGAAAAATATAATTCACAATTATTTTTTGAAGTTGACAATAATTCAACCATAGTCAAAGAGGGTTATTATTTAGAAATTAGTGATGATCAAATTAGAATTAAAGCAAAAGATAGAGCTGGACTGTTCTATGCATTTAACACTTTGTCTCAGTTAATTCAAGATGCTGAGTACTCAAAAGTTAACTTACCCGTTATAAAAATAGAGGATTACCCGTCATTGACATATAGATCAGTTCATTTAGATATAAAGCACCACACTGAAAAAAAAGATTATTACTACAGATTAATTGATGAATTAGCTTCAATAAAAATCAACGGAATTATAGTTGAATTTGAAGATAAGCTAGGATATGAAAAAAGACCGTTAATAGCATCACCTGATAGCTATTCAATTGAATGGTGGAAAAATTTAAGTAAATATGCAATTGAAAGAAACATTCAAATTAGTCCTTTAATTCAAGGGCTTGGTCATGCATCATACATTCTTAAACATGAAAAATATTCAAAATTTAGGGATGTAAGTAATAATGACTGGGCTTTTAATCCTATTGATCCCGGAACATACGAAATACAATTTGATTTGTATAGAGATGCCATTGAGGCTACACCACATGGAAAATACTTACATGTTGGTGGAGATGAAGTTAGAGTAGTTGATAGGGGTGATAAAAAAGGGTTCGAGCTAAATCTTTTGTGGCTAAATAAAGTATCCAATTTTGCAATGGAAAATGATAGAATACCAATTTTTTGGGATGATATGTATTTGAAGCATGGTGGGGTATGGAATGTAACTAGAAATACGGAATTATCGAGAGTTGATGTTGAAAAAATATGGGAAAAAAATAAAATACAATTAACTGAATACATTGATGATTTTCCTAAAAATTGTATTTATATGCGATGGAATTATTTTTATCCTTGGGCAGAAGGAAACTTAAAAACTATTGATTGGTACAAAGAAAATAATATGAAAGTTATGGGTGCTACGGCTGGACAAACTAGATGGATTTTAATGCCCCAAGACTCTAGCAATATTGAGTCAATAAAATCATTTTCATTAACATCAGTCAAAAAGAATCTAAATGGTCTTTTATTGACACTTTGGGATGACGACTCACCTCACTTTGAACTTTATAAAAGAGGAATTTATTCTTTTGCTGAATATACTTGGGGAGGAAAGGATTTAAGTTCTGATATTTTTAAGTCAAATTTTAGACACAGATATTTTTCTCCTCTTTTCAAAAGTAAAGAATATGATTTCATTGACAAATTAGATAATCCAGTTAGAGATTGGGCAAACTTATTCATAAAAGAAAAAAAACATAGAAACCAAATTTCAAAAAATTTAAATAGTTTAAATACCCACATAATAGAGCTACCAAATAAAAAAGACAATTTAGGAGAATGGAGTAAAAAATTCAAAAATAAAATTGAAAATGTTAAAACTCATCTTGATAACATTAATGAAATTCTTTCACAGATTGAAAATTTAAAAAAAAATACAATTAGAGGAAATTATACAATTGATGTATATGAGCAAGTTGCTATACTAATAAAGTTTAGTTATGAAACTTTTTTAGCAATACATGATTATGACAATGACAGGAAAAAACTTAAAAACTTAATTGAGCGTGAAAATATTTTTATTTCTATTCGTGAAAACTTCGAAAAAATTTACTCTAAAACAAGAAATATAAATAAACCTGGAAGTTATATGTTAGATCAGGATCATCACAACCATACTGCAAATCAAACTTTAAATATGGATTGGCAATTTATTGGAGAAATTAAACTTTTTGAAAAAATTAACTTAACTTATAATTAAAATGAAAAATCTATGCATTTGGCACGAAAAATTAACTGAAAAAAAGAGAATGCAATGGAAAGTTACACATTATCAGGTATATTGGATATCATGGTTTAAAGGTATAATATTTGGGATTTTAATTGGCTTTTTATTTTCTTGTGAAAATGCAAATAAATCCGCTGAATGGACTTATTTATTTGACGGAGAAACGACAAATGGATGGAGAGCATACAATGGTAATGAAATTCCGAAAAAGTGGGCTGTAATTAATGGTAATTTAACATTTGATACAAAGTTAAAAAAAGAAGATAGTTGGGAAGGTGGAGGAGATATTATCTATTACCCTGAGGAGTTTGAAAATTTTGAATTACACTTAGAATGGAAGCTTCCAATTGGAGGTAATAGTGGTGTTTTTTACCATGTAAAAGAGGGGTATCATGCGCCTTATGCTGTATCTCCTGAATATCAATTAATTGATGATTTTGGTTGGGGAAAACTTAATAATTCAGAACTTGAAGATTGGCAAAAAGCTGGAGCTGATTATGCGATGTACCCAGCTGATGAAAAAATTAAGAAATTAAAGCCAGCAGGTGAGTGGAATTCAACAAAAATAAAATATACCAATGAACAAGTTGAGCATTGGTTAAACGGAGAACTCATACTCTCCTTTGTACCTTATTCAGAGGATTGGTATGAAAGAAGAAATTCTGGAAAGTGGGATGAGTTTCCTGATTATGGTAAATTCAAAAAAGGGTATATAGCTTTGCAAGATCATGATAGCCCAATATGGTTCAGAGAAATAAAAATTAAAAAATTATAGTAATGACTAAAAGAAGAACTTTTTTAAAAAATACATCTTTATTAGGTTTAACACCATTAATACCAGATTTTAGTATCTTAAATAAAAATAATAAAGTGAAAACGGCTCACATTGGCGTTGGAGGAATGGGAAAAGCAGATCTTAATGACATTGCGTCCCACAAGAAAGTTGAAGTTTTTGCACTTTGTGATGTTGATAATAAAGCCTTGGTTGAAGCAGGAAAATTATTTCCCAAAGCAAAACTTTACAAGGATTACCGTGAAATGTTAGAAAATATTCACAATGAAATTGATGCTGTAATTATTTCAGCACCTGATCATACTCATGCCCCTGCATCTATCATGGCAATGAATTTTAATAAGCATGTTTATTGTCAAAAACCATTAACTCACCATGTTTCCGAAGCTAGAAAAATGAAAAAATTGGCTGAAGAAAAAAACTTGATAACACAAATGGGTATTCAAGTTCATTCTTTTTATGATTATAAACTTGCTACACTACTCATAAAATCAGGAATAATTGGTAAAGTTCGTTCAGTAAGAGCATGGTCTCCCAAAAATTGGGGATATGATGGGCCTGCACCAATTGGAGAGGATTCAATACCAAAGTCTCTTGATTGGAATTTGTGGTTAGGAACAGCAAAAGAAAGACCTTATAAAGAAAAAATTTATCACCCAGGAATGTGGAGAAAACTGGTTGATTTTGGATGTGGAACTCTAGGTGATATGGGTGTCCATATTTTTGATACTCCATATAACGCCTTGGAACTTGATGTTCCTATGACAATTAAAAATAAATGTAGAAGACCTAATAATTTTGGTTTCCCGGAAAAAAATTACGTTGAGTATGTTTTCCCTGGAACAAAATATACAACTGACACACTAACATGGATTTGGGAAGATGGTAAAGGTTCACCAAAAAAACATAGAGATCTAAAATTACCAAATAGTGATAAACTTCCATTACAAGGAGCAATGTTTATGGGCGAAAAAGGCAAACTACTTCTCCCCCATTTTATGGAACTTCCAAAATTGATTGTGGATAATGAATACAGAGATTTTGATGTTTCAAAATTTGTTGAAAATGGTGATTTAAGTGAGATTCCTGTCAGAGATTATGGCAAGGAGTCCTATTTACATTATCATCAATTCATAGATGCATGCCTTGGTAAAGATGAGTGTACTGCCCCTTTTTCATACTCATCTAGATTGACAGAAACCATCCTTCTTGGTGTTATTGCTGGAAGATTTCCCGGAAAAACACTTCATTGGGATAATTCTAAGGCAAGGTTTCAAGAGGATGAAGCTAATAGCTTTTTAGATTCACCATACAGAGAATTCTAGATTATGAATAATTTAAACAGGAGAAGTTTTTTAAAATCCTCATCGATACTAGCTGGAGCAGCATTAGTTACACCAAGCTTAATAAGTTGTAAGAATACTAATAGTAAATTAAATGTTGCAGTAATTGGTGTTGGTGGAAGAGGCGGAGCAAACTGGAATCCTGTACTACCAAATAAGGATCTAACAGGAGAAAATATAGTTGCTATGTGTGATGTTGATGATATAACGGCAAAAAATGGATATGAAAAAATTAAATCTCAATTTCCTAATGTCAAAAAGTTTACTGATTTCAGAGTAATGTATGATAAAATGCATAAAGAGATTGATGCTGTTATAATAAGTACTCCTGACCACACTCACTTTGCTCCTGCCATGATTGCAATGGAATTAGGGAAACATGTGTATATGGAAAAACCATTAGCTCATAATGTATGGGAATGTCGAACATTAAAAAAAGCTGCTAAATACTATAATATTGTGTCTCAAATGGGTAACCAGGGACACACCACCAATGGAGTAAGACAAATTAAAGAGTGGTATGAAGCTGGAGTATTGGGTGAGGTTCGTGAAGTTCATGCGTGGATCGGAAGTTTTGATTTTAGACCTGGCCACTATTGGACACTTCCAGAAAGTTTTCCTCCTCCTAAGTATGATATTCCGAATCATTTGGATTGGGATTTATGGCTAGGGCCTGCTAAAGTAAGAGATTATAATCCAGTATATGTACCAAGATCATGGAGAGGATTTTATGATTTTGGTAATGGTCAATTAGGGGATTGGTCTTGTCATACCTTGGATGGTCCTTTCTGGGCTTTAAATTTAGGTATGCCAGATGAAGTAAATTCATATGTTGAAAATAAAATAAATGACCACCATTTTGTATGTGAAAAATCAATAGTTACTTATAAATTTCCAAAAAATAATAATAGACCAGGTGTTACAATGAAATGGTATGAAGGTGGTTTTAAACCAGAAATTGATCCATCATGGCCAATCAAAGAACTTTGGGGAGGAGGTATGATTATGGTTGGTTCAAAAAAATCTCTAATAACTGGAGGTAGACCCAATAACCCAAAACTTTTAGTTTCCGATGAGGAGTGGTTAGAATTCAAAAATAATTTGCCTAAAGAAACAATTCCAAGACTTAAGTGGGGTGATGAAACTCCAGTTCAAGAGTGGATTGATGCTATTAAAAACGACTATTTACCCGAATCAAACTTTAGTTATGGAGCAGATCTTACAGAGATGGCACTAATTGGAACACTATCTCAAAGGTTTGGAGCTAAAATAAATTATGATTCAAAAAATATGAAAATTACCAACCGTCCAGATATTGACGCATTTATAAAAGAACACTCAAGAGAGGGTTGGCAATATGGTAGCTCAATTAGCTAAATTTTTAAAATATTCTTGGACTCTAATTATTGCATTTAGTCTTATGTCTTCCCAAAACAAATTAATATCGCCTCTGTGATAATCCCATAAAGTCGATGTTATTAAAGAGTTTATTAGGCCAATTTTTGGAGTTCGTAAATAAACTCCATTTTGTATATATGCAATTTCAAGGGCATTACTGAATATCTTTTCATTTAAAAATAGTAAACCCTTGTGCTCCAAATAAGTACTTGTTCCACTAGAATTCCATGTCACTGGATTGGAACATTCAGCTCCCATCAACCATTCTTTATCAATAGTAAAATTTCTTTTTTTATCTTTTTTAAATAGTTTGTAAGTATTCCATGTTAAATAACCTCCAATTTGAGTTGGCGTACTCATTAACTCTAAATCAAAAAAATCATTTGATGTTACTTTAGTTCCAGGTAAATATGCTGCTATCAACTTACTCTTCAATTTCTTACCATCAAAAAAGTCTTGTAAAAGCCTTATTGCATGACCTGAACCTTGGCTGTGACCTGCAATAATAATTGGTCTTCCTTCATTGTATTTTTGTAAGTAAACCTCAAAAGATCTTTTAATATCCTCATACGCCAGTTCAAATGCTCTCTCACCTCCATTCTCCCATCTTTCCTCGTCAAAAACCTTAAAATGAGCTTGCCTATAATTTGGAGAATATAAATTTCCAGAGTCTAACCAGGCAGTTGCTTGATATTTGATGGTTGACTGCATAATAATTTTTGTAAAATCATCATCGTATACATCAGAATTCCAATTTTTATTTCTTTTATCAGTGAATAAAGTTGGTACGATAAAGAATACATCTGCCCTAATTAAACCATTATTTTTATCTAAAAAAGGATACTCTTTTAGATCTTTTTGAGGATGAACTAACCAGTCTTCAACATTTTCATATGTTGGTTTTACAGGTGATTTATTTTCCTCAAAATCTACAGTTCTATAACTTATGTTTCTATTATCCGACCTTAAAAGGCCACAAGAATTTAATAGAAATAAAAAAGAAATAATGATATATATTTTACTACTTTTAAAAGACATTATTCAAATTTATTCAATTATGGTGAAATCAAAAGGCAATATCTCTAAAGAATTATTTATATCAATTTTATCAACACTATTATTTTCTTGTTCAATTAATCAACAAAAAGTTTCTTTAAAAAAAATTGAAGGCTCTCCTGCCTATGAAAATTCTTCTCTAGAAATCAAAGAAATAGTTAGATCTGATATAAAATATAATTTTTCTTTTGATATTAATAATTACGATCTAGGTATCCAGACAAAAAAAGAATTTGATTATGACTTAGCAAATTCTGATAAAGGACAACACATACATTTTATTTTAAATAATGGCCCATATTCTGCACACTATGGTGAAAACTTTGATTATGAACTGCCTGATGGCAACAATATCATTTTGGCTTTCCTGTCCAGATCCTATCATGAGTCAGTTAAAAATCCTGATGCTTATATTTTAACTCAAATAGGTAATTCAAACCAAATTGACTTAGATAATGAGTTTCTTTTCTACAGCAGACCAAAAGGAACATATGAAGGTTTAGATACTGAAAAATTGTTACTTGATTTTTACTTGGTAAATACAAAATTATCAGCATCAGGTAATAAAGTAAGATTAACTATTAAGCAAGAAACATTTCCTCAGGGCACAGCTTTTCATCAATTTCTGATCGACAGCTGGAATGCATATTATATAGAAGGATTGGATAAAGGTGATGTTACTATAAAACTGGAGCTGATTAATAATGAAGGTAAGTTGATTGAAACACCTTTTAATCCGTCAGAAAGAGTTGTAACATTAAAATAATTTTAAAATTTCCTTTTAGTGTTTAGTTTTTCTATATCACTTAAATCTTCATTTGAGATAACCTTCAAAAAAGAAGGATGTTGTTCAATTGCAAATTCAATTTTTTCAACAATTGACTCAATTGAATCATTTTCATAGTCAATTTTTAAAGGTTCTTTAATTTCCATACTTTGGAGTATTCCTTTCTTTTTAATTCGGATACCTCTTTTATCAAAGGATCTCCTAAATCCATCTATAACAATGGGAATAACTACCGGCTTAAATTCTTTTATTATATGTGCTGTGCCTTTCCTAATCGGTTTGAATGGTGTTGTAGTACCTTGGGGAAAAGTTATAACCCACCCGTCATTTAGTGCTATTCCTATATTAGAAATATCACTCATTTTTACCTGCCTATTAATATCTTTTCCTTTGTCTCTCCAAGTTCTTTCTATTGAAACTGAACCGGCATATGCTAAAATTCTAGGAAGAGGGCCTGCCTTCATTGTTTCTTTAGCTGCAACAAAATATATATTAAGTTTTGGTTTCCACAAGTAACCAATATTTTTAATTGAGTCAACTCTCCCACTCAGTCCAGCATTAAAAACATGAAACATCGCTACAACATCAGCAAAATAAGTTTGATGATTTGAGACAAATAACACATTTTTTTGAGGAATTTTATTTAAAATTTCTGAACCCTCAATTTTAAGTTTATTAAATCCTTTGAATCGCTGGTGAGTTAAAAGACCTAAAATTCTAATCAACCAGGTTTTAATAAAAAGTATATGTCCGAACGGATTTCTCTTAAACAATAGCGCCTTTTTGAATTAGGCAAATATAAGACAATAAATTATTGATTGAATAGTGATAAAAATTCATTTAAAATCATAACGGTTGCTCCCCAAACGATATGATTTTCAATTAAAAAAAAGGGACACTCTATTTTTTTTTCATTAATGTAACCGTACTTAACATTTAAATTCATCAAAGATTTAAGGTTTGGTTTTATTACTTTAACGACTTCATGACGATTAGGATTTAGTAAAGGTGTTTTCTCAATAATAAAAATGTATGGTCTGACTAAAAAATTACTTGGCGGAATATAAATATCCGTTAGTTTAAGCTGAAAATTCATATTTTCTTTTTTTATTCCAACTTCTTCAAAAGTTTCTCTTTTAGAGGTGTCAATCAAGTCTAAATCATCATCCTCTTTTTTTCCACCGGGAAAAGAAATTTGGTTAGAGTGAACTCCATGATATTTATTTCTTAAAATTAATGGAAGTATAACATTGTTGTTTGTATCTGGATAAAAACATAATGAGACTGCTGCATCATGGCTTTCCAAATTTAATTTATACTTTTTTAATAGTTGAATTCTGTTTTTTGGTGCTAATTCTAAATGGGATTTAACACCAGGAAGAGATTTATTTTTTAATTTTATCAATCTATGTTTAAATACATCAAATTTCATTTTCCAAATTTATTGATTTGCGTAATCATGATAATGTCATGTCAAAATAAATCTAAACATATAATTGAACAAAAATCAGTAAAAAAAATCGAAAAAAATGCAGTCAAGTCAGTGGCAAATGAATTTATTTTAAATGATGAAAATGCAATACCATTCTTTTTTGAATATAATAAACAAAATAAAGAAAATAAAGTTCGTATAGAAACAAGATTTGGTAATATAGATATTCAATTATTTAATGAAACACCATATCACAGATCAAATTTTATCTACTTAATCAAAAAAAATTATTTTGATGGAACTTCATTTCACAGAGTTGTAAAGGATTTTATTATACAAGGTGGAAATTCAGATTCGTATGAAATATCCAAAAGAAGACGTAAAATAGGAAGATATTTGTTACCACCTGATACGAAAAAAGGATTTAAGCACCACAGAGGGGTTATTTCAATACCAAGCAGTGATATAGATAATCCTTACAAGCTAGCCTCACCTTATGAATTTTTTATTGTTGTTGATAAAAATGGGGCTTATCACTTAGATAAGAATTATACACCATTTGGTAAGGTAATTAAGGGTATGGATGTTGTTGATATTATTTCCAACATTGAAACCGATAAAAGAGAGTGGCCAATTGATAATGTTAAGATAAAAGTTAAAATTATTGATTAAAGCACACCGATTAGGTGAGGGTGTTTATTTACATAATTTTCAACCCATATTTTAAGCTCTTCATATTCGTGGGGTAATAAAACTAAAGAAGCTTTTTTCAATTCTTTTTTAAATAAATAAAAATTGAACGCAACTTTCTTTAAAACTTTTTTTGTGTATGTGAACACTTGACGCGACATATTTAAATTTAAATACAATTGTGATGTTTTTTATTTAAAAAAATGTTAAAATTTTCTCTTTAAGCTCCACTCATAAGTAAATTCAGAAACCATATTACCTTCGCTATCATAACCTTTAGAATTTAATTTTAAAAATCCTGTTTGATTTTTTGTATTTAAATTAGAGAAAACCTCTTTTACCTTATCCATCTCATCACATCTAAAAATGATCTTTCCTCTCGCTTTTTTATAAAATTTTGAGGAGTTAGAAATTACTAACATTGAAATATCATAACCAAGAGATTCTTTTACATTTATTATTAGCATTGCTGTTGCAAGTTCACTAGCCATTCCCTGAACAGCCCAATACAATGATTTGAATGGATTACTATTAAACCAATTATGTTTTACTTTAACATGGCAACCCTGATCATCTAATTTGATTACACGCACACCACATAACCATGCAGATGGCAAATCTTTAAAAAGAAATAAATTGTATTTAAACATACTAAATAGCTCTAGAGGCTAAATATCTTTCTGCATCTAATGCAGCCATACAACCGGTTCCTGCTGCAGTTACAGCTTGCCTGTATTCTTTATCTTGAACGTCTCCAGATGCAAAAACACCAGGAATATTAGTTTTGGTTGTCTTTCCATTAGTTTTGATATATCCAGTTTCATCCATATCTAATTGTCCTTGAAATAAATCAGTATTTGGTTTATGCCCAATAGCAACAAAAAATCCTGTAATATTAATGTTCTCTATTTCTTGTGTTTTATTATTGACAATTTTTAAACCCTCTACAACATTATCGCCAAGAACTTCAACTACCTCAGTGTTGTATCTAAGATCAATATTAGCTTTAGAGTTCACTCTATGTTGCATCGCCTTTGAAGCTCTCATTTCATCTCTTCTTACGAGCATAGTAACTTTTGAACATATATTTGAAAGGTAAGTTGCTTCCTCAGCTGCAGTATCGCCACCACCAACTATTGCAACCTCTTGACCTTTATAAAAAAATCCATCACAAACAGCACATGCAGAAACACCTCCTCCAATTAATCTTTGTTCACTTTCCAAACCTAAATACTTTGCGGATGCACCAGTGGAAATTATTACTGTCTCAGCTTGAAAAATCTTAACATGATCAATAGTTATTTCATGCAAATCATTACCATTTTTAGAAAATTTTACTTTTGTGGCTTCTCCAATTCTAACATCTGTTCCAAACCTTTCAGCTTGCGCTTTAAGTTCTTCCATCATTTTTGGCCCATCAATTCCATTTGGATATCCAGGAAAATTATCAACATCCGTTGTTGTAGTAAGCTGACCACCAGGTTCCATTCCAGTATATAAAACCGGTTTTAAATCAGCTCTTGAAGCATAAATAGCAGCTGTATAACCAGCAGGCCCTGAACCGATAATTAAAGTTTTAATTTTTTCAACAGACATGGACTCAAAATTAATATAAAAATTTGTGTTTGTTGTTAATATAAAGAGTTTTATATTAGCACCCTTTTTCGGGGTGTAGCGTAGCCCGGTTATCGCGCCGCGTTTGGGACGCGGAGGTCGTAGGTTCGAATCCTGCCACCCCGACAATCTAATAACCAATTAGTTGATTTCAATTGATTGGTTTTTCTTATTTTTAGCCTATTGTGAATTGGAACTGTAAGTCAACTTGGAAACGAGCTAAGTCAAATACTCTTTGGTGTCTTGCTGGGTGTTCAATTGGTGATTTTGGTACAATATTTTATTTCCAAAACATAGATCATAATTGGAATAACTTTGAAGTAATGGGTTTGGCAATAATAAATGGTTTAATTACTTCTATAATTCTTGAAACAATAATTTTATTAAAACAAATGGATTTTTTTTCCTCACTAAAAACTGCATTTGGCATGTCCTTTATATCCATGATTGGAATGGAAATAGCCATGAATTTAACAGATCTATTACTTACAGGCGGTGCAATGCTAACATGGTGGGTAGTTCCCATAATGCTTCTTGCTGGTTTTTACACTCCTCTCCCCTACAATTATTGGAGACTAAAAAAGTACAACATTAGTTGTCATTAAATTATATTTGTAGCTGCGGGATGTGGCGCAGCCCGGTTAGCGCACACGGCTGGGGGCCGTGGGGTCGCAGGTTCAAATCCTGTCATCCCGACTTTTTTAAACAACTATTTTTTATTCAGATGAGATTTAATACTTTTAATAAATAATATAATTTAAGCGATATGAAAAAATTTATTTTAATAATTATCATGGTCTTGGCATCATGTTCACAAGGTGTTTCAGTTGATAATGGAGATTGGTCAGGAACTATAAATGCAAACAGTGAAGAAAGTAAGATTGTTGAAAAACTTGCTGCTGCTTACGTCAATGGAAATTTTGAAATTGCAAATGAATATTTAGCTGATGATGCTGTTCATTTAGTAAATGGTGTAGAATTTACTAATGAGGAATGGGTTGCTGGATATAAGCAAGATCAAGAAGTTTTTGATAATATAAAACACAATGATCCTAACATAACAACAATGTATTACAATAATGGTAAAATTTTTACAAATCATTGGTTGACCTGGACTGGAAACTCTAAGATTTCAGGTGAAGCAAATACAATTCACTATTATGGTTACTGGGAGTGGAAAGATGGGAAAATCATAGCTACTGGGGCTTACATGGATACTCAGTGGTATTTCAATGAAATTGGAAAATATTTAGAGACTAAATAATTAATTAAACCTCCACTAGGAGGTTTTTTTTATTAATTTTGTTCAATGAAAAAGCTGATTTTAATACTTACTTTTTGCATTTCATGTGCTCAAACGGATGAGACTATAATTACTCCAACAGAAATAAATTACACAATTGAAAAAATTCATGAAACAGATTATGTTCCCTGGAGTTTAGAATTTATTGATGAAAACACATTCTTATATACTGAAAGAAGGGGTAAAATGTTTAAAGTTTATAATGGTGAATCAATTGAAATTGAAAATATACCTGATGTTTTTTTGAAAAATCAAGGTGGTCTTCTTGATATTGAGCTACATCCCAATTTTAGTGTTAATAACAAAATTTTCTTTTCATTTTCTAAGGGGGATAATGACACTGGAGCAAATACTGCAGTTGCAAGTGCTACACTAATTAACAACTCTCTTGAAAATATTGAAATTTTATACCATGGTGAAGAACAAACTACATCATCTTTACATTGGGGATGTAGGCTACAATTTAATAACGATGGTTATTTATTTTTTACAATAGGAGACAGAGGAAATAGAAATAAAAATCCTCAAAATATCGCATTAGACGGTGGTAAAGTTTACAGAATTAATCAGGATGGGACAATTCCTGATGATAATCCATTTATAAATGAAATTGGAGCAAAAAAAGCAATTTATTCTTATGGCCACAGAAACCCGCAAGGGATGTTTAAACATCCATTAACTGGTGAAATATGGACTAATGAGCATGGTCCAAGAGGAGGCGATGAAATTAACATAATTTCATCGGGGAAAAATTATGGTTGGCCAAAAATTACATATGGTATTAATTATAGTGGTACTACCATAACAAATGAAAAAGATCTACCTGGAATGGAACAACCATTATATTATTGGATACCTTCAATTGCACCTAGTGGATTTGAATATTTAAATTCTAAAAAATATTATGATTGGAATGGAAGTATTCTTGTAGGTTCTCTAAAATACATGTATCTAGAAAGATTGGTGTTAGATCAGAATAACAAGGTTAAATTTAGAGAAAAAGTCGCTGAAAATATTGGTAGAGTTCGAGATGTGAAAATAAGCCCTGATGGATTTATTTATTTAGCAGTGGATAACAAAGGTATTTTTAAAATAGTTCCTTAATAGTGATTGTTATTGCTATTGCAGGAGGAACAGCATCGGGAAAAACTACGCTTTCGAATAGAATTGTTGAGCATTACAAAAACTTTAATGTAAAGTATCTTTCACTAGACTCATATTATAAAGATTTTAGCAATCTATCGTTCAGTGAAAGATCAAAAATTAATTTTGATGACCCGAGATCATTAGATTTTGATTTTTTTTATCAACAGATAAATGAATATTTAAATGGTTCAGTTATCAAAACACCATGCTACTCATATAAAGGTCATAAAAGACTTAAAAAATCATTATTACTAGAGCAAGGAGATCTTTTGATTTTAGACGGTATTTTGATTTTGTTAAAAAAAAGTATTAGAGATTTTTTTGATTTAAGTATATTTTTGAATGTAGATTCATCTAAAAGATTAAACAGGAGAATAGTTAGAGATATAGAAGAGAGAGGAAGAAATCAAGCTGAGGTTCAAAAAAGATTTATAAAAATGATAAATCCTATGCATGACAAATTTGTTGAACCATCAAAAAAATATGCGGATATAATTTTTGATGAAGATTATGATTTTAAATTGATTAAAAATAAAATTGATCACCTACTGTATGGAAATCTTCAAAAAAATTAAAAACTCTAAATTTTTTAATATTGTTAGCAACTTATACATTTTAATCTCAGTTTTATTTTTTATTTGGATATTTTTTGTAGACTCGAACTCAATACTAGTGAATATTAAGTTGAATAGGGAAATTAACGAGTTAAAAGAGATAAAAGATATATTAGAAAATCAAATAGAAATGGATCAAAAAATAATATCAAACTTACAAAATACAGATAGCCTTGAAAAGTACGCTAGAGAACAACTTTACATGAAAAAAGATAATGAAGAAATTTTTATAATAGAATTTGAACAATAATGGGTAAAATAATTTCAGTTTCAAATCAAAAGGGAGGGGTTGGTAAAACAACTACATCTCTAAGTCTAGCCGCATCCTTGGGGGTTCTTGAGAAGAAGGTTTTACTGATTGATGCAGATCCACAGGGGAATGCTTCGTCTGGTATTGGTATAACTAAAGATGATTATGAGAAGTCTAGTTATGATGTCCTTTTAAATCAATGCAGAATTGAAGAATCAATCATACAAACTAAAAGCCCTAACCTTGATATTATCCCTGCTAATATAGATTTAGTTGCAGTAGAAATTGAACTTATTGATGCCAGTAAAAGAGAATATATGTTGAGTAATATGTTGGATAAAATCAAACAAGTATATGATTTTATTATTATTGATTGTCCACCATCTTTAGGTTTAATTACCATAAACGCTTTAACTTCATCAGACTCAGTAATAATACCGATCCAGTGTGAGTATTATGCATTAGAGGGCCTAGGAAAATTATTGAACACTATAAAAGGAGTTCAAAAGGTTCACAATGAAAATCTTGAAATTGAGGGAATCCTATTGACTATGTTTGATTCAAGACTTAGGCTTTCAAACCAGGTTAAAAATGATGTAAAGAAACATTTTGGTAATATGGTTTTCTCAACAATAATCCCAAGAAACGTTAGCTTGGGCGAAGCTCCAAGTTATGGTGAAAGCATAATTGTATATAACTCCACTAGCAAAGGGTCAAAAAGTTATATTAAATTTGCTCAAGAAGTAATAAATTTAAATTAGTTTGGCTAAAGCATATAGAAAAAGAGCATTAGGAAGAGGTCTTTCGGCAATTTTAAATGATGAGGATAACAATAGATTCACAAAATCCGATTCTTTTAATTTTAATGAAATTGAAGTTGATTTAATTGATTTAAATCCTTATCAGCCAAGAACAAACTTTAATCACAAAGATATAGATGAATTAGCATCTTCAATAAAAGAACTCGGATTAATTCAACCAATTACAATCAAAAAAAAGGATAATAGATTTGAATTAATATCTGGTGAAAGAAGATTAAGAGCATTTAAAATTTTAAAACTTAAATCAATTCCTGCTTATGTCAGAAAAGCTGATGATCAAGCCTCGCTTGAAATGGCATTAGTTGAAAATATTCAAAGAAAAGATTTAGACCCTATTGAAATTGCGATCTCATATAATCGTCTAATTGATGAATTGAGTATATCACAAGAAGAAATGAGTAAAAGAGTTGGTAAAGACAGGTCAACTATTTCAAATTATATAAGATTACTTAAACTAGACCCAATTATTCAAAGTGGCATTAGAGATAATTTTATTTCAATGGGTCATGGAAGATCATTAATTAACATTAATTCTAAAGAGAATCAACTAATTATTTACGAAAAAATACTCAGAAACGGTCTTTCAGTTAGAAAAACTGAAAAAATAGTTAAAGAACTTAATAATAAAAAAAAATTAAGAGTTGTCGATTATAATGCAGGGTTGTTAAAAACAATAAAATTACTCGAGATTAAATATAAAACAACTATCGAATTAAAAATGAGAAATGAAAAGGGACAACTATCATTCAAGTTTAAAAGCGTTGTTGAATTAAATAAATTGATTAAAAGACTAAATGAAACATAAAATCTTTTTAATTTTTTCGATAATATTCCTATCACTATTCTCATATTGTCAAGAGGAGGAATCAAATAGTCAGATAGATATTTTAAGACCTTCAAAAGCTGCTTTTTATTCTGCTGTACTCCCAGGACTGGGTCAAATATATAACAAGAAAGTATGGAAGGTGCCAATTGTTTATGCTGCAATTGGCATTTCCGCATATTCATATGATTTTAATAAGAAAAAGTTTTGGTCCTACAGAGATGCCTATAAGAGAAGAAAGGCAGGTTATAGTGATGACCAATATCAGGGTATAATTATAAATGATGACAGGCTACTGGATGGCCAAGATTTTCATAAAAAATATAAAGACTTATCAATGGTCTTTTTAGTTGGATTTTATTTTTTGAATATTTTAGATGCCAATATTGACGCTCATTTACTTGATTTTAATGTAGACGAAAATCTTTCATTTCAACCTTATTTTGAAAATGATGCTATCTTCAACCAAAATTTAGGTATAAAATTAAAAATTACCATATGAATGTTGCGATAATTGGATATGGGAAAATGGGAAAAGAAGTTGAAAAAATAATCACTGAAAGAGGTCATACAATATCAAAAGTTATTGACATTGAAACTCAAGATATGGATTTAGGAAATAGTGATGTCGCTATAATTTTTTCAGCTCCAAAAAGTGTGCACAAACATATTATTAACTGCTTAGACTCAAAAGTGGCAGTAGTTTGTGGCTCAACTGGATGGACAGAAAAGTTAGAAGATTCAGTAAATTATTGTAACTCAGTAGATGGCACTTTTATTTTCTCTCCAAATTTTAGTATTGGGGTTAATTTATTTTTCAAATTAAATAATTTTCTTACTAAAATAATGAAGAATCATTCTGATTATGATTTAAAAATTTTAGAAAAACATCATATTGAGAAAGTTGATAAACCAAGTGGGACAGCAATTAAATTAGCTGATGATATAATACAAAATTCAAATTATTGTGACTGGACTACAGATTACAATACAGATCAAAACACATTTAATATCAAGTCAATAAGAGAGGGTGAAATTAGAGGATATCATGAAGTTGAATACGTAAGTGAAAATGATTCTATTAAGATTTGTCATAATGCAAATAGCAGGTACAGTTTTGCATATGGTGCAGTCCTATCAGCTGAATTTATTTTTGATAAAAAGGGAGTATATAGTATTGATGATGTAATTAATAACCTAAAGATTTAACTATATGACTTGGACAGAATGGTTACTATTTTTTACTATTTATCAATTATTTTATTCATTTGGGACATGGCGTCTTTATAAAAAAGCTGGATTTAATCCAATCCACACTATAATACCAATTTACAGCGGTCTTATTCTTATGAAGATAATTAAAAGACCATGGTGGTGGATGATTTTAGTAATTATTCCAATTGTAAACCTCTTAATTTTTCCAATTATTTGGATTGAAACAATCAGAAGTTTTGGAAAGAATAAAATTAAGGATACTCTTTTAGTAATTTTTTCTTTAGGCCTATATGTTATCTATGTAAATTATGACGGTAAAGCAGAATACATTGAAAACAGGGATTTGAATCCTCAAAGCGGCATTGAAGAATGGTTTAGCTCTATAATTTTTGCAGTTATTTTAGCAACTGTTGTACATACTTACTTTATTCAACCATTTATTATTCCCACAGGATCATTGGAGAGAACACTTCTTGTTGGTGACTTTCTTTTTGTGAGTAAATACCACTATGGAGCTAGAGTGCCTAAAACTGTTGTTTCATTTCCAATGGTCCATGATACAATTGTTGGAACAGGAATTAGGTCATACTTGAATAAACCTCAATTACCATATCTAAGGTTTCCAAAATTTCAAAAAATCAAAAGAAATGATATCGTAACTTTTAATTGGCCTGCTGATACGGTTAGAAAATTTTTTGTAAGAGAAAAAGGTGTTATTAAACCCATTGATAAAAAATCAAATTATGTTAAAAGATGTGTTGGAATTCCTGGAGATACATTGGAAATTAATAATGGTGATTTACAAATTAATGGTCAAATAAGTCTTCTTCCAGAGAGAGCAAAACCTTTATTTAAATATACAGCATATAATTCCAATGGAATTTCAAGTCAAAATCTCAATAAACTTGGTTTATATGATTTTCAAAGAAAATTTGTGATTAAAAATATTAACCAAAATTCTTTTGACGATATCAAACCTCATATTTTAAGTTTAGTTAATAATAACATTGAAAATTTTACAATAATTACCAACTCCAAGGGAATCCCAACAGAAAAAATTAGAAAGCATAGATTGTCAATTTCTGAAATTACAGAAAGAGAAAAAAAACTTACATTGACTGAAAAAGATTACAGTAAAATTTTAAAAAGTAATACGGTAGACAGTATTATCAAAAATTATAAAAAAACAAAATCATATAATACGTCTTTTTTTCCAAATGATATTACATATGATTGGAATGAGGACAACTTTGGTCCAGTAATTATTCCCAAAAAAAATAGTTCTGTTACTCTAACTCAATCAAATCTTCCTATTTATAAAAAAATAATTAAAGATTACGAGAATAATATTATTGAAGTCAAGGATGGAAAAATATTTATCAATAAAAAAGAAACTAATGATTACAAATTTAAAATGGATTATTATTGGATGATGGGAGATAATCGATATAGTTCTGAAGATAGCAGAATGTGGGGATTTGTCCCAGAGGATCATATTGTTGGAAAACCAATTTTTATATGGATGAGCATCGATGGAATAAACGATGGGATTAGAAATTGGAAAATTAGATGGGATAGAGTTTTTACTACAATTCATGAGGATGGTGAACCAAAATCATATTTCATCCATTTTGTTGTCTTTTGTCTTATTGTTTGGCTAATTAATAAGTATTTGACTAAAAAAGTATTAAAAAATGCTTAAGGTCCTTGAACCTACTTATTTTCCTCCAATTTCGCACTGGAAACACATTTCATCAAATAACTTACAATGGAGTATCAACTCTAGGTACAATAAACAAACACTAACCAATAGAACTTACATTGACTCATCTAATGGCGAGTTAATGTTAACAGTTCCAATCAAGCATTCTGGAAAAAATGTTCCGCGAAAATTTTCTAAAATTAAAATAGATAATTCTTCAAACTGGAAAAAAACTCATTATAAATCGATTAAAATATGTTATCAGTCATCCCCTTTTTTTGAATTTTATGAAGATGATATTTCATTTTTTTATGAATCAGACTATGAATATCTACATCAATTAAATTTTGCTTCAATAAATTTAGTTTGTAATTGGATTAATCTAGAAATGCCTAAAGAAAACTTTAACGTTCAAGAAAAGGAATTTATTAACTTAATTTATTTATCAAATACTAAAAGAACACGTGAATTATTAGAAAAGAAATACACTCAAACATTTCAAGTTTCTAATGGTTTTATAAATGATTTGAGTATCCTTGATTTGATATTCAATTGCGGACCAGAGTCTAAAAATTATTTCTAATAAAAGGCAGGCCTGTAAGCCGGATTCTGTCATGCCTTATCATTTATCTAGGTATAATATTACTATTATACTCAAACCGCCTACCCTTCAACATCGGACGAGCAATCCTTAAAGTTGATATACTTGGCGTTTCACCTTACAGAGTTTACATGATTTCACTACAGCCTGACTGTACATTCTTTCTGTTGCACTTTTCCTACTATTACTAGCGACGGGGGTTACCCGTTGTAATGCTCTTTGGTGTCCGGACTTTCCTCTTTAAAAAAGCGATAAGGTAGCCTGCCAAAACAAATTTAATATATTTTAAATATTATTTTAGAATTATCGAATAGCTCGATTATATTTGTATTGATGAGTAATTTTGTTGTTTCCTCGCTCAAATACAGACCAAAAGATTTTGACTCAGTGGTTGGGCAAGACCATGTTACAAAGACATTAAAAAACTCAATTACTGAAAATAAAATTCCATCGGCTTTACTTTTTTGTGGCCCTAGGGGTGTTGGTAAAACATCTTGTGCTAGAATTTATGCTAAAGAAATAAATTCAGAAAGTGTTCAAAATTTAGAAAATCCAGACTACTCATTTAATATTTTTGAAATAGACGCTGCTTCAAATAACAAGACAGATGATATTAGGGATTTAATTGAAAAAGTTAGAATTCCTCCGCAGATTGGAAAATATAAAGTATATATCATTGATGAAGTCCACATGCTATCCAAACAAGCTGAAAATGCTTTTTTAAAAACTCTCGAAGAACCTCCGCCACATATAGTTTTTATTTTAGCAACTACTGAAAAAAATAAAATTCTTCCAACAATTTTATCTAGATGTCAGATTTATGATTTTAATAGAATTAAGGATTCAGAAATAAATAATTGTCTAAAGGATATTTGTAAAAAAGAAGGGTTTGAATTTGAAGATGAAGCAGTTTCAATTATATCAAGAAAATCTGATGGTTCCTTGCGAGATTCGTTAACTATCCTCGATAGAATTGTAAGTTTTACAAATAAAAATATAACTACAGAAAAGACCTCTGCACTTCTAAATATTTTAGATAATGAATCATATTTAAATATTTCAAAAAATATTTTTGAAAAAGATCTTATATCGTCGATAATTTCATTCAATAAAATTTGTGAAAAAGGTTTCAATGAAAAAGATTTTTTAACTGGCTTAGCTAGTCATTTTAGAAATATACTTATCTCTAAATCGAATGAATCACATAGTTTATTTGAATTTAGCAGTGAAATTATGAATTCGTTTATCGAACAAGGTAATATGATATCTAATTCTGAGTTGGTTGATCATATTACAATAGTTGAAAGTTCAATATTTAAATATAATCAGGTTGAAAATAAAAAGTTATTGGTTGAAATCACATTAATGAAATTATG
>CACLGQ010000008.1 GCA_902606555.1 uncultured Bacteroidota bacterium
GCCTGTTGAGCAGGTATCTTCTGATGCCATAATTTTAAATTCTAATGACCAAATGCTATTTGACAAAAGCTTATTAAAAGCTAGTGCTGGTGAAGAAATTACATTAGTTCTAAACCACACTGGACAGATTGCAAAAGAGTTCATGGGTCATAATTTCGTTCTTCTCAAAAATGATACGGATGTTGACGATTTTGCGCAGAGAGCAATTCTTGCAAAGGACAATCAATACATTCCTGAAGGTGATGAGACCATAGCTTATACTAGCATGATTGGTGGGGGTGAATCAGATAAAATAACATTTACTGTTGATGAACCAGGAACCTATGTCTTCATATGCACATTCCCTGGACACTACCAAATTATGAGAGGTGACTTTATAGTAGACTAATGAAGTTTAATACTAAAACAATTCATGGTGGGCAAATAAAAGAAAAAGCCTACGGAGCTGTCATGCCTCCAATATATCAAACATCTACATATTCCCAAAAAAGTCCTGGAGAACACAGTGGTTACGAATACAGCAGAACTCAAAATCCCACTAGACATGCCTTAGAAAGGTCCATTGCTAGTTTAGAGAATGCCAAATACGGGTTAGCTTTTAGCTCAGGTCTTTCTGCAATTGATGCAATAATGAAATTATTCTCACCTGGTGATGAAATTATTTCTACTAATGATTTATATGGAGGTTCTTATCGTCTTTTTGAGAAAGTGTTTAAAAAATTTGGATTAAAATTTATTTTTATAGACCTAAGAAATCTTGATCATATTGAAAAGGTAATTACATCCAAAACAAAATTAATTTGGGTAGAAACACCTACAAACCCAATGATCAACATTATTGATATTGGGCGTCTTTCAAAAATTTGTAAATCAAATAATTTATTATTGGCAGTAGATAATACATTTTCAACACCATTTTTACAAAAGCCAATTGATCTAGGTGCTGATATTGTAATGCATTCAGCAACAAAGTTTTTAGCGGGCCACAGTGATGTAATTTTAGGATTACTGGCATTATCAAATGATGAACTGGCTGAAAAATTGTTTTTTATGCAGAATTCAAGTGGAGCAATTTGTGGACCTATGGATTCATTTTTAACATTAAGGGGAATTAAAACCCTTCATGTAAGGATGCAAAGACATTGTGAAAATGCAAAAGTAATTGCAAAATTTTTAGAAGACCACGATAGAGTTGATAAGGTTTATTGGCCAGGATTTGAAAATCATCCCAATCATGCTATTGCTAAGAATCAAATGAGTGATTTCGGTGGAATGATCTCATTTACCATAAAAGGTGATTTTGATCTAGTAAAAAAAATTACAAGTAGTTTTAAAGTTTTCACTTTAGCTGAATCTTTGGGGGGTGTAGAAAGTCTAGTCAATCATCCTGCAACTATGACTCATGCATCAATACCAAAAGAAGAGAGAGATAAAATTGGAATAGTTGATTCACTGATTAGATTAAGTGTAGGAATTGAAGACATATCTGACCTTCTTGATGATATCAAACAAGCAATTAATTAATTATGATTATTTTTATATAAATCATTGTAAATGAGTAAAATAATTAATGATTTTATAAAAGAAATAAGTAAAAGAAACTCTCATGAGCCTGAATTTATGCAAGCTGTAAAGGAGGTTTCTGAGGATTTGATACCATACATTGTTAGCCAAAAAATATATCATGGTAAAAATATTTTATTGAGAATGATTGAACCTGAAAGGGTGGTAATGTTTCGCGTTAATTGGATTGATGATAGTGGAGAAGTTAGAGTTAATAGAGGATACAGGGTTGAAATGAATTCAGCCATTGGGCCTTATAAAGGTGGTTTAAGATTTCATCCAACTGTAAATTTAAGCATACTAAAGTTTTTAGCTTTTGAACAAGTTTTTAAAAATAGCTTGACAACGCTTCCCATGGGTGGCGGAAAGGGGGGTGCTGATTTTGACCCAAAAAATAAATCTGATGGAGAAGTTATGAGGTTTTGTCAAAGTTTCATGACGGAACTATACAGACATATTGGACCAAATACTGATATCCCAGCAGGCGATATTGGAGTTGGTGGCAGAGAAATAGGGTATTTATTTGGCCAATACAAGAGATTAAAAAATGAATTTACAGGTGTATTAACAGGAAAAGGAGTTTCATGGGGAGGTTCCCTTATCAGACCAGAGGCAACTGGATATGGTACTGTATATTTTGCAGAGGATATGTTAAATTATATTGGCGATAGTATAGAAGGAAAAACTGTAACTATTTCTGGATCTGGAAATGTAGCTCAGTATGCTGCTGAAAAATGTATTCAACTAGGTGCAAAAGTCATAACCATGTCAGATTCATCTGGGTACATTCACGATAAAGACGGTATTGATGAAAAAAAATTGAAATCAATAATGGATATAAAAAATAATAAAAGAGGTAGAATTTCGGATTACATTAAAATATATCCAAAAGCTATTTTTAAAAAAAATAGAAAACCTTGGGAAGTTAAATGCGATGTTGCTTTTCCTTCGGCTACACAAAATGAGTTAGATGGAGGTGATGCCAAATTACTTATTAAAAATGGTTGTAAATGTATAGCTGAGGGTGCTAATATGCCTTGCAACCCAGATGCAATTAAAATTTTTAAATCCGAAAAGCTTTTATTTGCGCCTGGGAAAGCTTGCAATGCCGGAGGAGTTGCTGTTTCTGGACTAGAAATGGCTCAAAACTCACTACGATATTCATGGTCTAGAGAAGAAGTTGATGAAAAACTAAAAGAGATTATGATTAAAATTCATAAAAAATGTTTAAAGCATGGTAAAAGTAAAGGCTACATTGATTATGGTAAAGGGGCAAATATTTCAGCGTTTATTAAAGTTGCCGATGCAATGTTAGCTCAAGGAGTTGTTTAATCTTTTGCGATGCTTGCAAATACAGAAGCTGTAATATTAGGTTATATAAATTATTCGGAATCTAGCATAATTTTAAGAGCTTACACAAAGGACTTTGGACATAAATCATTTATAATTAGGGGAATAAGAACTAAAAAAAAGAAAAAAATTACTTTAGGTCAGCTTCAGCCTCTAACAATTTTAGATATTGAATTCAATAATTCAAGAAATAGCAGTATCTCATATCTAAAATCAATAAAAATAATTGAAACATTTAAATCCATTAATTCTGATATTGTTAAAATTAATATCTCTATGTTTTTATCAGAATTTCTATCTAAAACTTTAACAATTGATATAAAAAATAGTGAGTTGTTTTTATTTATTAAGCAAAGTTTACTTTGGTTTGACAACTCGGATAATATCACTAATTTCCATTTACTTTTCATTCTTAAACTCACCAATTTTTTAGGAATAACTCCAAAATTTTCATCTGAAAAAGTTTCATTTTTTGATATTGAAAATGGAGTTTTTACAGATACACCAACATCCTCAATCTATTTTAAAGGACAAGTAGTTAAGGATTTACAGAGTATTTTGGGCATAAAATTTGATTATAATAATAATGTTCTAACAAACGTTAACCAAAGAAAAGACATGTTAAATTTTTTGATTTCCTATTTTGAATTTCATGTTCCAGGTTTTAAAAAACCAAAATCTGTAGATATTTTAAATGAAATATTTTCATAATATATTTTTTTTATTAATAATTAATCTCTTTTGTTATGAAGTTGTATCCCAAAAAATTACAATTGTTGACTCAACTAGCGGAAGACCTATTAGAGCAGTATTGGTTTTTGATTCTGAAAAAATAAATAGGACGGTTTCTAATAGAAATGGAACAGTTTATTTAAACAGCTTTAAAGATTCTGATTCAATTATTTTTGCTCATATAGTTTACCAGAGAAAAGCTTTTCCTTACAAATCCCTAAAAGATGGTGATAAAATAATTTTATCTCCCAAAGCTTTAGGTTTAAATGAAGTTGTTCTTTCTGTTTCAAGAAATATACAGAATGTAGCGACTCTCTCAAGGAAAGTCTCTGTTATAAATAGAGGCAGTTTTAACTTAGATCTTCCAAGAAATACAGCTGAAATGCTATATCATGGTGGAGGAATTCATGTACAAAAATCACAAAGTGGTGGTGGAAGCCCTTTGATAAGAGGCTTTGAGGCAAATCGAGTTTTATTGGTTATTGATGGTGTAAGAATGAATAATGCGATATACAGGTCCGGTCATGTACATAATTCTATTTCTATTGACGCTAACTCACTGGAAAGGACTGAAGTGATATTTGGCCCATCCTCCGTAGGGTATGGGTCTGATGCCCTAGGTGGCGTAATTCATTTTTACACAAAAACACCAAAGCTAAATAAAGATGAATTTTTTGATTACACAAAATCAATTTCCTATAACTTGAAAGATCAATCAAAAGTCAACAATTATTCCCTTGAGCTGAGTAAAAAAAACTGGGCAAGCTATACAAGTTATACAAAGTCCAATTTTGGTGATGTTCATATGGGAAAGGTTAGAAATCATGGATATAATGACTGGGGTTTAGTAAATTACTACTCAGAAAATATTGATGGTAAGTTTTTTGAAAATCAATCTTTAAATAACAATCCTAACTTACAAAGGAACACAGCTTACAAACAAAAAGACTTTATTCAAAAATTTAATTTTAAAATATTTAAAACTGCAAGACTGATTTTAAATTTTCAGTTTTCAGAATCATCAAACATAAATAGATTTGACAAACTAAGTGAAAAAAATGAAGATGGAACATTAAAATTTGCAGAATGGTATTACGGACCACAAAAAAGATCTTTTATTTCCTCAAAACTCAGTTTTCAAGCTAAAAAATTATTTGACAGAGCGGATATAATATTTGCATTTCAAAAAATCGACGAAAGCAGAAACAAAAGAAAATTTGGTTCAAACTTATTGAATATACAAGATGAAAATTTAAATATTTTCTCTATAAACACTGATTTTTTCAAAAGAATTGATAGACAAAAATCAATAGCATATGGTTTTGAGCTAACAAACAATCAATTAAACTCTGATGGATTTGAATCTATGATTAATTCTAACTATCTGAATAGTTCTTTGTCTAGATATCCAAATGATGGTAGTAGTTATAGATCAGTAGCTGGATATTTCAACTATAAAAAATTTATTAACCTAAAAACCAATTATGATATTGGATTAAGAATTTCAAGTATTAGTATTAAAGCAAATTGGGATTATAATTTTTTCGACTCTGACTATGATGATAAGTATAATACATTATTTTTTCAACAATTTGATGGACTGGAAATGACTAATTCATCTGTAACTGGAAGTTTAGGAATTGTACATCGAATGAATGATTTTAATAAATTATCATTAAATGTTTCAAGTGGATTTAGATCTCCAAATATTGATGATATTGGTAAAATAAGAGAAAATTCAGGAATTCTTAGTGTGCCAAATACGGAGTTAAAACCTGAATATGTTTATACTCTAGATTTTGGTTGGTCAAAGTACAATAAAAACTTTAGAACTAATTTCAATATTTATTATACAATTTTAAATGGAACTATAGGTCGTGATTATTACATGGGAGAGAACAATAAAATCTTATATGATGAAGAGCTAGTTCAAACTATGGCGAATTTTAATTTAGGTAATTCTAATATTTATGGTGGAAACTTTGATTTTAAAACAAGAGTTTTAGATAATATATTAATAAATGGTAGCATAACATATACAAAAGGTTCAAACTTAAAAGATATGCTACCAATGCCTTCAATTCCTCCTCTTTTTGGTAATATTAAACTGAAAATATTAAATGAAAAATCGCAGTATCAGTTATCTTACAGGTTCTCTAGTTCAAAAGACCCATCTACATACAGTATCGGAGGAGAGGACGGTCTGGATGAGACACCAATGATAATAGACTCAAACGGAAATATTCAGTATTTAGGTATGCCGTCTTGGGGTGTTTTTCAATTATCAAGCTTATTTAAGACAAACCTTTTAAAAAGACCTATTGATTTTAAAATAATTCTAGACAATATTTTTGATATTCATTACAGAGAATTTGCATCTGGAATTTCATCTCCAGGAAGATCTTTAAACTTGGTAGCTATTTTCAATTAAGTCCTGTTTATTATCCATAAATTACATTAAAATTAATTACTTTCGTTTTTTGATTTTTTATGTCATTTAAAGAATATAAAACATTAGATCTAATTAAGGTTTCTGACCATATTTCCTCTTTTTGGAAAGTCGACAAAACGTTTGAAAAGAGTATTTCCAGTCGAGATAAAAAAGAATTCATTTTTTATGAAGGGCCTCCCTCTGCCAATGGAATGCCAGGGATTCATCATGTAATGGCTAGAGCAATTAAAGATATTTTTTGCAGATACAAAACATTAAAAGGCTTTAAAGTTAATCGAAAAGCTGGTTGGGATACTCACGGACTTCCCATTGAGCTTGGCGTAGAGAAAGAATTAAATATTTCTAAAGAGGATATTGGGTCTAAAATTAGTATAAGAGATTATAATGAAGCATGTAAAAAAGCTGTGATGAAATACACAGATATTTGGAATGATCTTACTGAAAGAATCGGCTATTGGGTAGATACGGAAAATCCATATATCACTTATAAGTCAAAATATATTGAGAGTGTATGGTGGCTTTTAAAAAACCTGTATGATAAAAAATTAATTTATAAGGGCTATAGTGTTCAACCATACTCTCCCAAAGCTGGAACGGGATTAAGTTCACATGAACTAAATCAACCAGGTACATATCAGGACATAACAGATACAACTGTAACAGCTCAATTTGAGTGTGTAGATGAATCTGTCCCTATTTTTTTAAAAAAATACACCAAAATTTACATTTTAGCTTGGACTACGACTCCATGGACTTTACCCTCAAATACAGCATTAACGGTTGGTGAAAAAATCGAATATTGTTTAATTAGGACATATAATTTATATACACATCAACCAATAAATGTTGTGTTAGCAAAAGAATTAATTACTAAAGTTTTTAAAACAAATTTTAAAGAAGTTTCAAATCAAGATGAATTGATTTTTAATAATGATAAAGAAATTCCATATATAGTTTCGGAAACATTTTTAGGCAAAGATATTGTTGGAATGAAATATCACCAAATATGGGATGATTCTCCTCTGCCAAATGATAGCCCAGAAAATGCATTTAGATTAATCTCAGGTGACTTTGTAACGACTGAAGATGGAACTGGAATTGTACATACAGCACCAACATTTGGCGCTGATGACGCTATTGCAGCAAAAAATGCCAAACCAGAAGTTCCTCCAATGTTAATTAAAAATAAAAATGGTGATCTTGTTCCACTTGTTGATCTACAGGGAAAATTTGTGAAAGAATTAGGGTTTTTGGGTGGAAAATTTGTCAAAAATGAGTATTACGAAGAGGGTAAAGCACCAGAACGTTCAGTTGATGTTGAAATCGCAATCAAATTAAAAAAGGAAAATAAAGCCTTTAGAGTTGAAAAGTATACTCATAGTTATCCAAATTGCTGGAGAACCGATAAACCAGTTCTTTATTATCCTCTAAATTCTTGGTTTATCAAAGTGACAGATAAAAGAGAAGAATTAATTGCCCTAAATAATAAAATTAATTGGAAACCTAAGTCAACTGGGGAAGGAAGATTTGGTGGTTGGCTGAATAATGCTAATGATTGGAATTTATCTCGATCCAGGTTTTGGGGTATCCCTCTACCAATTTGGGTGTCTGAGGATGGTTTAGAAAAAAAAGTAATAGGCTCAGTTAAACAATTAATTGAAGAAATTAATCATTCTGTTTCATCTGGTAACATGAAAAAAAATCCTTTTGAAGATTTTGAGTTGGGTAATATGAGTGATGAAAACTATGATAAAATTGATTTACATAAACACACCATTGATGAAATAATTCTTACCTCTTCTTCGAATAATAAAATGCACAGAGAAGCTGACTTAATTGATGTTTGGTTTGATTCTGGTTCAATGCCTTTTGCTCAATGGCATTATCCATTTGAAAATAAAAGTTTTATTGATGATAATAAATTTTTTCCTGCTGATTATATTGCCGAAGGTGTGGATCAAACTAGAGGTTGGTTTTACACATTACATGTAATCAGTACGCTTGTTTTTGGTTCAAATTCCTATAAAAATGTTATTTCAAATGGGCTGGTCCTAGACAAAAATGGACAGAAAATGTCAAAGCGATTAGGTAATGCAGTAGACCCATTTGAAACATTGGATAAATATGGCCCTGATGCAACTAGATGGTATATGATTTCTAACTCAAATCCTTGGGATAATCTAAAATTTGATATAAATGGAATTGAAGAAGTGCGAAGAAAGTTTTTTGGTACACTTCACAATATTTATTCGTTTTATAGTTTGTATGCAAATATTGATGGATTTAAAGACGATGAAAAAAACATTAATTACAAAGACAGGTCTGAACTAGATAGATGGATAATTTCTGAACTTAACTCATTAGTTAGAGATGTAAGTGATGCTTATGAGAATTATGAGCCAACAAAAGCTGCAAGATCAATCTCATCCTTTGTCCAGGATAATCTTAGCAACTGGTACGTTAGGCTTTCGAGAAGAAGATTTTGGAAAGGGGAGTATAATGAAGATAAAATTGCAGCATTTCAAACCTTGAGTGAATGTTTAAAGAAAGTTGCTATTTTATCATCACCTGTAAGCCCATTTTATATGGACAATCTTTTTCAAGATTTAAATATGAATAATCATTCTGTTCATTTAACAACTTTTCCCAAATATTCCGAAGTACTTATAGATGATGAACTAGAACAAAAAATTAGAAAATCTCAAGAAATTTGTTCTTTAGGATTATCTCTAAGAAAGAGAGAGAAAATAAAGGTTAGGCAGCCATTAAATAAAATTATAATTCCTTATAGAAATGAGGTTGAAAAATCGACTTTGACTGAAATTTCTGAATTTATAAAATCTGAAATTAATGTGAAGCAGGTTGAATTAGTTGGGGACTCATCAAAAATTTTAGTTAAAAAAGTCAAACCAAACTTTAAAGTTCTTGGGCCTAAATTTGGAAAAGATCTAAACTCTGTCATTTCATTAATAAATAATCTTAACTCCACTCAAATTCAAGAACTAGAGCAAAAAAAATCATATGTATTCAATAATAATATTGAAATTACTTTAGATGATATAGAGGTTTATTTTGAAGATATTGAAGGTTGGCAAGTGGCATCTGAAAATGGAACAACCATAGCAATTGATACAAATATTAATGAAAAATTAAAAAATGAGGGTATTTCTAGAGAATTAGTAAATAGAATTCAAAATATTAGAAAGAATTCAGAATTTAATGTGAGTGATAAAATAATTATAGAGATAGAAAACAATAATTTAATTGAAAAAGCTATTTTTGAAAATATTGACTATATTAAAAATGAAACTCTTGCTATTGAGTTAAACTTTAAAGAAGATTTGACAAATGCCCAAGAATTAGAATTTGACAATATAAAAATTAAAATTAAAATTTTTAAAAATTAATATGATGAAAAAGGAAGACAACTTGGTGGTAAGATATTCTGATAAAGACTTAGGTAGTTTTAAAAAAATCATTGAAGAAAAAATTTCAAAAGCTCAGAGAGATTTGGAGCTAATTAGAAGTGCATATATGAATGATGGCAATAATGGAACGGAAGATACTTCACCAACATTTAAAGCATTTGAAGAGGGATCTCAAACAATGTCTAAAGAGGCAAATACACAGCTGGCAATAAGACAAGAAAAATTTATAAGAGATTTAAAAAATGCCTTGATAAGAATTGAAAATAAAACCTATGGAATTTGTAGAGTTACTGGCAAGTTAATATCAAAGAAAAGGCTTAAGCTGGTTCCACATGCTACATTAAGTATTAAAGCAAAAAATAATATCTCTTAGATTCTGATCTATGAAAATCAATGATTTTCTTTTAAAAATGTGGGATGATTACTGTCAGTTAAATCCACACATAGATCAAGTTTTAAATCTAATTAAGTCAAAAGAACCCCATGAGATTATTAATGACCATATTGCAATAAGAACTTTTAATCATAAAAAATTAAATAGACATATTCTTTCAGATTATTTTTTAAAAAACGGATACGAAGCAGTGGAGGATTTAGTCTTCACTAAAAAAAAATTAAAGGCCACTTATTTTATTCATTCTGACCCTGGTTTACCAAGAATTTTTATAAGTGAGTTATTACTTGAAAATTTTTCTGATTCATTTTGTGAAATAATTAATAAAAAAATTGATGAAGTTGATATTAGGTCAGTTTCTGATCCTTTTTTTTTAACATCTGGTATTCCATGGTCACCAATTGATTATAAAACCTATAAAAAAATACAAATGGAATCAGATTATGCGTCATGGGTTTTAGCATTGGGTTATGTGGCAAATCATTTTACTGTAAGTGTAACAGATTGTTCTTATTTTAAAAATTTAATGCAACTTAATTCTTATTTAAAAGAAAATGGATTTGATATAAATTCATCAGGTGGAGAAATAAAAGGATCAAAAGATCAAGGCCTTGAACAATCCTCAATTATGTCAAAGAAAATAAAAGTTAAATTTTCTGATGGTATTTATAATGTCCCAGGATGTTATTATGAATTTGCATACCGTTACAATAATTTTAATGGATTTATAACTAAATCTGCTGACCATATTTTTGAAAGTACAAATGAAAAAACAAAAGATTAGTATTTATCGTTGTCTAGCCATTGTTGCTATGATCTTATTTATTGATCAATTTTTGAAGATTTACATAAAACTAAATTTTCCACTTTCTGTTTATGGGCAAGAGGCAATTTTTGATATTGGATGGTTTAAGTTATTATTTATTGAGAATAAGGGCATGGCTTGGGGTGCTCAAATAAATGATTTCATACCTTTTTTTACAGAGAAATCTGGTAAATTATTTCTAACTCTTTTTAGAATTGTTGCAATAGGATTTATTTTTTACTGGTTAAAAAAAACTATTTCAGAGAATTCAAGTAAATTATTTATTATCTCACTATCTCTAATATTAGCTGGTGCGATTGGAAATGTCATTGATTCCGTTTTTTACGGATACATTTTTACTGAAAGTTACTATCAAATCGCTTCATTTGCACCTGGTGAGGGCTATAGCTCTATTTTTTATGGAAATGTAGTAGATATGTTTCAATTTCCAATTGCAACATGGACATGGCCATCTTTTTTACCTTGGATTGGAGGTAATGAATTTACTTTTTTTGAACCTGTTTTTAATATAGCAGACTCAGCGATATCAATTGGTATATTTATAATGTTAGTTTTCAATGGCTCTTTCTTCAAAGAAAATTAAAAATTTTATCTGGGCTTACACAATAATCTAATTGTACATCATTTTCATCAATGTTTTTTATGGATAATTCTGGGGAGAAAAAAGATAGACCAATTTTTATGGTTTTTGGATCTAAATTTTTTAAAAAAATATCGTAAAATCCTTTGCCATATCCTACTCTATTACCTTTAATGTCGTATGCTAATAAAGGGACAAACACAACATCAATTATGCTATTGTTAATTTGAATACCATTTATAGGTTCAGGTATCCCATATTTATTTTGTTTTAATATAACATCTTCATTCAATAAATAATTCTTTAAGCAATAAGTTTTGAAATCTGACTTTGACACGATAATATTTTTTTGTCTTCCATCAAGTATATCAATAATTGGTTTTGTATCTACCTCATTTTTTTTATGGATCGAAAGAAAAATATGATAATTTATATTATTCCAAATGTCTAAATTCAAGCAATTATTTGCAATTTTAACACTCAAATCAAGTATTTTATTTCGTGAAAGATCAGATCTTAAAGTTTGATACTTTTTTCTGGCAGCAAATTTGTCCATTGTATTCTAAATAAATAAAATAATTATTTTAGTTAAGTGTCTAATAATACGAATGTAATATTAAAAACTATTCCAGAACAGCCTGGAGTTTACCAATTTCTGAATAAGGACAAAAAAATTATATACGTTGGTAAAGCGAAAAATCTAAATAAAAGAGTTAAATCTTACTTTCAAAAAAGTATAAAGTCTAGAAAAACAATTAATCTGGTGAAAAACACCTGTTCAATTGAGCATGTAGTTGTTCAGTCGGAGTCAGACGCCCTACTATTAGAAAACTCATTGATAAAAAAAAATCAACCCAAGTATAACATCTTGCTAAGAGATGATAAAACCTACCCTTGGATTTGTATAAAAAATGAAAGATTTCCCAGAGTTTTTTTAACAAGAAAATTAATTAAAGATGGTTCTGAGTATTATGGTCCTTATACAAATATTAAGGTAATTAATGTTCTTTTAAATATTGTTCGAACACTCTACCCCATTAGGAATGGAAATTATAATTTTTCCGAAAGAAAAATTCAAAAAAACTCAAAAGAGCTTTTTTTAAAGATTTTTAAAAAAAATGAGCACTCTATTATAATTGGATTTCATGAAAGTGGATCTAAAAAAGCAAGTGAAAGTTTACTTTCAGAACAAGAATATGATCAAAATATTGTATTAGTGAGAGAAATACTCAATGGAAAATTTAAAAAGGTTAAAGATTTACTGAGATTACAAATGAACATTTTTTCAAAAAAATTACATTTTGAAAAAGCTCAAAATATAAAAGAAAAAATAGATGTTCTTGAAAATTACCAATCTAAATCTACAGTAGTAAGTCAAAAACTTAATAACGTTGATGTTTTTAGTATAATATCAGACTCAGAAAATGCATACATAAATTATCTTCAAATTGCTTTTGGAAGAGTAATTAGATTTCAAAACCTGGAAATAAAAAAGGCGCTTGATGAAGATGATATTGATATACTTAGTCTAGTAATTATTAGCATAAGAGAAAGGTTTAATTCCAAATCTAAATTAATCATAGCACCTTATAATTTGAGCAAGCAATTAAACTTAAAGTTTATTGTACCAAAAGCTGGTGACAATAAAAAGTTGTTAGATCTTTCAATTAGAAATTGTAAAATATTTAGAATAGAACGTTTAAAACAAATACAAATTACAGATCCTGAGAGACATAAAAATAGAATTATGAATCAGATGAAATTGGATTTAAAATTGAATGAGGAGCCCAACCATATTGAATGTTTTGATGTTTCTAATATTCAAGGTACAAACTCAGTAGCAGCATGTGTAGTGTTTATTGATGGTAAACCAATGAAAAAAATGTATAGAAAATTTATTATTAAAACCATTGAAGGTCCAAACGATTTTGGATCAATGGAAGAGGTAATATACAGGCGATATTCCAGAATGATTAGAGAAAAAAACCCTCTGCCAAAATTGATTATTATTGATGGTGGAAAAGGTCAACTTAGTTCAGCAGTAAAAAGTTTGAAAAAATTGGACATATATACCTCGGTTCCAATTATTGGTATTGCTAAAAGGCTTGAGGAATTATATTATCCCGGTGATACAATTCCTTTATACTTAAATAAAAAATCCGAGACTCTTAAAGTAATTCAAAATTTAAGAAACGAAGCGCATAGATTTAGTTTAACTTTTCATAAGAGCAAAAGATCCAAAAACTCACTAAATTCAAAGTTTGATATAATTCCAGGGATTGGTGAAAAGACTAAACTTAAATTATTAAGAAAATTCAAATCAATAACAAGAATAAAAGGTTTAACTGTTTTGGAAATTGCAAATGAAATTGGAAACAGTAAAGCAAAAAAAATTAAAGAGTATTTAAATGATGAAAACTAGTTTTTTAATTTTGTAATATAAATGAGACTTTTACTGTCAATAATATTTTTCCTTAATATAAATTTATCGTTCTCTCAATCAACTTCAAATAAACTCAAAAGCTTCAATTCCTTTAAAGCTGGAGAAAAGCTTGAGTATAAATTACAATATGGTTTTTTTAATGCAAGTTATGCGTCTTTAACTCTGAAAGAGGATGTTGTCAACAATGAAAAGGTTTTAAGAGCTACATCTATTGGTCGAACAACAGGACTCGCTAGACTTTTTTTCAAGGTTGATGATACATATGAAACTTTTTTTTCCTTTGATAAAGTTCAACCATTAAAATCAATTAGAGATATATATGAAGGCGGATATGTAAGAAATGCTGAAACACTATATGATTATAATTCTAACACGGCTTTTTTTCACGATAAAATTAAAAATATAAAGAAGGAATTTGATATACATCCCGAAATACAAGATATTATATCAACATTTTATTACTTGAGAAAACATTTTGATATTTCTTCTCTAAAGCCAAATGATTTAATTTATGTAGATATTTTCTTTGATCAAGAAATTTATCCTTTTAAAATGATGTTTCTTGGAATTGATAAAGTAAAAACAAAATTTGGATTAGTGGAGTGTATGAGACTTAGGCCTTACATGGAGTCTGGTAGAGTTTTTAAAGATAATGAGGGAATTAAAATATGGGTTACAAATGATGAAAATAGAATACCAATCAAAGTAAAAGCAGATTTGAGAGTTGGTTCTATTGTTGCTAATTTAGTATCTTTTAGAGGGCTTACGAATCCATTTAAAATTATTGTGAGTGAATAGATTTATATTCTTAATAATAATATTTTTAACATTTTCCTGTGGAGAAAAACAAAATGAAGCTACAATCGAAGTTGTTAAAGAAAAAATTATTAAAGAGTTTGGCTTTACATTAAATAATTTTAATGTGAAGAAAGATACTATTGAATCGGGAGATTCCTTTGGTTTAATCCTTGAAAAAAATAATCTTTTTTATCCTAAAATTTATAATATAGTTCAAGAAACAAAAAAGGTTTTCGATATAAGAAAAATTAATGTTGGAAGGCCCTATACAATTCTATCAAGCAAGGACTCATTAAATAAACCTTTAGTTTTTATTTATCAACCAAACGCCATCGATTATTTAGTAGTCTCCTTAAGTGATTCGCTTTGGGCTGAAAAAAAACAAAAGGAAATTAAATTAAAGGAATTTGAAGCTATGGGTTCAATTAAAAGCTCTTTGGCTGAAACAATGCAAGAATTAAACTTAAGTCCCCTTCTCACAAATGAATTATCTGAAATATATGCATGGAATATTGATTTTTTTAGATTAGAAAAGGGTGATAATTTTAAAATACAATATACCTCAAGATATGTTGATGATTCAACATACATTGGGCTTAACCGAATTCACAATGCATTTTTTGAGCATAGAGGAAGGCCATTTTATGCAATCGAATTTCAAACAGATTCAATACGAGGAATGTTTGAATATTTTGACGATAAAGGTAAAAATTTAAGAAGAGCCTTTTTGTTATCTCCGGTTCAATTTAGCAGAATTTCCTCAAGATATAACCTAAGACGAAAAATTGCATATTATGGACGAGTTAGACCTCATTATGGGACAGATTTTGCAGCACCAGTTGGCACACCTATTAGATCTACTGCAAATGGTACTGTGGTAAAATCTGGCTATACAAAAGGTAATGGTTATTATGTTACTGTCAGTCATAATGCAACTTATTCTACTCAATACCTTCACATGAAAAAAAGAGGTCTGAAGGTGGGAACATATGTAAAACAAGGTGATAAAATTGGAGAAGTAGGAATGACTGGATTTACATCTGGACCACACGTGTGCTACAGGTTTTGGAAAAACGGTAGACAAGTAGATCCATTAAAACAAAAGCTTCCTGAAGCAAAGCCAATTTCTGATTCACTTAAAAGAAAGTACTTAACATATATGACTCCTATTAAAGACAAACTTGATAGTATGAAATCAAATCTTAACTTTGATGAAAAAACAAATAATACTAATCCATAACCAATGTCTTTACCAAAAATAAATCCTGTTAAAACTAGTGCATGGAAAAAATTAATTGCCCGCAAAGACATTCTCAATAAAAAATCTTTAAAGGAATTATTCAAAGAGGATAAAAATAGATTAGACTATTTAGCAATAGAATTTGATCAGATTGATGTAGATTTTTCAAAAAACTTGATTGATAAAGAAACTTTTGATTTATTATTAAATCTTGCAGATGAGTGCAAACTAAAAGAAAGTATTACAAAATTATTTAGTGGCGAGGTAATCAATGAAACCGAAAATAGATCTGTTTTACATACTGCACTTAGAGATTTCAGGTCAGATACTCAATCAATAATTGATGACAGGAAAAAGATTCAAAATTTATGCGATAAAATTACAAATGGTAAGCTAAAAGGAAAAACTGGGAAAAAGTATACTGATATTGTAAATATTGGTATTGGTGGTTCTGATTTAGGGCCAAAAATGGCAGTGGAGGCTCTAAAGTTTTATAAAAATCAATTAAATATTCATTTTATTTCTAATGTTGATGGGGACCACGCAGCAGATATTTTAAAAAAACTAAATCCTGAAACCACATTTTTTATTATTGTTTCAAAAACATTTACAACTCAAGAAACTCTTACTAACGCCAATATTGCAAAAGAGTGGATAGTAAACAGTTTAAACACAAATGAAATTAGTAATCATTTTTGTGCAGTTTCATCTAATCTTAGTGCTGTTGAAAATTTTGGTATTAGTAAAGATCTTATTTTTAGTATGTATGATTTTATTGGAGGGCGATTTTCAATGTGGGGTTCCGTTGGATTATCAATAGCTCTATCTGTTGGATATGAAAATTTTGAAAAATTTTTGAAAGGTGCTGAAAAAATGGATAACCATTTTAAAAATGCCTCATTTGAGAAAAATATTCCAGTATGCTTAGCTCTAATTGGAATTTGGAATAGTAATTTTTTAAATGCTGAAACTCAGGCAATAATACCTTACAACGAATCTTTATGTTTTTTACCTAATTACTTACAACAAGCTATGATGGAAAGTAATGGTAAGAATACAGACAGATCTGGAAATAAAATTGAGTATAGTACTGGCAGTATTATCTGGGGAGGTACTGGCACTAATACTCAACATGCATTTTTTCAACTCATACATCAAAGCAATAGATTAATTCCATGTGATTTTATAGGTTTTAAAAAATGTCTTCACGGAAATACGGATAGTCATAATAAGTTGATGTCAAACTATGTGGGTCAAATGGAAGCGTTAATGCTAGGTAAAAACATTGAAGATGTTCTAAATGATTTAAAAATAAATGGAACATCTACGGAAGAAATTAATAATGTTTCTGCTTTTAAAGTTTTTGATGGAAGTAAGCCCACAAACTCTATTCTCTTTGAGCAATTAAGTCCTGAAAGCTTTGGTATGTTAATAGCTCTTTATGAGCATGTAATATTCACAAAAGGTATTATTTGGAATATATTTAGTTTTGACCAATGGGGAGTTGAATTAGGTAAAGTGCTAGCTTCTAAGTTATTAACAGAAATTCAGAGTGGAGAAATTGAAAATCATGATGAGTCAACAGAATCTCTTCTGAAAAAACTTAAAAATTAATCTTAGGTATCCCAAAGATTATTTGTTATTAATTTTCTGCAAAAATCTGTTCATAAAATTAATAGTTAATTAACCTAACTTGAGAAAAAAATAACAATATTTGTCAAAAATTAAACTATTCGAAAATGAAAAAAATAATCTTCTTTTTTGCAGCCATTCTTATGACTGGGATTGGCTTTGCTCAAAATACGGTATCTGGTACTGTAGTTGACTCTGAAGTAGGAGTCGGTCTTCCAGGTGCTTCAATTGTTGTCAAAGGCTCCTCTGTTGGTGTTTCCTCTGACTTTAACGGCGATTTTTCAATTTCTGCTGAATCTGGTGATGTTTTAGTGATATCATACGTTGGTTATGAGTCAGCCGAGATTAGCGTAGATGATTCTAATACTATTACAATTGAATTATCACCAGAAGATAATATTCTCTCCGGTGTTACAGTATTTGGCACGATAGACTTTGCCAAAGATAGAGAGACACCTGTTGCTGCATCGACATTAAATGCCGAAGAAATTGTAGAAAGAGTTGGAAACCTAGAGCTTCCTCAGCTTCTAAATTCAACTCCTGGAGTATATTCAACTATGCAGGGTGCATTTGGAGATGCTAGAGTTAGACTTCGTGGTTTTCAACAAGAAAATATTGCCGTTTTAATTAATGGAATGCCCGTTAATGATATGGAAAATGGTAGAGTATACTGGAGTAACTGGGCTGGACTAAGTGACGTTACTTCTGCAATGCAAGTTCAAAGGGGTCTTGGTTCAGCAAAGCTTCCAATCCCCTCAGCTGGAGGAACTATTAATATTGTTACTAAATCTACAGATTTATCTGAGGGTGGTAAAATTGCTTTTACAGCTGGAAATGATGGATATTTAAAAACTTTAATGACCTACAATACAGGTATTAGTGACAGTGGACACGCATTTTCTGCATCATTTGGAAGAACAGCAGGTGATGGTTATGTTGATGGAACACCTTTTGAAGCCTACTCATATTTCCTAGGATATGGATATAAAAGTGATGATGATAAACATAATTTACAGATTATTGTAACTGGAGCTCCTCAAGTTCATGATACAAGAACGACTAGCTACTATAACATGGCAACCCTTGAAGATTATAGAGATTATGGCATCAGATATAATTATAATTATGGACTTCGAGACGGAGAAGGTTATAACATGAGAAAGAATTTTTATCATAAACCTATTGCTTCTTTAAACTGGGAATTTAATATAAATAACAAGACAAGTATTTCAGCTACTGCATACGGATCTCTGGGTCGAGGTGGTGGTGGAGGTGATCTTGGTAGGAATGGAAGCTATGGATATTTCAGCTCCAGTAGATGGAGAAATCCTGATAATGGCTATGTTTTATGGGATGAAGTAATAAAACACAATAGTGGACAGACCGCTAATTGGAGATATGGATCAACAGCAATGAATGTTGATGCAACAACTGGTCAATATATTGTAAATGACGAAAGCTTCTCATCTAGATCTCCATTCCCAAGAAGAAATGGATGGATTCAAAGAAACTCTATTAATTCACATAACTGGTTTGGTGCAATTGGGAATCTTAAAACAGAGCTTGCTGATAATCTTACATTAGATTTAGGGTTTGATTCAAGATTCTACAGAGGATTTCATTACAGAAATTTAAGAGATCTCCTTGGTTCTGACGGATATAGAGATTCAAGGTATAATGGTGTTCCTAACACATCTGGAGTTGTGGCTGGAACTAAAGAATATAGATGGCCAATCTCAGAAGTTTGGAATGTATTTGGTAATCTTGACGATGAAGAAAAAATTGATAGAAATAATGTAGGTGTTGTAGATTATTTTGGATTGTATTTTCAGCTTGAATATTTAATGGATGATGTATCAATTTTTGTACAGGGTTCCGGCTCTAGTAAAGGATACAGTCGTGAAGAATTTTATCTTTACGGTCCAGGTGATCCATTGCAATATTCAGAAAAAGTAAATCTTGAAGGTGGGTCAATAAAAGGAGGTGCAAATTGGAATATTGATGCTCAAAATAACATATTTGGTAATGTTGGGATTTTCTCAACTCAACCAATTATCCACTCAGTTTTCCAAAATTATGATCAAATAGCTACACCTAAGGATAAATTACTTAATGAAAAAATTGTTGGACTTGAACTTGGATATGGATATAGATCCAAAACGTTTGATTTTAATTTGAATTTATACAATACAACATGGACAGATAGATTTTTGTTTGAAAATGTAACAATTAATGGGGAAAGAGGTGAAGCTAATTTTACTGGAGTAAAACAAGTGCATACAGGGATTGAGTTTGATGGAGTATGGCAATTAAGTCCTTTTGTTGAACTTTCTGGAATGTTTACAATAGGAGACTACGCTTATTCTGGGAATGTAACTGATGATGCAGTTACATCAAATAACTCTAATGTTAGCATTGGTTCTGCCACTCTTTACCTTGATGATGCTAAAGTTGGTGATACTGCACATACAACTGCTTATTTGGATTTAACGGTAAATCCAACTGACAATTTCAAATTTAATTTAGATCTTTTTCATGCAGACAAATTGTATGGATCTGTAAATGCAGAAGATTTTGATGAGCCTGGAGTTACAAATATGCGTATGCCATCATACGAAATATTTGGAGCTGGAGCTTCCTACAGATTCCCAATTGGTTCAGACTACATTTATATGAGACTAAATATAAATAACCTATTTGATGAAGAATATTATCAGGAATCTGGTAATAATTATGGGGCAGATTACAGAGATGGAATTATGTACAAAGGAATTAATGTTGAAAATAGGGTTGTTCCTGGGTGGGGGAGAACTTGGAATTTTGGAGTTACTTATAGGTTCTAAAATCTACACTGGTATAAATAAAAAACCCTTCAATTAAGAAGGGTTTTTTATTTTAAACCTTTTACAACCATAACAAACTCGCCTTTCAATTTTTTATTGTTATAATTATCAATAATATCCTTTATTTTTCCTCTTTGAGTATTTTCAAAAATTTTGGTTAATTCTTTTGAAATAGAAATCTCCCTTTCTGGGCCAAAATATTCGTAAAAATCTTCGAGTGTTTTATATAATTTGTAAGGAGATTCGTAAAAAATCATAGTTCTTTTCTCTGATGATAATTCTTGTAATCTAGTCTTTCTACCTTTTTTTACAGGTAGAAATCCTTCAAAAGTAAATCTCTCAGATGGTAGACCACTAATTACTAATGCTGGTATTAAAGCAGTTGGACCAGGCAAACATTCAACATCAATATTATTATCAATACACATTTTAACAATCAAATAACCAGGATCAGAAATACTAGGTGTGCCTGCATCTGAAATTAACCCAACCCTAATCCCTGACTGAATTTCAATAATTACTTTTTCAACTTTTGAATGCTCATTAAACTTATGAAATGATTTAAGAGGTTTTTTAATTTGTAAATGATTCAAAAGTTTTAAACTTCTTCTAGTATCCTCACACAAAATGAGATCTACATCTTTAATACACTCTATAGCTCTTAATGTTAAATCATCAAGATTACCTATTGGAGTGGGTATTAAAATAAGTTTTGACATTTAAAATTTATATTTGTCTAAATTAATAACTTATCTGAGAAAATTAACTTAAATAAAAATTATTGGGAAGAATTGAAGTCATATGTGGGTCAATGTTTTCTGGAAAAACTGAAGAGTTGATTAACAGAATTAAAAGTTCAAACAAAAGCTTTAAAGTTTTTAAACCTGATGTTGACACTAGAAATAAAAAAAATATAATTGAGTCTCACAGTAAACTTAAAATTGAAGCTACTACAATATCAAATCCTAATGAAATATTAAAGTATAAAAATAAATTTCATATTATTGGTGTTGATGAGGCTCAGTTTTTTTCACATGATATTGTTGATGTTTGTAACATTTTAGCCAATTCTGGTGTTAGGGTTATTGTTGCTGGATTAGATATGGATTATATGGGTAAACCGTTTGGTCCAATGCCTTTTTTAATGGCTATTGCAGAAGATGTAATAAAAGTTCACGCTGTTTGTAGTGAAACTGGAGATCCTGCCCTTTACAGTTACAGAAGGGTTAAAAATAATGAAACCATAATGATTGGAGAAAAGAAAGAATATAATCCCCTTTCAAGAAAAGCTTATATTTCAAAACTTACTAAAAAATAATTCATTGAGTTACCAAGGAACACAGATCACAATAAGCCTCAAAAATTTAAAAGCTAATTTATATTATATCAAAAGTAAAGTTGATAATACTACGAAAATTATGTGTGTTGTAAAAGCTTTTGGATATGGGTCAGAGCCCATAAAAATTAGTAAGTTTTTAGAAAAAAATGGTATTGATTATTTCGCTGTAGCATATGTAAATGAAGGTATAGTCTTAAGAAACTCAGGAATCAAATTACCAATATTAGTTCTCCACCCTCAGATTGATGATTTTGATGAAATTATTAAATACAATTTAGAGCCAAATATTTATTCATTTAGAATACTAAATGCTTTTATTAAAAAATCTAAATCACATCCATTCCATTTAAAATTTAATACAGGTTTAAATAGATTAGGGTTTAGTATAGATGATATTGATAAATTGTATGATATTTTAAATGGACAAGGAAACATAAAATTTCTGCTTTCTCACTTAGGAGCATCTGAGGACAAAAAAGAAAAAAATTATACTGAAAACCAAATCAGTTTGTTCGAGAAAATATCTGCTGAGATGGAAAATAAATTTGGGATAAGTTTTAAAAAACATCTATTAAATACATCTGGAATTTTAAATTATTCCAAATTTAAGTATGACATGGTACGTACAGGAATTGGCCTTTATGGATATGGAAATGACAAAAAGTTTAGCAAACATTTAAAACCCGTTTTATCACTAAAATCGATTATTTCTCAGATCCATAGTATAAAAAAGGGGGAATCAGTTGGATATAACAGAGGTTTTGTTGCAAAGACGAACTGCAATGTTGCAATAATACCTATTGGTCATGCAGATGGAATTAGCAGACGTCTGGGAAATGGTAAAGTAGGTTTTCTAATTAAGAATAAAATTGCCAAAACTGTTGGTAATATATGTATGGATATGCTCATGTTAGATGTAACTAATATTAGTTGCAAAGAGGGAGATGAAGTCACAATAATTGATGATAAAGTTCAAACAGCAGAAGATCTTGGGGAAAAAATCAACACCATTTCATATGAAATATTAACATCTCTTTCCTCCAGAATAAAAAGGACAATCGTAAATATTTAGTGGTATTTAAAATTGTGTGAGATTCATATTTATTTAAATTTGCTTATTATTTTAAAATGAATTTAGCTGTAATTGGTGCAACTGGTCTTGTTGGCGAGGAAATCTTAAAAGTTCTTCAAGAAAAAAAAATTAAAATTAATGAACTTACGCTTGTTGCGTCAAATAAGTCTATAGGAAAAACAATTAACTTTAATAACAATAATTATAAAATTATTTCTATAGAGGAGGCTCTAGAAAAAAAACTCGATGCAGCTATTTTTTCAGCCGGAAAAGAATTATCATTAAAATGGGCAACAAAGTTTGCTAATTATGGAGTTACTGTAATTGATAATTCATCAGCTTGGAGAATGGACAAAACCAAAAAGTTAATTGTTCCAGAGATAAATGGTGAAGAATTAAATTATGAAGATAAAATTATAGCAAACCCAAATTGTTCAACTATTCAAATGCTAATTGCTCTGGCTCCAATTCATTTTAAATATGGAATTACCAGAATTATTGTATCAACCTACCAATCGATAACAGGAACAGGTAGGGTTGCTGTCAACCAATTAAATAATGAATACAATGAAATTGAGGGCGAAATGGCTTATAAATATCAAATTCACCAAAATGCAATACCTCATTGTGATGATTTTGAAGAAAATGGTTATACCAAAGAGGAGTTAAAGCTGATAAATGAAACACATAAGATTTTAGATTCAAATATCTCTGTTACAGCCACAGCTGTTAGAGTTCCAATTATTGGAGGTCATAGTGAGTCAATAAATTTAACATTAGATAAATCATTTCAAATTGATGACATTAAAAAATTATTGTCAGAAAGCACTGGAGTTAAATTACAAGATGATCCCAAAAACTTTGAGTATCCAATGCCAGTATATGCAAAAGGCAAGGATGATGTTTTTGTAGGTAGAGTAAGAGAAGATTTTTCATGTGAAAATAGTTTAAACCTTTGGGTTGTAAGTGACAATTTGAGAAAAGGTGCTGCAACGAATGCAATACAGATTTTACAATTGATAAACTCAAAAGGATTTATTAGTTAATAATCAAAATCCTCCATAAACTTAGTAGTATAAACTCCTTTGATATAATTTGGATTGTCCATCAATTTTCTATGAAATGGAATTGTTGTTTTTATTCCCTCAATTATAAATTCATCTAGAGCTCTTCTCATCTTATTTATAGCTTCATCACGTTTTTGATCAGTAGTAATAATTTTAGCAATCATAGAATCATAGTTTGGTGAAATGGTATATCCGCTGTAGACGTGGGTATCAACCCTTATGCCATGTCCCCCAGGTAAATGTAAATTAGTAATTAGGCCTGGCGATGGTCTAAAATCATTCTCTGGATCCTCAGCATTAATTCTGCATTCAATGGAGTGCAATTTAGGATAGTAATCATTTCCTGAAACCTTAACCCCAGCTGCTACTTTTATTTGTTCTTTAATTAAATCATAATCAATAACTTGTTCAGTAATTGGATGTTCAACCTGTATTCTTGTATTCATCTCCATGAAATAAAAATTCCTATCATTATCAACTAAAAATTCAACAGTTCCAACACCTTCATAATTAATAAACTTAGCAGCCTTGATGGCAGCTTTACCCATTTTCTGCCTTAATCTTGAAGTCATGAATGGTGAAGGTGTTTCCTCAGTTAACTTTTGATGTCGTCGTTGAATTGAGCAATCTCTTTCAGAAAGATGACATACATTTCCAAACTGATCAGCTATAATTTGTATTTCGATATGTCTTGGTTCTTGAATAAGCTTTTCAATGTACATATCATCATTACCAAACGCAGCAGATGCTTCTTGTTTAGCTGATGACCAACTCTTTTTAAAATCTTTTTTATTCCATACAGCTCTCATCCCTTTTCCACCTCCACCTGCTGAGGCTTTTACCATTACTGGAAAACCAATTTTTGATGCTATAGTTATAGCTTCTTCTTCATTTTCGATTGCACCTCCAGATCCAGGTATTGTTGGCACTTTGGCTAAGTTCATTGTTGAAACTGCTGTTGCTTTATCCCCCATTTTTTTAATCATTTCTGGTGATGGACCAATAAACTTGATCTTATGTTCAGCACATATCTTAGAAAACTTCGCATTCTCAGATAAAAATCCATAGCCAGGGTGAATTGCGTCGGCATTTGTAATTTCTGCTGCAGCAATGATATTAGATATCTTTAGGTATGATTCATTGCTAGGTGCTGGTCCAATACAAACAGCTTCATCTGCAAAACGTACGTGTAAACTTTCTTCATCAGCTTTAGAATATACAGCGACTGTTTTAATGCCCATTTCTTTGCAAGTACGAATTACGCGTAGAGATATCTCTCCTCTGTTAGCAATTAGAATCTTTTTGAACATATAATGATTATGGTTCGATTAAAAATAAGGGTTGATCAAACTCTACTGGCGAAGAATCTTCAACAAGAATTTTAACAATTTTTCCTGAGATATCTGATTCAATCTCATTAAATAATTTCATAGCTTCAATAACACACAAAACATCACCTTCTCCAACTGTATCACCTACATTAACGAAAACATCTTTATCTGGTGAAGGTTTTCTGTAGAAGGTTCCGATAATAGGTGATTTAATAATTTTATATGAGTCATCTGATGATAAATTTTCATCTAATTTAGGTATAGGAGTTTCAGTTGATCTGACTTCAACCTGGGGTACAGTTTGAATTTGGGGAGGTAACGGTTGTTGATTTAATGGTGTTGATGATTCTTTAATGGATGATTTAGAGCCTTTAATATTGATCTTGAAATTATTATTCTCAATATTAACCTCAGCAACATCTGTCTTTGAGACAAACTTAATAAGTTGTTGAATTTGTTTAAAATTCATAATTAATTTATTTGTGAAGTAAAAATCGAAAAAAAAATGAGAAAAACAACGAAAAATCTGATAAAATAATATATTTTCTCTACTAAATAGATAAAAAATATCATAAAACAATATAGAAATTATAAATAATAAGACATATTATATACTTTTTATATGATAAGTAGATAATAAAACTGATTTTATCAATATTTTGACACTTTTTTCTAATTTTTTACCCTTTTTTTAGGTTTTTATGCAATTTTTTGACCTTAATTTGATTTTTTTATAATTAAAAACAGTAAAAAAAGTAAAATATTAACGATTTTTAATTATTATTTATGTATAAGTGGATTTAAAAACAATAAATATTAATGATTTTATATAATTTTCTGATATTAATAGTTTTTTAAGATAGTTTTATGAAAATATGGCCCAAAACATCTAAATTTTAACTGATTTCAAGCAAAAAAATAATCAACAAAATCTTAGAATTCATATTATAAATCATTTTTATATTTTTTAAAACATTATGTTTTTAATTTTAGACATGATAATAGTGTAGAATGATGTTTAATTTTCCAATAAAAAATTACAGCTGTGAAGAGTTTTTGAAGTTTGAGATTATATGTTCGAATTTTTTTTAAAAATAGACCTAAAAATAAGCTGGTATTATTGGAAACAAGTCCTATTATTCAAACAATAAGCATATCATCCTTACTTAATTATAATGAATGATTTATAAAAAAATTACAGTAATAACTATTCGGTTTCTTCTGAAGTGTCGGCTAAAACTTTACCTCTGTAGTATAATTTTCCTTCATGCCAATGAGCCCTATGGTACAAATGATCTTGTCCAGTGGTTTTGTCAATAGCTATCTGAGAAGGAGAGGCCTTGTAATGAGTACGTCTTTTGTCTCTTCTTGTTTTAGATATTTTCCTTTTAGGATGTGCCATTTTACTTTTTTAATTTTTTCAATTTATCCCAACGAGGGTCGAAATTACTACTTTTTTCGTTATTTATGTCAAAATCTTTTAATCTATTTATAACATCTGATTTAATCGAACCATCTTCAACTCCAGGATGAACGTTTCTAATTGGCATTGAAAGTACCACCATTTCATATAAAAATTGATCTAAATTAATGGAATGCGACCCTTGGGGTAAAATTAAAAGCTCATCATTTGAGTCGTCATGATATTCACCAAACTTTACAATAAGTTTAAATCGTGTTTTTAAATTATAATCGAATGGTTCATTAGATAATGTGCAATTAATATTTACAATTCCATCCCCAATAATTTGCAATTCTAAAACAGTGGATTTTTTTATAAAATCTACATTAAAATTGATATTAGCATCATTAAATTCACGGTAATTATATTTTTTGAAAAAGCTATTATCAGCTTCATACTCAAATTTGTGCTTACCATCTTTAAGCCCAGCAAATTTTAAAACAAACTTATTTGAGATACTCATTTTTTTTAGATATGGCTTGCGAATATACTAATTTTTCTTTCTGTTTTTAATAATATTTAATGCTTCTAAAATTGCTGAACTGAAAGAACTTGGATTAGCAATATTTTTTCCTGCAATATCGTATGCAGTTCCGTGATCAGGTGAGGTCCTAACTATATTAAGCCCTGCAGTGAAGTTTACTCCATTCCCAAAAGTTAATGTTTTAAAGGGGATCAGACCTTGATCATGATATGCAGCAATAATAGCATCATAATATTTATACATTCCAGTTCCAAAAAAACTATCACTAGCAAAAGGTCCAGAGATATTAAGACCAGATTTTAAAACCTGTTGAATTGTTGGACCCAGTACTATATCATCATGTTTTCCTATAACACCACCGTCTCCGACGTGAGGATTAATAGATAACAGAGCTATTTTAGGTTTATTAATTTGAAAGTCATGCTTTAATGAATTTTCAACAATTTTAATTCTATTTTTTATTAAGTCCGCTGTTATTTCGTCCACAACCTCATTAATAGGAATATGCTCCGTTAATAATGCTATTTTAATTTTACTGGAAATCATAAACATTAACGCTTCTCCATTGAAACAAGTATCCAAAAAATCTGTATGACCCTTATAATTAAAGTCACTATTTTGAATGTTATTTTTATTAATTGGCCCCGTAACAAGTCCATCAATCATTGAGTTTTTTAAAAAATCAACCGCTCGCTCTAAAGATAACCTTGAGAAATTACCTCCACTAGTGTTGGATTTCCCAAATTGAATTTTAAATTCTTCATTACTTAAATTGAGAACATTTACTGAATTTCTTTTAAGATTTTTAATATCATTAATAGATACAATTTTACAGTTTATATTAAAAATGGTTTTTTGTTCTTCAATTAAATTATAGTTAGAAAAAATTACAGGTGTAAATTTATCAGTGAAGTTTATTTTTTCTAAAGATTTTAAAATTACTTCTATTCCAATTCCGTTAGGGTCTCCGGTTGATATACCTAAAATTGGACTAAAAAAATTTGACATCTCTTTATATATAATGTGTATTTTTGAGCAAATAAATATACGACTATATGTTCACAGGTATTATTGAAAACCTCTCAGAAATTAAACAAATTAAAAAAGAGGGTGATAATCTTTCAATTTCATTGTTCAGTAAAATAACAAACGAATTAAAAATTGATCAAAGTTTATCACATAACGGAGTTTGTTTAACAGTGGTTGATATAGTTGATAATATATACACCGTAACTGCAATTAAAGAAACTATATTGAAGAGCTCAATTAAGGATTGGAGAATTGGTGACGTAATAAATATTGAAAGAGCTATGAAATTAGGTGATCGGCTCGACGGACACATGGTTCAAGGACATGTTGACCAGACAGCAAAATGCACAAAAATATCTGAGGAAAATGGCAGTTGGTATTTTTATTTTGAATATCAGAAATCTAATAATCTGACCATTGAAAAAGGATCAATCTCAATTAATGGAGTTAGTTTAACAATAGTTGAATCTATGAATAATGGATTTTCAGTTGCAATAATCCCATATACTTATGAAAATACAAATTTTAAAAATATTAAAATTGGAGACCTTGTAAATATTGAATTTGATATGATTGGCAAATACATACATAAGATTATCAAAGCCCAATCAGACCAATAATGCCAAGAAAGATTCTTCCACTTTTTGCAGCAACTATTGCAACCACTATTTATGGCCTAAATCATACAATAGCTAAAATGATAATGCCAAATTATATTGGATCTTTAGGCTTAGTTCTTCTCAGAGTTTTGGGCGCGACAATTATTTTTTGGGCCATAAGCCTTTTTTTCAAAAATAAACCAATTGAAAAAAAAGACAGATATACAATAATTAAATGTGGACTTTTTGGCATGAGCATTAACGTAGCAGCTTTTATTGCCGGGCTGGACTATTCAACACCTGTTAACAGTTCAATATTGATTATAATTTCCCCAATTTTTGTTGTTATTTTATCATTCTTCATTTTCAAAAATAAAGTTAATTTTATCAAAATCATTGGAATTTTTTTAGGGTTTACAGGTGCATTAATATTAATTCTTAGTGCAGATTCGAATAGTTCTGTGGGTAGAAATATTCCACTTGGTAACTTTTTATTTATAGTTAATAGTATTTCGTATGCTTATTATTTAATTATTGTAAAACCTATGGCAGAAAAATATGACTTGATAACACTGTTTAAGTGGCTATTTCTTATAGGGCTTGTTTTTAATTTCCCAATCGGAATTAACCAATTTTTGGATGTTGATTGGCATACACTGCCATTAAAAGAAGCAGTACTTCCAATGATTTTTGTTGTCTTGTGTACCACTGTAATGACTTACTTTTTAAATGGATATGCTTTAAGTAAATTAACATCAACAGAAGTCGCTGTTTTCATGTATCTGCAACCAATAATAGGCGTTTTATTTGCAATATTTACAAAAGTTGATACTATTACAATTACAGTAATAATTGCCTCAATGTTAATTTTTTCGGGTGTTTATTTAACAACTGTTTTAAAAACAAGAGCTTAATAGTATAAAAAAACCTCTCCAGCTGAGTAGGTTTTCGCTTTTCCATTAATTAGCACCCTATTCCCTTTATCAATACAAAACATTTCCCCTCCTCTGTCGGAAAGTTGTATACTTTTTAATTTTTGTTTTCCTAGTTTTTTACTCCAATATGGAACAAGTGAACAATGGGTAGAGCCAGTAACAGGATCCTCAAAAAAAGAACATTGTGGTACAAAATACCTAGAAACGAAATCTGAATTATTCCCTTTTGCTGTAATCACAACTCCACCCGGGTCAATGTTTTTTTTATCAAATAATTCTTTATCAATTTTAATATTTTTGATTTGATCCTCATGTTCATACACCAAAACATAATCTCTGGATTTTAAAATCTCAACTGGTTTTATACTTAAAGAATCATAAATATTATTTGGTAATTCCGAACGAACAGGGTTTCTGTGAGGAAAGTCCATTTGTAAATAATCTTTATCATACTTTACAATTAACTCCCCACTTATTGAATCAAACTTTACTAAATCACCATTGTAATTTAAATGTTTTTTCAGACAATAAGCTGTTGCTAAAGTAGCATGACCGCATAAATCCATTTCAATTTCAGGTGTAAACCATCTTAAATAAAAATGATCATGTTTTTTTATAAAAAAAGCTGTTTCAGAAACATTATTTTCTTTTGCAATTTTTAGTAATAGGTCATCATGAAGCCAGTCATCTAAGGGCATTACACATGCTGGGTTCCCCTTAAATAATTCTGATGTAAAGGCATCTATTTGAAATAATTTAATTATGGAGTTTGACATAAAAATTGAATTTAAATTAAAATAATCATAAATTGACACATGAAAAATAAAAAATTATGAAAAAAATTCTTCTTTATGCAGGTATATTATTGTTGAGTTTTCAAACCTACTCACAAAATAAAGAGGGGAATTTATGGAGAGAAGCTGCTAAGTACTTATATGACAATGGTTTTGACAGAAATAACTTAAGGAATACGATTGATCTGGTTAGAGTGATGTCTGCAGAAATTTCTGAAAATGAAAAGATTTCAAAAAAAACAGAAAAAAAATTAAATAAACTATCATTTTCAGAAAAAGAAGTTGATATACTTAAATCATTATCTCAGAAAATGTCTAAAATGGTCAAGAAGGATGTTGAAAAAGGGAAAGAATTAAAAAAAGGAGTAACCGATTTTGGAAGTGGAAATCAACAAAGAATGAATAGAGCCAGAGGAGATTTTAATTCTGATCGAAGAGGGACAGGTGCAAATTCAAGAGTGCAAGGCGGTCAAAGGAATGGTTCAAACAATAGACAAGGTCCGCCAAGACCAGAAGGTGTAAGTCCAATTTTTGAAAAATTAATACAATACATTCGTGAACAAGGTGTAAGTAGAGATAAAATCAGAAATGTAATGACTGCTGTTAGAGAAATTGGCCAAGAATATAGGTCTCTTGACGATAAATCAGGATACCAACCGTCAGAAGAAAAATTAAATATCCTAACTGATGCAGGTTTATCAGATGAAACAATTTCTGTTGTAATAGAAATTGTTAAAGCATTGGTTGTTTATGATAGATAAATTACATCTTGAATTAGTTTTTTTATAAATTAATGGCTCATTTATGAGTCATTTTTTTTTAAATAATTTTGACATACTTGTCTTTAGCTGGATAATTATAGGGCTTTTTACTTTTTTATTCTTAGTGTTTTCAAAGACAAGAACACCCTATGGCAGACATAGTAAAAGTGGCTGGGGCTTGATGGTTAATAATTCATGGGCTTGGTTTTGGATGGAATCCCCTGCCTTAGTAGTTATGCCTTTTATTGGTTTAATGGGTCCAAATGAGATTAATTCTTACTCGTTGATTTTAATTTTTATGTGGTTTGCTCATTACTTTAATAGGGTAATTATTTTCCCACTCAGAATAAAAACAAAGAATAAAAAAATGCCAATTTCAATTGCTATTAGTGCATTTTTCTTTAATATTTTCAATGGCCTTTTTAACGGATACTATGTTGGTTATATTATGGATGGACAATCAGCTTTAGAGCCTAATGTGATTGTTGGTATAATTATATTTTTACTTGGTATGTTTATTAATGTTAGTTCGGACAATAAATTAATATCCCTTAGAAAAGATAGCGCTGGTTATAGAATTCCTCACGGTGGTTTTTTTAAATACGTTACATGTCCAAATTATTTTGGTGAAATTATAGAATGGTTTGGATATTTAATTATTGCTTTCAACTTACCAGCACTAAGCTTTGTATTATGGACAGGTTTTAATTTGATACCAAGGGCATTGAATCATCACGATTGGTATAAAGAAAATTTTAAAAATTATCCAAAAAATAGAAAAGCAGTCATCCCATTTATCATATAATACACTAAATTTGGAAAAAACTTAAACTATGAATGCATCAAAAGCAAACTTAATTAATTCTGTTTCATTAATAGGCTTTGGATTATGGGGTTATTTCGAGGTAACCTCTCCCACAGCTCTTATCCCAGTTGGATTTGGATTAGTATTATTGTTATGCTATAATGGAGTTAAAAATCAAAATAAAATTATCGCTCATGTTGCGGTGTTATTAACTCTTGTAATACTTTTAGCTTTGGTTGGAATGAGGCTTCCAAAATCAATAGAAACTGGTGGAGCTGGATTATACCGAGTTTTAGCAATGTGCGCAACATCAGTAGTTGCCATGGTATATTTTGTAAAAAGCTTTATTGAAGCTAGAAGAAAGTAATTTATTTTTTTTCAGGAAATCTTCCATAGTTTCCCATCCCATCATAGTCAGCTTCATTTGCTTGATCTATGTCATTGTATTTTTTTGTTTCTTCATCATTAACGAAAAAAACACTTGCTACAACCAATCCAACAACAAAAACTCCTAATCCAAAAATATATATTTCCATTTTAGAGATCGTTATACTTTTTCTTCTCCTCATTATTCACAAATAGAACGCTAGCAATAACCAGTGCAATTACTATAAACCCTAATGTAAATAAATATATTTCCATCTCTATTTTATTTGTTTTAAGTATGTACCTAGTGCTAAAATTGATGGCACCCATATCCCTACATATAAACCTTCATCTTTAAATCCCGAAAACCATAGGCCAACAGAGATGGTAAATGAGATAAAAACAGCCAATAATAATAGATAATCAGATTTTTTGTACTTACTAAACATTAATCAAAAGTATTGATAATATAATTAACTTATATATTTGCTATAAAAATAAATATTTTTTAAACTATGACAGGAGTTATTGGAAACATATTTAGTAAAGTTTTTTCGGAAAAAAATCTTAAAAATTTTGAAAAAATAATTCTTATATCTGCAACGTTTGGGTTTATAATTCACTTGATTTTAATTCTATTGAATAATAACGGATATATTGATCTCTCTTTTTTTCAAGATAGATTATTTGTAAACCCAATATCTGCAATTTACACTCCTTTCTCATTTATACTTATTTATGAAGCTTACTTATTGATTTATTTTCTTCCGAGATCATTTACTACATCTATTGCAAAACAATTTGAGATAATGTCATTGATATTAATTAGAAAGATTTTTAAAGACATTCCAAATGTAAATCTTGATGATAATTGGATAAAAAACGAAAATAATTTACAGTTAATGTATGATTTATTTGGAGTGCTGATTGTCTTTTTCCTAATATATTTATTTAAAAAACTCAAAGATGAATTACCTAAATTACCTGTCCATCAAAATCTTGAAAGATTCATTAGCTACAAAAAGATTATAAGTTTGTTGTTACTTCCAACATTAACATTACTCTGTATTTATAGTTTCGTAGACTGGTATGATTATACATTTTTAGGAATTGGAGAAAGCTCTAACATTGATTTTCTATTTTTTGTTGACTTTTTTACAATATTAATACTTGTAGACGTATTTATTCTTTTAATTTCATTCCAATACACTGAAAGATACTCTCAACTGATTAGAAACACAGGATTTATCATTTCAACGATATTATTAAGGTTATCATTTAGCGCAGTAGGTTTAACTAGCTTATTACTACTTGTATCAGGAATCGTTTTCGGTCTTATTATTCTCCTTATTTACAATAATTGGGAAAAAGTGCAAAAATAAACTTATTTACAAGGGCCTTCATGATAATTAAGTATACCGTTACACTCTGCAGCTGAACTATTGGAGTAGTTAAATCCATCACAACCACAAACAGGCTCATATATGGTTGGTATAACACAATTTGTCGAAATTTTTGAAATGTCAATACAGCCAGAAAAATATTTTTCTACAAAATCTTCATATTCTTTTGATCCATAGGCCATATCTCTTATTTCATAAATGACAGCCCTAACTAATTCAATTGGATCACTTGTGTCAGGCATTGAAAAGGAATTGTTATTCATACTTAACAAAATATTATTTGTAGATGAAAGGTCAATAGCTGTGTAAAAATAATATCTTAAGACATATCCAATGCTTAAATCTGTTGCAGGAAATTTAGCATCAAAAATAAACGGATCTGAAATAGTGGTTTTTAAAACCCTGTATCCTTTAGAAAAGGATTGATTGGTTCTCAAAGCAGGGAGCTCAATGTCAACATTATTACTACCCATCTCTGTATTTACACTACAGGAAAAAATTAAAAACATTACTAAAAATTTTATTTTCATTATCATTTAAATTATGTATTAGTTTATTATCTCATGCTAGAATATGTTTGGTAAGAGGGCTTTGTTGGTGATATAATTTCAAAAACCTTTGCTGATTTAGTAACTTCAAAATTAATTTCAGAAATACCATCTACTTTGATAAATGTTCCTTTTTCAATTGATGATTTATTATAAATTAAGCTTCCTGAAATAATAAATAATGAATGAATTGAATCAGGGTTTATTTTAATTTCGTGAAGTCCATTATCAAATTTATATTCATTGATTAAAATATTCTCTGAATCCATTTTCATTGGAGAGCTTGAACCTTTAATTATCTTTTTTATTTTTTTTTCTGAAACAGAGGTTTCAAATTTATTTGACTTGTAATCATCATATGAGGCACTAATTTTAAGAGATTTAGATAAATTAGGATCAAACCAAATTTGGAAAATTTCAGAATTATCATCAATCTCCTCTGCATGTGAAATCCCATTCCCAGCTCTAATTATTTGAACATCTCCCTCTTTTAGAGGAATCCATTTATTTTGTTTTGTATCAAAATGGTTGATATTCCCTTTTAAAACAAAGCTGCAAATTTCAAATCCTTGATGGGGATGTAGTCCAATTGTGCTTTTTTTATTTGGAGTCCAAGCATGTGCCCAGTAAAAAAGATTTGAATAAGGCTTTAACTGTCCTCCATCTTGTGGAAAACCAATAGGTTTATTTTCTAAAATTTCACCATTATTAAAATTTCCACTTGCTTGTTGATTTTTATTAAAAATTTCTACTGGCATTAGCTTAAATTTAAAGTGAATAATTCTAGAGATTTTTTAAACTCCTTATTTAGTTTTGAATTTATTATCCCTTTGTTAATTTCAAAATTATCATCAAAGTTTGGTAATGAAAATGTAGGAATACTATGTGGGTTTCCTCTTGAAATTCTTTTATATGCAATTTCAAGCACTGTTTTAGCTCCTCTACTACCATCAGATGTTGAAAGCAATAGCATCGGTTTATTATACCAAACTATTTTTTCTATTCTTGAAATCCAATCAAAAATATTTTTAAAAGCTGCTGTGTAAACACTATTGTGCTCGGCAAAGGATATTATAATACCATCTGCACTTTTTATAATTTCTTTAAACTTGAAGGCTTTTTCAGGGATTCCTTTATCATTTTCATAGTCAATGCTATAGATAGGCATTTCAAAATCATTTAAATCAATAATAATAGAATCAGCATCACTTATTATGGAAGCAGCATAAGATGCAAATTCCTTATTAATAGATTTTTTTGAGGAGCTAGCTCCAAATGCAACAATCTTTTTCATTAACTAAAACTATATTTTAATTTAAATTTTCAAAAAATATGCCAATATGACTTATTTCTCCTCAAACAAAAATAAGGTTTTCAATTCTGAAGA
>CACLGQ010000009.1 GCA_902606555.1 uncultured Bacteroidota bacterium
ATAAAAAAGATGATGATGGAAAAGATGATAAAAGTGACAAAAGTGATAAAGATGGAAAAAAGGATGGCAAGAAAGATCGAAAAAAGAATTGTTTTTTTCTAGAATATCCTGTTTCGTTGGAATTACCTGATGGCTCAACAGTTGAAGTTAATGATAAAAAAGAAGCTATAGAATCACTTAAAAAAATGGTTTAACCAAAACCCTGATGTGAAAGCAAAAGCTGGTCTTGTATTCCCTGTTTCAATCTATTGGGTTGAAAACAAAGAGAAAACAAAATATGATGTTGAAAGTGAAATTGAAATGAAAGAACTTTTTGCTAAGTGTAAAGGTTCAAAGGATAAAGAAGAGAAAGACTAGATATTGCCTGCAACTACATTGTGAATAAGGTATCAATTTGATACCTTATTTTTTTTTCATAATGGCAAAAATTATATATAAAACCATTGAAAGACAAATAGTTATAAAACCTATTGGCAATAAATAGAATGGTTCATTTACATAACCATTTTCATCAACTTCTCCCCCAATAAGATAAAACAACACAAAACATATAATGCCGGCAATTAGCAGACTAGTCGCTATTTTATATTTAACTTCCATGTATTACTAAACTTTCCACTTTGTCTAACTTTTAAACCCCGCTCTACCCAATTATTGTGATTAAATGAGGGAAGATCTGGAATTGTATCTAAAGATTTTTTAAGCAATAAATAAACTTTATTTTCAGTTTTTGATAAGGTTTTAATATTTAATGGGTGATTTTCATAGACATCAACTGAGTAATTATAAAAATTACCATTTTTGTAAAGTTTATATTTTTTGTCCTGTGAATAGATTCCACTAATTATATCAGGGTTATTTTTACCCCACATCGGGTTGTAGTATGTAACTAAAGCTGCTCTTTCATTATATTGTTCATTATTAATTAAAGGTAAAAGACTACTACCATATGATTCTTTATTATCAGAATATAGAATATCTTCAAATGTGGCATAGAAATCTGTAAAATCAATTAATACATCGCTTTCAAAACCATTTTTGATTTTACTTTTCCAATTTACAATCATTGGGACATTTGAAGCATATTTAATTGTTGACCCTTTTGCTCCCCGTATTGCTTGCCCATTATTTAAAGTAACTACTTGTGTATCAGTACCATTATCTCCAATAAAAATTATAATTGTATTATCTAATTTATTTTTTTTTAGAGTATTTGAAATCCTTCCAACGATTTTATCCATGTATGTTAACATATCAGAAAAGTAAATTTCATTATTACCCTTATTTCTGTTTTTTCTATTACTCCATTCTTCTGAATCAGGGGTTGGACGAAATGGATCATGAACTAATGCCATAGGAAAATAAATAAAAAAAGGAGATTCCTTATTTTCATCAATAAAATCAATAATATAATTAGTAAAAATATTTGGTCCATAATCGTCAATACTGGTGTTAATTTTTATTCCATTTTTATAGATTGTAGGGTTAGCAAATCTTTCATTTTGTTCTGTCAACCACCATAAACAATACTCATCAAAACCACTTTTATATGGCCTATTTAAATCTTGGTTGTTATCCAAGTCATACTGAACACCATTTAGTTGCCATTTTCCCACTACAGCAGTCTTGTATCCATTTTGCTGAAACAGATTTCCAAAAGTCTTCTGGTTTGGATTTAAATATGTAAAATATTCATAGTTTAGGTAATTCGGTTTTCCAGTCATAATTTTAACCCTGCTAGGTGTACAAAGTGGTTGAGAATATGCATTACTAAAATTGATTCCGTTTAATGCTAGAGAGTCAAGAACAGGGGTTTTATTTTCATCGGCACCATTTACTCCCAAAGCTTCATATCCAAGATCATCAGCCATAATTAGAATAACATTTGGTTTATCTTTATCTATTTTTGGTTCAAAACATGAATTAAATAAAAATATAAATGAAATAAATATTAGAGTTCTGGTGTAAAATTTCATAATTTTAAAAGTAACAAAAAATGATACATTTTAGTAAAAAAAGAATCGATAATCTTGATAAAATTTACAGGTTGAATTTGATTAACAGCTGCACAGGATACAAGTCTGCGAACCTTTTGGGAACAATTGATTCTGATGGTAATACAAACGTTGCTGTTTTTAGTTCCATAACCCATTTAGGCAGTAATCCTGCTATGATTGGGTTTGTTCTTAGACCAAGAACCGTCCCTAGAAATACATACAATAATCTTTTTAAGTTAAAATTTTTTACTGTTAATCACATAAATGTTAATGATGTCAATGATGCTCATCACACGTCTGCCAAGTATCCTAAGGAAATTTCAGAATTTGATAAAACTAAACTAGAACCTGAATTTCTTGACGGGTTTGTGGCTCCCTTTGTAAAAAGCTCTAAAATTAAACTTGCTTGTAAATACTTGAATGAATATAGTATCAAAGAAAATGATACAATTTTAGTTGTCGCCTCAATTGAAGGTCTATATGTTGAAAAAGAGATATTACAGGAAGATGGTTGGTTGAGACTTGATCAAGCGAAAACTGTTGCAATAAATGGTTTAGATGGATATGCTGAAACCAAATTAATTGAGAGATTTGAATATGCACGACCTAAAAAATGAGTGAGATAGTTAACAATAAAATTGAAGAGTATATTGAAGAAAACTCCTCTAAAGAATCAGAAATTTTAAAGGATTTAAATAAAGAGACAAATCTAAAAATTTTAAATCCAAGAATGTTAAGCGGACATCTGCAAGGTAGATTTTTATCTATTATAAGCAGGTTAATAAAGCCAAAAAAAATACTTGAAATAGGCACCTACACTGGATACTCAGCTATTTGTTTTTCAGAGGGTCTCGTCAAAAATGGCATTATTCATACAATTGATATTAATGAGGAGCTTAGTACAATTCAAAATAAATATTTCAAAAAAACTAATAATTCAAATTCAATAATTCAACACGTTGGTGATGCAAAAGAAGTCATAAAAAAAATTGATGAAATTTTTGATATTATATTTATTGATGCTGACAAAGAAAACTATATACAATATTATGATTTATGTATTGATAAATTAAAGTCCGGTGGACTTATAATTGCTGATAACGTTCTATGGACTGGGAAAGTTGTAGCTCCAACTGCATATGATGATGAACTTACCAATTATTTGATAGATTTTAATGAAATGGTTAAAAATGATGATAGAGTTGAAAATATTATACTACCACTGAGAGACGGATTAAATATTATTATAAAAAATTAAAGGTCTCTCTTTATAGATCCTGTTAAATCATCAATATCATCCTTTACTTTATCGATTTCTTTTGATATAGAATCTGTGTCAATGCCCTTTTTTTCAGCGCTTTTCTTTATCTCAGTTTTTATTTCCTGAGTCGCATCCTTTACTTTTTTAATACCCTTAGCCATTCCTTTGGCAATGTCTGGAATTTTATCAGCTCCAAAAATCATTAGAATGATAAAAAAAATAAATACTATTTCTGGTCCACTAATAAATAATAAAGTCATCCTTGAATTCTAGATTTAAATTTGTCAAAATCTGTGTTTTCCTCTTTTTTAGGCCATGAATTATTTCTAGTATCTACATCTGCTGTTTCTTTGTCTGGATCTAAAATAATCTCTGATATTTTTTTATCAGATGTTATTACTTTTCTTACCTCTTTATCATTCTTTCTCCAAACTTGAGCAGGATACTTTTTACGGACAACTTCACCATCCTCAAACTTAATATCAACAATTATTGGCATTACTAATCCACCAGGTTTTTCAAATACGATTTCATAAAAATATTTTGGTATTTGTAAATCGTTAATTTCTTCTGTTGAATAATTTTCGTTCAAGTAATTACTCAACAATTTAGAATTCTCTAAAGGATCTCTGTCTCTATTTTTCTCCAAATCATTTTCAAATTTTTCAAAGAAAACAAGTGGTCTAAGTCTATTCCTTACTAATCCTCTTTCTTTCATTATTTCTTTCATTTCTTCTCCAGGATTTGGAGAAACAAAGTATTGGTTTAATTCTTTTATAGAAATATCTACAAAATCTGTAGTATAAAACCATCCTCTCCAAAACCAATCTAAATCTACAGCTGAAGCATCTTCCATCGTTCTGAAGAAATCTTCGGGGGTTGGATGTTTAAACATCCATCTTTTAGAATATGTTTTGAAAGCATAATCAAACAACTCATTACCCATTATTGTTTCTCTCAAAATATTTAGAGCAGTTGCTGGCTTTCCATAGGCATTTGGACCTAAGCTATAAACATTTTCAGGATTAGACATAATGGGGGCTAAATAACTTTGATCAACACTCATATAATCAGTGATCATATTTGCTGGACCTCTGTCCGAGGGAAAGTTCTTATTTGGATATATTGCATCAGGGTATTTTTCGCCAAATTCTTGTTCAGCTAAATACTGAACAAAAGTAGTCAAACCTTCATCCATCCATGCCCACTGTCTTTCATCACTATTTACAATCATGGGGAAAAAGTTATGGCCTATTTCATGGATAATAACCCCAATCATTCCAAATTTAACATCATCAGAATATGAGCCATCAATATTTGGTCTACCAAAATTAAAGCATATCATAGGATATTCCATTCCAATATTATGTGCATGAACAGAAACAGCTTTGTGATATGGATAATCAAATGTATATTTTGAAAAGGATTTTAGTGCCTCAACAACAGTAATTGTAGAATATTCCTCCCAAAGAGGATTACCTTCCCTTGGATATATAGAAACAGCCATTACATCTTCATTTCCAATTTTTACTGCCATCATATCAAGAATATATTTTCTAGATGTTGCAAATCCAAAATCTCTAACATTCTTAGCTGAAAACTTCCACGTTTTTTTCTGATTGGAAAAAGTTTTTTCGGCTTCAATTGCTTCATCTTGTGTAACAATTAATACTGGCTTATCATATGATTTTTTTGCTTGATTATATCGTTTCATCATATCCTTACTGTAAACATCTTTTCTATTGATTAATTCACCAGTTGCTTCGAGAATGTGATCAGATGGCACGGTAATATTAACCTGATAATCTCCAAATGGCAAAGCAAACTCACCATCTCCCCAAAACTGATAATTTTGCCAACCCTCTACTTCATTATAGACACACATTCTTGGAAAAAATTGAGCAATTATATATGCTCTATTTTCATCATTTGGAAAAGTTTCATAACCCGATCTTCCATCTTGTTTAACATGATCATTGATATTGTACCACCACTTAATTTTAAACTCAAAACTTTGTCCAGTTGAAATTGGATCAGGCAAATCAATCCTCATCATAGTTTGATTGACCATATAATTTAAAGGCTTATTGTCGATACCTTTTACATAATCTATATTAAAACCACCATCAAATGGATCTGAGAGAAATTCTTTATCAAAGGAGTCAGGGATATATGCAACTGAAACTCCTTCCGAGTCAATATCCAAGCTTGGGGAATTTTTTTTTCTAACATTTTGATCCAACTGAACCCACAAGTAACTTAATGTTTCGGGTGAATTATTTGTATAAGTTATTGTTTCATCCCCATACAATTTTTTGTTTTTATCATCTAACTCAACATTTATCTTGTAATCAGCTCTTTGTTGATAGTAAGCTGGTCCAGGAGCACCTGAGGCTGTCCTAAACATGTTTGGGCTTGCAAACTCATCATAAAGTTGTCTGAATTTATTTGTATTTGTGTGACCTTGCTGTTTAGTGTCTTGGGAAAAAATATTAATTGGATAAACAAAACTTATAACTAAAAATGTCAAGAAGATTTTTTTCATAATAAATAAACTGTGTAGTAAATTTAATAAATATATGCTTAAGGTACTGAGATGGAACTTTGAAAATTCTGAGATGTATGAATAAAGCTTTTTTTATAATTATTAAATCTATAAAGAATTATATTTTTTTGATTTCTAAAAGATTGAAATAAGATTTTATTTTCAACAATTAAACTTTTAACATTTTCGGCGTTGAATATTTCCATGTAATAAATAACCAAGTCATTTTTTCTTTCAAATCCTAAAAAATCGACTTTTAATTCAGATTCATTGCTGTAAATTTTGAAATTATTGAATAAATATTCTTTTATAAAAGAATTTGTTTTTTCATAGTCATCATAATCTAGCTCATTCATCTCAAATCCTAAGTCTTTTTCTAAATCATCATGGAAAATCTTCAAACTAACCTGATATGTTCCTGACTTGTCACTATAATCTATAAGTGTAGAGCTCACATAGTACTTATGAGAAAAAACAAATATTAATATTGTAATTAATTTAATTATTAATTGATTCATGAAATTTTTGGAAATTTGTTAATACAAGAATATGATTTGAATTTCTAAAATCTCTCTCAACATCATAATTTTCCATTGACCCAATTACAAACTCGTATACATCATTAATTCCTAAATTATAATTACTAATAAAAAAATCAACACCATAAAATTGGATTATATCAACCACTGTACCCGATCTTGATTCTAAAACTCTGGCTTTTCTGAGAGTATCATAATATCCACTTAATTGTTTGTATATTCCGTCAATATCGAGAGGCATAATAGGAAGTAGTATTACATTTACAAGAATACTTGCTGAATTTTTGTAAGCTATTTTTTCTTTACGTTGACCTTTAAATCCAGGTACTCCTGCATCATCGAAATTAAAAACTTCTTTCTCTTCAACTTGTTTCATGTCAGCCAATAAGTCACCTGATAAATTAAACGGAGAGACAGTCACACCTTCTAACTCATTTACTATCGGTTCTAAATAAACCCTAATTGAATCAGCATCATAAACTGCTTTTTCGATAATGATCATTTGAGTTTTAATTTGAACAGAAGTAAAAAAAATTGAATCATTTTCCCTGACTCCAACTTTAAAAAAACCTTCATTATCAGTAATTGTTTTACCGCCTGAAGAACTATTAATCACATGTATGCCACTAACATTAATTGTGTCATTAAGAACTTCACCAACTATTGTCTTAAAATTTCTTTCTTGGCTAAAAAGAAAATTAGAAATAATTATAAAAAATAATATGTACCTAATTTTTTGCAATTGACTTAACAAACTTTTTGCTTTGTTTGACAAGAAAATCAATCAATTCGAACTCATTGTCTTTTTGAAGTAAAATTCTGTCAGGAAAATTATCGTCACAGTATAATAGAAACTCATTTATTTTATCATTTGGAATCATTAAGTTTTGAGTAAAAAATAAATCATCATAGAGTTCTCTTAATAGGTCACTTGGATTATATTTAAATGATTTCTCATTTTGACTTGAATCATTTTTTAAAGAGTTAGAAATAAGTCTATATAAATTAACAAAATTTAAACCATCCTTAAGTTTACCTTGCTCATTAATTACGTTTGTTACTCTTGTGGATTTATCGAATGTGTAATCAAATCTTTTGAATTCTTCTTCTTTAAGATCCAAAAATTTTTCTTGATTTTCTGGAGTTACAACAACTTGTTCAAGTTCCGTAACTTTTTCATTTACGTCAATTACAATTCTATTTTTTTGCAGAATCTCTTTGGTGATACTTAGCTCCCTAATTTGATATTGAACAGATGAAAAAATTAACTTATCATTTAGTTTAACCTCAATTTCAAATTCGCCTTCATCATTCGTTGTTGTGGCTATTTGTGATGTATTATTAACAACATTAGCAGAAGTCACATTAACATTTTTATATAAAACTTTTCCTCTTATCCAGGTTCTGTAATCATTTTGTGAAAATGATAAATTAAATGAAAATAAAATAAAAAGTATCAAGAAAATTCTCATATTAATCCAATGATTTAATCTTTATATTTTTAAATTTTATTGGGTGACTTTCAGATTGCAAAGAAATATATCCTTCACTCAACTTTTGATCCTTTTTATGGATCATATTTTCAGGTAGCCTGCCATCATCACCATATCTCAAATTAGTGTAAGTTAAAACAGTTTTTCCGTTTATAAGGTGTTGAGCTATTGAATCGGAGTAAACAATAATTTCTGCCTCTACCCAATCGTCATTGTCATAAGTATCAGAATTAGAACTTGTACAATGTTTTTTTACTTTTTTAAAATTCATATCAACATCGGTTCCAGGTGTACAAAGGTTTCCAGTAGGTCTTTCTCCAGTTCCAAGACCACCTAAAAACTGCGTTTCAATGCTAACAGGAAATGGTTGATCCATTAACATGGTTTCTGGATGTTGACTGTGAAACATAACACCGCTATTTTTAGTTGCCCAGCCCTCTCCACCTTTAGCTTGCTGATCAAAAAATTTGTACTCAAGTTTTAAATGATAATTCTTAAATTTTTTCTTTGTGTAATATAAATGTCCATATCTAAAATCAAAATTTTCGTAGTTTTCATATGAGACTTGAATTTCTCCATCCTTAACTTTAAATGTATTCCCAAAATTTTCACCAGATGGATAGCCTTTAATTTTAACAGTCCAACCATCTAAGTCTTTACCATTAAAAAGGTATTCCCAATCATCATTTGGTTCAGTACTATTTGATGGCCAAAAAATCCATACAAATGATGAAAAAAAAATTAAAACAGTTATTACTTTATAAATGTATTTCATTATATAATTAGTTTATGAGCGGGAGACCGGGATCGAACCGGCGACATTCAGCTTGGAAGGCTGACGCTCTACCAACTGAGCTACTCCCGCAAAAAAAATTTTATTTATTTTAACAAATTAATTTCTATCATTGAATTTAACTATAAAATTGATTAAATCAAATGAGCTTTTATTTTTAAGAAGTAAAATTCTTAGAAATGACCTAGATCCTAATAAATGTAGATTTATGGGAGATGATTTTATTGATACTTATCACCTAGGAGCCTTTAATTTAAATAATCTTGTTGGTGGAGTAACTCTTATAAATAATAAATGTGAAAAAATGGAAATTAAAAATTGTTATCAAATGAGGGGACTATGTGTTGATGACTCATTTCAAAACAGAGGAATTGGAAAAAAACTAGTTAAAAAAGTTGAAGAAAAGTTAAAAAAATTAAAAATTGATAATGTTTGGATGAATGCAAGAGAATCTGCTATTCAATTTTATTTGAATTTAAATTATACAAACACAAATATTAAGTATTCTATTGGGCAAATTGGTCTTCATTTTCTAATGTATAAAAAACTATGATAGATTATAAATTAGTATGTTTGATATTCTTAGCTTTTGGATTTAATACAATGAAATCTCAAAATATTAATTATAAAACATTGTTAGGAATTGAGCATTCCAATTTAGTAGGTGATTCATTACAACTAGAGAAAAATACATTCATTGCATTTGAAAAAATGAAAAAAGCAGCTTTAAATGATGGAATAAAAATAAAAGTTGTTTCAGGATTTCGTGATTTTAAAAGACAAAAAGAAATATGGAATAATAAATTTTTAAAATTTACCAAAGAGAATAACTTTAGTGGGATTGATGCCATAAATGAAATTATTCGTTTCTCAACTATTCCAGGTACCTCAAGACACCACTGGGGAACTGAAATTGATGTAATAGATGAAAAATATAAAAATGAAAAAAATCCATTGATGTCATATAAATATGAAAAAGATGGAATTTTTTCAAAATTAAAAAAGTGGATGGACGAGAATTCAGAAAAATTTGGTTTTTACCTAGTTTACACTAATAATCCAAAAAGAGGGGGTTTTGAATATGAACCTTGGCATTATACTTATCTGCCAACCTCAAAAAAATATCTTAATGAATTTTTAAAAATTGATATAATTGAAATCATATCAAAAATTGATATTGAGGGTAAGGATTTATTTACTAAAAATTTTATTGAAGATTATTTCAATAACAATATTCTACAAATTAATCCTGATTTGAAATAATATTTAATAACTAAATTTGCAGATATAAGATAATTTGAAAAAGCAAAAGAAATTAATTCTCTTGATTCTAGATGGCTGGGGTATTTCGGATGATAAAAAAACATCTGCCATAGCTAATGCTAACACTCCTTACTATGATCACTTGATTGATAGTTATCCTAATGCTAAATTAATAACACATGGAGAAAGTGTAGGCCTTCCTAAAAACCAAATGGGGAATAGTGAAGTTGGCCACATTAATATTGGGGCAGGAAGAGTTGTTTTTCAAGAGTTAGCAAAAATTAATAATGATATAAACAATGGGATTTTTAGAGAAAATCAAAAATTAAATGAAGAGATTGATCGCGCAATTTTACATGATAAAAATATTCACTTAATTGGATTAACGTCTGATGGTGGTGTTCACTCTCATATATCACATCTATATGAGATCATCAATGTTTTAGAGAAAAAAAATGCAAAAAATTCTTTCATCCATGCATTCACAGATGGAAGAGATGTTGATCCAAAATCAGGAATAAAAAATATCCAAGAAGTTTTAAATTTTATAAAAGATAAAAATATTGAATTAGCATCAGTTTGTGGAAGATACTTTTCAATGGACAGAGATAAAAGATGGAATCGTATAAAAAAGGCTTACGATCTTTTGGTTCATGGTATTGGTAAAAATTCAGTATCGGCACTAAATTCAATCCAAGAAAGTTACAATCAAGGTACTACTGATGAATTTATAGAGCCAATAGTGATGATGAATAGAGATAAACCAATGGCTCAAATCAAAGATGGAGATCTTGTTATCTTTTTTAATTTTAGAACTGATAGGGGAAGACAACTAACCGAAGTTTTGACTCAATATGATTTAGATGATTTAGATTTAAAAAAAATGAATTTAAATTTTCTAACAATGACAAAATATAGTGATGAATATAAGGGTATTTCAACAATTTATGAAAATGAAAATTTAAGAGATACACTTGGTGAAGTTTTAGCAAGTAATAATATAAAGCAAATAAGAATTGCTGAGACTGAAAAATATCCACATGTTACATTCTTTTTTAATGGTGGGTCTGAAGAAGAATTTAGAAATGAAAAAAGAATTTTATGTCAATCACCAAAAGTTGCAACATATGATTTAAAGCCTGAAATGAGTGCTAATAATATTACAAAAGCAATAATTCCAGAGATTAATAATATTAATACTGACTTTATCTGCTTGAATTTTGCAAATCCTGATATGGTTGGTCACACAGGTAATTTTAGTGCAGCTGTAAAAGCTTGTGAGACCGTAGATCAATGTACTAAAGCAGTTGTTACAGAAGCAATTAAAAATAAATACTCAGTAATGATAATTGCAGATCATGGTAACAGTGACATGATGATAAATGAAGATGGCAGTCCCAATACTGCTCATACAATAAATCCAGTACCAATTATCGTTATTGATGAAAATGTGGCTAAAGTAAAAGATGGGATACTTGCAGACATAGCTCCAACAATTTTAAAAATTATGAATATAGATAAACCGTCATTGATGACAGGAGATTGTTTAGTATGAAAAAAATAATTTTAATAATTCTGATAATTTTTACTTCATGTAAAAATTCTAACACTAAAAATAAAGATCATTCAGAATCTGATAAGGATATTGAATATGTTGACTTAATTGGAGATTTTAAAAGAAAAGATTTGATAAAAAGCCCTTACGACTCATGGTATATCGAAAACTATGACAACTATGAACTTGATGTTGAAACGGCAAAAAAAATTAAAAAATTGATAAACCGTAAAATATCAATCAAAGTTATAATGGGAACATGGTGCAGTGACAGCAGAGATAATGTGCCAAGATTTTTTAAATTAATGGATTACCTAAAATTTAGCGATAGACGAATCGAATTGATTGGACTCGATGTTGACAAAAAAAATCCAAATGAAGATGAACTAAAATATGATATAATCAATATCCCAACTTTTATTTTTTACAAAAATGGAGAAGAAATTAATAGGATTGTGGAATTAACAATTGAATCAATTGAAAAAGATATTTTAAAAATTCTTGATGGATCCGGATATGAAAATGCATATTATGGATTCTAAAAAGATAATTTTAAAATCCATTGATGAAATTAAACTCATGCATGAAAGTGCACAACTAGTTTCTAAAACCTTAGGCTTAATTGCAAAAGAGATTAAGCCTGGAATTACCACACTTTTTCTAGATAAATTAGCTGAGGAATTTATTAGAGATAATGGAGGAAAACCTGGGTTTTTAGGAATGTATGATTTCCCAAATACTTTATGCGTTAGTCCAAACTACGAGGTTGTTCATGGTATCCCGAATAACAAACCCCTTTTCGATGGTGATATTATTTCAATTGATTGTGGTGTGCTAAAAAATGGTTTTTATGGAGATCATGCATATACTTTTAAAATTGGTCAGGTAAGTGATAAAGTTGAAAAGCTTCTAGATACTGCACTTGAGTCTCTATACATTGGAATTCAAGAATTTAAATTGGGTAATCGAGTTGGAGATATCAGTCACGCAATCCAAACACATAATGAATCAAATGGTTATGGTGTCGTAAGAGAATTAGTTGGTCACGGACTAGGTAAAGATTTACACGAAGCTCCTGAAATTCCAAATTATGGTAAAAAGGGTAATGGAAAAAAATTTGAAAATGGGATGGTTGTAGCTATCGAACCAATGATAAATATGGGAACAGAAAAAGTTGTTTTTTTAAAGGATGGATGGACAGTTGAAACTGCTGACAAACTTCCTAGTGTTCACTTCGAACATGATGTCGCTTTAATAGATGGTAAGCCTAGACTCCTATCAACTTTTGATTTTATATATGAATCTTTAGGCGTAAAATCAGATGAAGAAAATGAATTCAAGTGGAATGAAGCAAGTAGTTAAATTCTTACTAAATAATTTTCCAAGAGGTTTTCTTATAAGATCAAGTATTGCACTCAGACCATTATTTAATTTTTTGCTCTCTGGACAAAAATTTATTGATCCAATAAATGAAAGGTCTTACTCAAAATTTTTTCCATACGGTTATAATAGTCCAAGGAAAAATGCTCTTTCGTTGGGTACATTATCACTAGAGAGACATAGATTATTATGGTTATACTTAAAGAATGAAACCTCCTTTTTTCAAGAAAATAATAAAATACTTCATGTTGCACCTGAGCAATGCTACTATAATTTTTTTAAAAAATATTTCAAAAATTATATCACCGTTGATCTTGACTCTCCTCTAGCAGAATACAAAGCTGATGTTTGTGATATGCCATTTGAAAGTAATTCATTTGATTTTATATTATGTAATCATGTTCTAGAACATGTTTACGATGATGAATTGGCAATTATTGAATTAAGAAGAGTTTTGAAAAAAAATGGTATGGCAATTTTACAAGTTCCTTTGAACTTAAATTTGAAAAAGACAATTGATGGAAGGGATATAAATGATATTAAAAAAAGAAATGAATTATTTGGTCAATATGATCACTTGAGAATTTATGGAGCTGATTTTTTTGATAAAATTAAAAGTCTTGGATTTAAGGTAAATAGAATACGTTACTGTGAAAATCTATCTAAATATGAAATTAAAAAATATGGGTTAGTTGAGGATGAAATTATTCCTGTATGTATTAAGGTTGAATAACTAATTTTTTAAATCCATCAGACATATATTCAGATAAATTATTATCAGAATCTAAATAAATTATATAGGCTTCTATTTCATCATTATTTTCAGTCAAGCTTATTGAATAATCTAAATTCCCAACCATCATTGCAGTTGCATATGCATCAGCTGTAAAACAAGATTCAGAAATTACAGAGGCACTCAAAATATTGGTTTGCTGAGATTGACCATTAATTGGGTTCAAAGTATGGACATATTTTTCACCACTTTTCGGGTCAACTCTATAATTTCTATAATTTCCAGAAGAGGCAATTGAAATATTATTCAATTGAATTTTTTTAGTTATTACATCGCCATATTTATTTTTTTCAGGATTTTCAATTCCAATTTTCCAAAAACTATCCTTAAAATGATTCTTACCTTTAGATCGTAATTCACCACCAATGTTAATCATATAATCGGTTACCCCATTTGTGTCAAACATTTCTGCAATAATATCAACTGCATAACCTTTAGCTATAGCGTTAAAATCTAGTTTAGTTAATAAATTTTGTTTTAATACTTTATTATTAGAAATTGATACTTTATCAAAACCGACTGATTTTAAAATAACTAAAATTTGATTTTGATCAATATCATTTATTTCTTTGTTTGGACCAAAGCCATAGTATTCAAGCAATTCACCAATAGTCGGATCAAATAGTCCAGCTGTTTTTTGAAATATCACTTTGGATTTATTAAATACATCAATAAATAACTCATCAACAATAACGTCTTCATTTTTATTAACTCTGGATATTATTGAGCTACCGATGTAAGTAGATAATGAATTATTGAATGTTGAAAAAATTGAGTCTAGATCAGATTGTTTGATTGAGTCTTTAGTATGACTAAAAAACTTAATATTATAGTATGTTCCAAAGATGGAACCCTGATATTCTTCATAAGGCTTTTGATAATTACAAGAAATTATTAATAACGAAGCTAGTGTTACTAAAAAATATTTTTTAAAACAATAATACTTATTCCCCAAAATCATCGAATCTTATATTTTCAGGCGGCACACCAAAGTCTAATGCCATTTTATCTACTGCCTTATTCATTAGTGGTGGTCCACAGTAATAAACTTCAATATCCTCAGGTGATTCATGATGATTTAAATAATTATCTATAACAGCTTGATGAATAAAACCAATAAAGCCGTCTCCTTCCCCTTCTAGACCATCTTTAACTTTCCAATTATCTTCCTCTAGTGGTTCAGAAAGTGCTATGTGAAACTTAAAATTTGGAAAATCTTTTTCTAAAGCTCTGAAATGATCAACATAGAATAATTCTCTTTTTGATCTTCCTCCATACCAAAAATTAACTTTTCTACCAGACTTAATAGTTCTAAATAAATGATATAGGTGAGATCTCATTGGTGCCATACCTGCACCTCCTCCAATGTACAACATTTCTGCATCGGACTCGTTAATAAAAAAGTCTCCGTAAGGACCAGAAATTGTTACTGTGTCACCAGGTTTTTTTGAGAAAACGTAAGTAGAGGCAATTCCAGGATTAACATCCATCCAAGCATTTTTATTTCTGTCCCAAGGTGGAGTTGCTATTCTAACATTCAACATTATTTCTTTGCCCTCTGCTGGGTAAGATGCCATTGAGTAAGCTCTATCTACATCTTCATCATTTTTCATTTTTAAATCCCACAAACCAAATTTATCCCACTCTAATTTAAACTTGTTTGGATCATCTGGATGTTCTTTTGGATGAGAGGTTATATCAATATCTTTATAATTTACCTCACATTTAGGAATTTCTATCTGGATATAACCTCCAGCTTTATATTTCATTTCCTCTGGGATCTCAACGACAAATTCCTTAATGAATGAAGCAACATTATAATTTCTAACAACTTTAGCTTTATACTTTTTAATTCCAAATACCTCTTCTGGAACATGAATTTTCATATCTTCTTTCACCTTAACCTGACAACCTAATCTCCAACCATCTTTAATTTCTTTTCTTGAAAAATGGGGAACTTCTGTCGGTAAAATTTCTCCTCCACCATCATTTACTATACACTTACATTGAACACATGTTCCACCACCTCCACATGCAGATGGTAAAAAAACTTTATTGTCACCTAAAGTAGACAAAAGGGTACTTCCGGAATCAACCTCAATTTCTTTTTCTTCATTTATTAATATTTTTACTGGACCAGATGGAAGAAGTTTAGCCTTAACACCTAATAACATGGCAACCAAAATAAAAATTATCATTATGAAAATGATGGCGCTAATTAATATGTAAGTATAAACACTCATAGTTAAAGTTTGATACCCATAAAACTCATAAAACCGATTGCCATTAATCCAGTAATAATGAAAGTTATTCCTAATCCTCTGAGCGGTGCTGGAATATTGGAATATGAAATTTTTTCTCTTATCGCTGCTATACCAACAATAGCTAGGAACCAGCCAACCCCAGATCCAAAACCATAAACAGCAGCCTCACTAACTCCTGAAAAATCCTTAATCTGCATAAAAAGAGACCCTCCAAGAATTGCACAATTCACGGCAATCAGTGGGAGAAAAATTCCTAATGAGCCGTATAAAGCTGGTGAAAATTTTTCCACAATCATTTCGACTAACTGAACCATGGAAGCAATAACTGCAATGAACATTATTAAGCTTAAGAAACTAAGGTCAAGCTCAGCGTACTCAGGACCAATCCAGGCTAGAGCACCATCTGAAAGTAAATACTCAAAAATTAAATAATTTAGAGGGACTGTTATGGTCAAAACGAAAATAACTGCAAATCCCATTCCAACACCATTTTTTAAGGTTTTTGAGATAGCTAAGTATGAACACATTCCTAAAAAATATGCGAATACCATATTTTCAATGAAAATACTTTTTACAAAGAGATTTAAGTATTCTTCTAACATATTAATTTTCTTCTATTAAAGTCCTATTTCTCGATCTTTGAATCCATATTATTAAACCGACAGTTATAAGGGCCATCGGTGATAATAACATAAATCCATTATTAACATAACCATATTCTTCATAAATAAAATCTGGAATAATTTGAATACCCCATAAAGTTCCCGCACCAAAGAGTTCTCTAAAAAAGGCTACAATAATTAAAATAATACCATAGCCAATTGCATTACCAATTCCATCTAATAATGATTTCCATACCCCATTGCCCAAAGCAAATGCCTCTAACCTACCCATAACAATACAATTAGTTACAATTAAACCTATAAATATTGATAATTCTTTACTGACATCATAGGCATAGGCTTTTAAGAATTGATCAACAAGAGCAACCAACGACGAGATTACAACAAGAAAAACAATAATTCTTATTCTGTTTGGAATTAAATTTCTAAAAACAGAAATAATTACATTACTACATGCCATTACAAAAATTACTGACATAGTCATTACAACAGCTGGTTTAAGTTGCACTGTTATTGCCAAAGCTGAGCAGATTCCGAGCACCTGAACTGTTATGGGATTGTTGTCATCTAAAGGATCCGTTAAAAGTTTTCTATTTTTCTTTGATAAAATGGGTTCATCACTCCTGCCTATAAATAAAAAAGACGGTTTTTTTATCTTTTTCTTATCCATAACTTATAATTGAGCAATATTTAATTTTTCCAAATAAGGTAGATAATTATTTAATCTCTCTTTTATCATATTTGTTACACCATCACCAGTAATAGTTGATCCCGAAATTGCATCAACTTCATGATCATTTTTATCTTGATTTTTTGGATCATTATTACCTTTCAAAACGGTAATTCCAACAAGTTCTCCCTTTTCGTTGAAAACTTTCTCATCAACAAAACTCGCTTTAAACCAGTCTTTGGTAATTTCAGCTCCAAGGCCAGCTGTTTCTCCCTTGTGATCAAATGAAACACCGTTGATAGTGTTGAAATCACTTTTTAAAGATATATAGCCCCATATTGCATCCCACAGTCCAACACCCCTCAATTCTATTATATAATATTTTTCAGATTCAACTTGAGCTACATATAATGGGAAATGCTGATTTTGATATTCCTTCTTCAGTTCTTTTGCTAAATTAATTTCAGAAAATGGATTTAGGGATTCGTTTACTGATCCATCAATTTTGAGTGCTAATTCTTCTTTAATGTATTTGGAATACAAACCTTCAGCCTCTTCTCTTGAAACATTAATTCCAATGGTTGAGAGTATATTTTGCATCTTTTCATTTTTTACATTTTCCTTTTGCATTGGCTTGAGTGTTTGGGATGTAAAAGCCAAAATAGATGCTATACCAATAACCATTATACCTACGAAAAGAAAAGTATATATGTTAGAATTTTTATCCATTAAGCCACTTTTAATTTTGAGCTAAGTCTTTTCTCTCTCCTTTTGACACTAGCATCAATAACATAATGATCAATAGTTGGAGCAAACACATTCATTAGAAGTATTGCAAGCATAACACCCTCAGGGTATGCAGGATTGAATACTCTTATTAAAATACAGAAAACCCCAACTAAAATTCCATATATCCATTTACCTCTCAACGTTTGAGCTGCTGATACAGGATCAGTAGCCATAAAAACAACTCCAAATGCAAATCCACCAACAATTATATGATTATACCAATCAAAGCTCATTAATTCATTAGCACCCCACAGATTAAATAACATGCCTGTTAGGGCTGCTCCTATTACTGATCCAACCATTATTCTCCAACTTCCTACACCAGTATAAATCAAAATAAATGCTCCAATTAACACCATCAATGTAGATGTCTCAGCAATAGATCCAGGTATTGAACCAATAAACATATCCATCATGCTAAACTGATCGGTTGATCCCCCTGCAGCAAGCATACCTAAAATGGTTTCACCTGAAACACCATCAACATTAGATGCTTCAGACACCCAAACCTGATTTCCTGACATGTATGTTGGATATGCAAAAAATGCAAAAGCTCTCGCAGTTAAAGCAGGATTCAAAATATTCATTCCTGTTCCACCAAAAGCTTCTTTTCCAATTAAAACTGCAAAAGCAACAGATATGGCAACCATCCATAATGGTATATCTACAGGCATTATCATAGGAATTAAGAGACCAGTTACCAAATAACCCTCATTTACTTGATGTCCTCTAAAAACGGCAAAAGCAAATTCAATGCCCAGACCTACAATATATGAAACAGCAATCATCGGAAGAATTTTATAAGATCCATGAATTACTGCATCTAAAACTGTAAATTCTTCACCTGTTTGATACAAATACTGATAACCAGTATTATAAATTCCATAAAATAAAGCTGGAATAAGAGCAATAATGACTGTTATCATGACTCTTTTTAAATCAATTCCATCTCTAATATGTGCGCCTGTTTTTGATGTATGATTTGGCACAAATAAAAAAGTTTCAAAAGCATTGAAAGCAGGATATAACTTTTCAAGTTTTTGGCCTTTATCAAAAGGTACCTTCATTTTATCAACTATTCCTCTTATATTCATATTATAAAGTTTCTTTAATTAAATAATCTAAACCATTTCTGACAATTGTTTGCGCTTCGATTTTTGATGATGATGCATAATCAATTAAAGCGAAATCTTCAGGTGCGACTTCATATATTCCGAGTCTTTCCATTTTTTCAATATCTCCAATCATGCACTCTTTGACTAATTGCATTGGGTAAATATCCATTGGAAATACATTTTCCATTTCACCAGTGACAACAAATGCCCTTTCCTCCCCATTTAAATTAGTATCATACTCTTTTGGCTTTGATGAATTAAGCCAACCAAATGATGACCTGTATATACTTGGGACCGAATTATTAATAAAAGGTATCCAACCAAACAATTTGTAATTATTCCCCTCTTTAAGAACGGAAATATTATTATTGTAGAAGCCTATGTAGCTATCAGGTCCAACTGTTTTTCCAGTCAAAACATCCCCATTGATAATTCTACATTGAATTCCATTTTTAAAATCAATTTGATTTAAAATTGATTGTAATTTTGCTCCGATTACAGTCCTAAAATATTTTGGGTTATTTATGGGAGGACCAGAAACTGCTAAGGTTCTTGTGGGAATAAACTCACCCTCTAAAAATAAATTACCTATGATGCAAACATCTTCAGGTCTAATCACCCAGACAGATTCACCTATATTTATAGGATCAATATGATGAATCTGAACACCAACATTTCCAGATGGATGGGGTCCAGAAAAAATATTTTTATTAAAATCATTTAATTCTTTATTTAAAAATTCTTGATTTTTATTGACTCCAATATTTAGATTCCCAGGTGTGATTTTATCTAATATCTTAAGTCCGTATTTGAATAACTCAATTTGGTCTTTAAGAATAAATTCGAAATCTACAGACAGTGGAGCAGAATCAAAACATGATATAAAAATAGATTTAGGATTTTGAAGAGGGTCCGCTATAATATCAAATGGTCTTTGTTTTATGAAAGGCCAACATCCTGATTCTAATAAAGTATCAATTATATTTTCTCTTTTAATTTTTTCTAAGGCTGGAATTTCATGCTTAATTGCAGAATCAATTTTGTCAGTGGAAATAATAATTTCTAATATTTTTCTTCGTTCCCCCCTCACTATTTTATCAATCTTTCCATGCGATGGTGAAACAAATTTTATACTTTCATTAGCCTTCGAATAAAAGATAGGTTGACCTCTTTTTACATTATCCCCCTCTTTGACTAAAAGCTTAGGCATAATGAGATGAAAATCGTGTAAAATTAGTCCGAGTTTATTTGGTAAAGGAATTTTTTTTAATTCTTTATCTGCAACACCTTTGATATTTATGGATAAACCATTTTTGATTACAATGCCCTTTGACATAAATCCAATAAAATTTCGTCGCAAATATACAACGAAGTAAAATATTTATTACTAATATTATGTAGTTTTTTTATGATAAAATCCAATCTATTTGTTAACTGTTTATTTTTAATAATTTTTTTATTAAATAATAGTTTTTCACAAGAGAAAATTATTAAAAGTATAAGTATTTCTGGAAGCTCATCTAACAATCAAAAAATTGTTTTTTTTAATAGCGAAATCATGAATGTAAATTTTGATGAGCTAAGTACTAAACCTTACAATTTTTATTACTCTATTGAACATTATGATTATAGCTGGGAACTGTCCAATATTTTTAAGAATGAGTATATTACTGGTTTTGATGACATACGTATTTCTAACTATAAAAATTCATTTAATACTTTACAAAAATTCACTAATTACTCATTTACAATCCCAAATGAAAATTTTAAAATAAAGTCATCTGGAAACTACAAATTAATTGTAAAGGATAACAGAAATAATATTGTTTTTGAAAGAAAGTTTGTTTTCATCAATGATTATATTTTAGGAAATATTGAAATTTCAAGAGCAAAAGAAATTAATTTAATTAATGAGTTTCAAAATCTAAAAATTTCCTTCAGATGTACAAATTGTTCATATGACATAAATTCTGAATATAAACTTGCTGTAATAAAGAATAAAAATTTTAATGATTTAAAAATATTTGAGAAACCAACTCTTAAAACATCAAATAAACTAATTTTTGATTATATATTGTTTAGTGCTGGGGATGAGTACCATAGTTTTGACACAAAAAATATATTAAGCGCAAGCAATGAAATCAAAAGAGTTGAAAATGGTCCTTTATACTCAACAGTTTTACATGATGATGTTCAAAAAAATAAGTACACTTACAATCCTGATAAAAATGGAATTTTTAAAATTAACAATAATAGTGTAAATAAAAATACTGAGTCCGATTACACTAAAGTTAAATTCTCATTTTTTTCAAGTGAGGATATTATTGGAGATTTGTACGTGGTTGGAGGTTTTAATAATTATAAGTTGAGTGAGGAATTTAAACTTTCACAAACGTCTAAAAATATTTATTCAACTGAACTATTAATGAAACAAGGCTTTTATAATTACAAGTACGTTGTAGATAACAATGGTATTATAAATGATGTTTCAAGTTTTTGGCAAACAGAAAATGATTATAATGCTTTTTTATATGAAAAAAAACCATCCGATAGATACTACAAAATAATTGGATATGCCAATGAAAATTCATTAAAAATCGTAAATTAGAAATTGATTATTTAAACATCATGATTAGTAAAATAACAAAACTAAATAATTTGAAAGGGATAAGTATTTCCACATCATCTTACTTCATAAAAAAAACATATTTTAAAAAAAAAATTAACTATTTATATAAAAGTGTAATTACTATATCAAATAATGGTAAGAACTCAATTCAAATCTTATCAAGACATAAAAAAGTATTTGAAATTTATGGTGTAAAAACATTAAATTCAATTTTAAAAGAAAAACCAATTATCAAGCCAGGAAAAAAAATTATTTTAAATTTAGATTATTCAATTAAATCAAAACTAGCTACTATCATTGGTTATTTTTCCATTATTAGCTTAAATAATTCTGCAATATTTAAAGCACATATACCCAAAATTAAACTTACACATCCTGAAATTTTAAATTAATGAATAAAATAAAAATTTATGAGGCCGAAAATGAACCTGTATTAGGATATAAAAAAGGTTCTAAAGAAAGGTTGAATGTTGAAAAAGTATATAATGAAATGTTTAATTCTAAAGTTGATATCCCCCTTTACATTGGGAACGAGGAAATATTAACAAGTGAAAGAAAAAATATCCTTCCACCTCACGATCATAAGAACATTGTAGGAACATATTCCCTGGCAAATGAAAAGCATGTCATTAATGCAATTAAAAATCTACTTGAAAATAAAAAATCTTGGTCAGAAACACCATGGAAAAAAAGATGTGATATATTTTTAAAAGCTGCTGATCTTATATCGAATAAATACAGAGCAAAAATTACAGCTGGAACCATGATAGGTCAATCTAAAAATATATTTCAAGCTGAAATTGATGCGGCATGTGAATTTGTAGATTTTTTAAAATTTAATGTTTCATACCTTACCGAAATTTATAATGAACAACCAATTGACGGCCCAGGAAAATCCAATCACCTTGAATATAGACCATTAGAAGGATTTGTTTATTCAGTTACACCATTTAATTTTACAGCTATCGGTGGTAATTTGTGTGCAAGTGCTGCTTTAATGGGGAATGTTGTTTTATGGAAACCAAGCGATAATCAAGTTCTTACTGCAAAAATAACTATGGATATTTTAAAGGAAGCGGGGCTTCCCGATGGTGTGATCAATATGGTTACTGGTGACCCTGAAATGATTACAGATATTGCTCTTAAGCATCCCGAATTTTCTGGATTACATTTCACTGGATCAACATCTGTATTCAGAGATTTGTGGAAAAAAATAGGAAATAATATCTATCTCTACAGAGATTATCCAAGAATAGTTGGAGAAACTGGCGGAAAGGATTTTATTTTTTGTCACCCATCTGCCAATATTGATACGACCTCCACTGCAATAATTAGAGGTGCATTTGAATACCAAGGCCAAAAGTGCTCTGCAGCATCAAGAATATATATTCCCAGATCAATATCTGATACTATAATTGAAAAAGTCATTGATGAAACCAAAACCATTAAAATGGGTTCACCGATTGATTTTAATAATTTTATGACAGCAGTCATCCATAAAGGTGCATTTGAAAGAATATCAAGCTATATAGATTACGCAAAGTCGAGTGATGAATGTGAAATTCTATATGGTGGAAATTACGATGATTCAGTAGGATATTTTATTGAACCCACAATTATATTAACTAAAAACCACCAATTTAAAACAATGAAAGAGGAAATTTTTGGACCAGTAGTAACATTATATATTTATGAAGATGAAAGCTGGGAAGATATGCTTGACATTGTTGATAACACCTCTGACTATGCTTTGACAGGTGCATTTATATCTCAAGATGAGGATAGTATTGAAGTTGCACTAAATAAATTAAAATATAGTGCAGGTAATTTTTATGTTAATGATAAACCATCTGGGGCTGTTGTAGGTCAACAACCTTTTGGTGGTTGTAGAGCTTCTGGAACTGATGATAAAGCAGGATCAAAGCTTAATTTACTGAGATGGGTTAGTCCTAGATTAGTTAGTAGAACTCATAATCCTCCAACTAGTTATCCATATGATTATATGGATTAGGTATGTAAAGTATTTTTTTTGTTTCAAAAAAAATCTCTGAAAAAAAAGATTTTAATTCAATTATTTGAAACACATTTATATTTTTTAGTTCAGATTTCAAGTTACCCCCTTTAAGACAAATTATCCCATTTTTAATTTTATTGTTTCCATTAAATTTTATTCTTCCTTTGCATATTTTAACTAATCTATCAGTAGAAGATACGGCCCTATTTATAATAAAATCATAATTATGATTTAAATCAATAATATCAATATTTTGAGCTGTGACATTATTTAAACCTAATTCATCAATGATTTCATTCAAAACATTAATTTTTTTTTTCTTTCGATCAATTAATTTGAATTTTGAATCAGGGAAGAGAATGGACAATGGAATACCTGGAAGTCCTCCGCCAGTTCCAAGGTCTAATATCTCATTGTCTTTTTTAAAATCAATAAATTTTGAAATACTTAAAGAATGTATTAAGTGATTAATTTCAAAGTTTTCAATATCCTTTCTTGAAATTAAGTTTATTTTATCATTCCATTTCTTTATTAAACTTTCAAACAGAATTAACTTTTCAACTTGAAGTTCTGAAATTTGTGGAAAATATTTTTTTAACAGCTCCATTTGATCATATTTTACTAATGTAATTTAAATATCTTTGAAAATAATAATTTGAATTTATGAAAGAATTTTTGACTGATAAAATTAATAACTTACCTGCATCTGCAACATTAACAATGGCAGCCAAAGCAAGAGAATTAAAGAATAATGGAATTGACATAATTGGATTAAGTTTAGGGGAACCTGATTTTAATACACCTGATTTTATTAAAAATTCAGCAATTGATGCAATAAATAAAAATTATAATTCATATACACCTGTGGATGGGTACTTGGAACTTAAAGAATCTATTTGTAAAAAATTTGAGAGGGATAATAAAATAATTTATAATCCAAATCAAATTGTTGTATCAACAGGTGCTAAACAGTCAATTGCTAACGTAGTTCAGGCATTGATAAAACCTGGTGAGGAAGTTATTTTGTTAGCTCCATTTTGGGTAAGTTACTCAGCTATTGTATTAATGGCTGATGGTATTCCAAAAATTTTAAAAAGTGATATCTCTAATGATTTTAAAGTAACTGCAAAACAAATTGATGATGCAATTACTGACAAAACTAAAATGGTAATTATTAATTCTCCAAACAATCCAAGTGGAACTGTTTACAATAAAAAGGAATTAAATGAAATTGCTGGTGTACTCAAAAAATACCCCAAGGTATTTATTCTATCGGATGAAATTTATGAACACATTAACTATGGATCTGAACATATAAGTTTTGCTGCTATAAAGGAAATGTATGACAGAACCATAACGGTTAATGGAATCGCTAAAGCATTTGCGATGACAGGATGGAGAATTGGATATTTAGGAGCACCTTCCTGGATTGCAAAAGCATGTACAAAATTACAAGGTCAAGTAACAAGCGGGGCAAATTGTATTGCTCAAAGAGCTACAATTGAGGCCATATCTGAGTCTCCTGAAAAAATTCACTACATGGTCAAAGAGTTTGAAGAAAGGAAGAATCTAATAATTAAACTATTAAGTGAAATAAAAGGTTTCCAGTTAAATAATCCTGATGGTGCATTTTATATTTTTCCAGATATATCCTATTATTTTGGAAAGAAAATTAGTGATGTTACAATCAAAAATGCTTCAGATTTTGCTATGCTTATTTTAGAAAAAGCTCATGTAGCTACTGTTACGGGTGATGCATTTGGTTCACCAAAAAATATCAGAATAAGTTATGCAGCGTCAAAAGAAAATATAATAACCGCAGTTAATAGAATCAAAGACTTGTTAAACTAAATATTTTTCCAGAAATATGGGGTGAATATAATTAAAAATGTAAATAGCTCTAATCTACCAACCAACATTAAAAATGCACACCAAATTTTTGAAAATCCAGTTATACTCTCAAAATTAAAAGCTGGGCCAATTGAACCAAGTGCAGGTCCAACATTACCCAGAGATGCTGCAGATCCGCCAATTGATGATATAAAATCTAAGTCTTGAGTACTTAGAACAGCTGCACCTACAATAAATAATATTAAATACAACATGAAAAATGCTAAAATATTTACTACAACTTCTTTTTTAACAACTGAATGATTATATCTGAGAGGTAAAATAGCGTTAGGATGTAAAGATCTTTTAAACTCAAGAAAACCATTTTTTATAAGTATAAGATGCCTTGATATCTTAATACCTCCAGAAGTTGATCCAGAGGAAGCGCCTATAAACATCAAGCCAAAAAATAACATTGTTAAAAATGGTGTCCAAGCTGCAAAATTGCCGGTAACAAAACCAGTTGTTGTTATAATTGCAACTACTTGAAAAAGTGCATGCCTAAAACTAGCCTCTAACTTACCAAGAACTTGAGGATGATTAAAATTAGTTGAGTCTAAATCTACATTGGAATTAAGAATAATTGTTGTAATTAAAACAAAAAATGCAATTAGTCCTAAAAACCATATGAACTCAGTATTAAAAAATAATTTTTTAAACTTACCGATTAATGAAAGATATATTAATAGAAAATTTGTTCCAGCAAGTATCATAAAAAAAATGATTATGTATTGTATTTGAGGCATTGAATTCCAAAATGATAAACTATTATTTTTTGTGGAAAAACCCCCAGTAGCAATATTGCTCATAGAATGATTAACTGCATCGAAAAAACTCATACCTGCAATATTCAATAAAAGGGATTCTAATAGAGTCAAACCTAAGTAAATAAACCATAACCTTTTAGCTGTATTACTAATTCTAGGATGAATTTTATCTCCACTAATTCCACTGCCGGGTGCTTCAGCTGAAAATAATTGCATACCGCCTATTCCAAGCATTGGTAATATTGCAATTGCTAAAACTATTATACCCATTCCACCGAGCCAATGAGTCATACTTCTCCAAAAAATAATACTTTCAGGAAGAGCTTCAATGTCACCTATTATGCTTGAGCCAGTTGTAGTGTAGCCTGACATTGTTTCAAAAATCAAATCAGGTATATTGTCAATCGTATTAGTAAATATATATGGTAACATTCCTGAAAAAACCATTGTTAACCAACCTAAAACCACAATCAAATATCCATCGCGACGATTTATAATCTTTTTAGGATTTTTTGAAAGCAACATTATGAATAAACCAAAAGAAAAACATATCAAAGCTGATTTTAGTACACTGGAAAAAAAACCGTCATTGAAAAAATAACTTACAAAAGATGTTAAAAAAATTGCAGTTGCATTAAACAAAAGTAATAAACCGATGATATAGGAAATTAGCCTGTAGTTAAGTTGTGACATAATTAAAGAAATAACTTTTCTACTTTGCTAATTGCGTTGTAAAGTGCACAAACTAAAATTCTATCTCCCTTTTTAATGACAAAATCACCAAGTGCAATTTTACCTACACCATCTCTTATTACACCTCCAATAATTGACGACCTAGGAAAATCTAAATCTCTGATTTTTTTTCCTTTGACCTTTGAATCTTTATTAACTAAAAATTCAAGGACCTCAGCATTCATATTATTTAGTTTATTTAATTCTAAAATATTTCCTTTTCTAATAAATCTAAAAATTTCATTAGCGGCTAACATTTTTTTGTTGATCAATGTGTCAACTCCAATGGATTCAGAAAGTTCAAAGTAGTCCGTATTGTCAACTATAGCAATAGTTCTACCAATATTTTTTGATTTGGCCATTAAACATGACATTATATTTTTTTGTGAATCGCCAGTTGTAGCAATAAAAGCATCCATTTCCTCAAGGTTTTCCTCACTTAGTAAATCAACTCTAGTACCATCAATGTTTAACACTAAAACATTACTTAAAGAATTTGCAATGTTCTCTGCCTTATTAGCATCTATTTCAACTAATTTTACCTTGTAACCCTCGTTACTAAGCTCTTTAGCGACTTTGTAGCCAACTCTTCCCCCACCAAGTATCATAATTTTTTCTATTTCATCTCTTTCTGTGCCCATCAAATTATACAATTCATCAATACCATCACTACACGTAATAAAGTATATGTGATCATCTTTTTTAAATGCAGTATCGCCTCTGGGGATTATAGCTGAATGACTTCCGCTTCTTTCAATTGCTATGGGCATAAATTTTATACCTGGAAAAACTGAAGCTGCTTCTTTTACTGTCTTTCCAATAAATGGAGCATCATTCTGAATTTTTGCTGCCATCATATTTAAAGCTCCGTCCTCAAAATCATGACTGTTAGTAAATCCTGAATTATTAATAAGTAATTTAACCTCATTGACTGCAAGATTTTCAGGTGAAATAATTTCATCGACTCCAATAGATGAAAAATCAATCTTATTTCCATTTTCAATAAACTCAGTATTTGTAAGCCTAGCTATAGTTCTTTTAGCTCCTAACTTTTTTGCAAGTATACATGTAAAAAAATTAATAGATTCACTAGCAGTAACACCAATTACAAGATCAGCACTTGAGACATTTGCATTATTTAAGGATGATAATGATGTAGAATCACCATTAACAACTTTTATATCTAGGTAGTTTTCCCCATCCTTAAGATTAACCTCATCATTATCAATTAACGTAATATCATGAGATTCATAGGATAATAATTTCGACAAATGTAGTCCAACCTCTCCAGCTCCTGCAATAACAATTTTCATTATTGAAAGATTAATTCATAGGCAAATATACTTGATTTTAGAAATTTACTACGAATTTTCACTTATTATTGAATTGTTTATTAGCTTTGATTTTGTGTTAAAAAAATTAGTTATTCTTCTATTACTCTCTTCCAATTTGATTTTTTCACAGTTTAAAAATCTTCAAAATTTTGATGAGCGAGACTTAAGATTTGGGTATTTTATTGGCCTAAACCAGTATGATAATAAAGTTGAGTATAAAAATAATACTCAATATCCAATCTCAGTCGAAAGGGCTGAGGGTATAAATGTTGGATTAATTGGTGAACTTAAATTAAATAAAAATCTTTTCTTAAGTCTAGAACCTGGATTACATGCAAATAAAAAAAATATAATTTTCAATGAGAGAAAAGACTTCACAAATTATGGTGATACACTTTGGGTTGTAAAATCTAATAATATTCATATACCATTACTTTTGAAATACAGTTCAAAAAGGTTAGATAATTTCAGGCCTTATTTAAAAGCTGGAATTGCAACTTCGATTAACTTAAATGAGATTGAAGGGACATTATCAAACAATGGGTTAGAAAATTTTAAATTTGAGAAATTTAATTTTTATTACGAATTAGCATTTGGTGTTGATTTTTATTTAAGATATTTTAAATTTTCACCATCTGTAAGGGGAGTGTTTTCATTTAAAAATGAAATTCCTGAAGACACGCCTGATAATCCATGGACAAGAAATATTGATAAATTTTTTACCAGAGCTATTTTTATAAATTTTAGCTTTTATTAAATTCTTATTTTACTCAATATGATACCTAATGATACTGAGAGGTTTAGACTATCAGTTTTTACATTTTTATCATACTTAGGAATTTTTATTTTATATTCTATATTTTTTAAAATATCTTCTGAAATTCCATTTGATTCAGATCCAAATACAAATATGCCATTATTAATTATCTCATTTTTCAATTTCTCACCACTTAGAACTGCTCCGTAAATTGGAATATTTTTGGAATTAATAAATTCTAAAATATCTACGTAAAAAACATTTACTCTTGATGATGAACCCATGGATGATTGAATTACTTTAGGACTAAAACAATCAACTGAATTTTTTGAACAAATAATTTGATAAATACCAAACCAATCACATGTTCTAATAATTGTTCCTAAATTACCAGGATCATTGATGCCATCTAAAACAATATAAATTTTTTCATTTTCTATAGCTTTATCTTTTAAATTGAAAACAGCTAAATCCCCACTAGGGCTTTTCAAATTACTAACTGATTTTAAATGTTTTTCTGATAATTTTTGATTAGGATAATTCTGATATTTTAGTGGTTCAGTAGAGTAAATTTTATCTAATTTATAGTCTGAGTCAATAAATTCTCTAATAATTTTATCACCCTCTACTAAAATCTTTTTCGATTTTATTCTATTTTTTTTTTGACTCAACCCCTTTAGGAATTTTATTTGATTTTTGGTAACCATTTATTTAACTGTATTTTTGGTATAATTAACTAATGAGAATTTATAAAGTAAAAATAGTATTATTTACTTTGATAACAACTTTATTATCTAGTTGTTCTATTTCAAAAAATTTAATAAATAATGAAAAAATTTTAAAAAAAAACAACCTATATATCAATGAAGTTTTAACGCCAAAAGATTCACTTAACAATCTATTTTTACAGAAAAAAAACTCAACATTTTTTGGTATTCCTTTTGGTGCATTAATATACTCTACAGCAAAAGATAATACTGATAGTATTTTTGACAATTGGTTATCAAAGAAAAATAAGGCTAAAAGTTTAAATAAAGTTTTTTCAAAAAAACAAGTAAATCAACTCAAAGGCTATTATAAAAACTTTAATGATTGGAAAAGAAATAACGGAGAAGAAATTCAAATTATTGATTCTTTGAAAACAGCTGAGACAGCAAATAATTTGAATTCTTATTTTCAAAATATAGGCTTCTTGAATAATAAGGTAGATTTTAAAATTATAACAAATGAGCTTAATGAAAAATATGCAGATGTTGATTATATGGTTTCAACTGGTGTTCAATATTATGTAGGTGATGTAAACAGCATGATTGAGTCATATGCTTTGGACTCGATTTATAAAAAAAATATTGAGAAATCATTTCTTTTGAAAAATCAATTGTTTAAGACTAAAAATTTTCAACTTGAAAGAGAGAGATTATATACATTATTCAAAAATTCAGGTATATATAATTTTCAAATAAACTCTATTTTATTTGACGTTGAAATTGATTCAACTAATAATATTTACTCATTACCTATTAACATTATTATCGAGGGAAAAGATTATAAAGTTCATAGAATTAAAAAGGTTTTAGTTACTAGTTATGATGAGAAAAAGTTAAATTTCAATAAAGACTTCATCTATAATCAGATAAAATTTAAAGAAAACTCTGCTTTTAATGATTCATTAAGAACAGTAACAATTCAAAATTTTAACAAACTGGATCTATTTAATTTTCCCTCAATTAGTTATAACTACTTGAGGGATAGTGATAGACTTTTGGAGGCAAACATCATTCTAAATTCAAAAAAGAAATATAATTTGGGTTTTGGATTTGATGTCAAACAATCTAATATAGAGGATATTGGAATTTCATTTGAAAGTAGATTAAAAAATAGAAACATTTTTAAAAATGGAGAGAACCTTGAGCTGTCTGCTACTGGATCTATTGGAAAATCTGGAAATTTAACAATATCACAAATTAATTATGATTTGATTTTAAGATTTCCAAAATTTATTTTTTTGGGAGATAATATTAACAACTCTGCAAAGCTTTTGAATCCAAGATCTTTCATAAATTTTGGTACCTCTAACCAAAGAAATATTGGTTTAGATAGAAATAGTTTAAAATTTGATTTTAATTATTCATGGAATAAAAATGATAATTTTTTTAATTTTTCAATCTCACAGGTCGAACTAATTAAAAACAAAAACATTCAAAATTATTTTAATATTTACTCAAATTCATATGATATAATTAATGAAATTGCTAAACAATACACTTCTAATGCAAAATATTTTAGTGACGGTAACTTACAAATTCCAAATGGAATTGATTTATTCTTAAATGATATACCTACAGTTTTTTCATCAGTTTTAGATCCAAACGACCTAAAGACTATAAATTATATTTACAATAGAAAAAATAGATTAACAACAAATAATTTAATTATTGGATCATCATTTTCAATATCAAATAATTATGATAACAGATATGACAAGTCTAATTTTAATCAATGGAGATTAAACTTTCAAAGTGCTGGTTTAATAACAAATTTATTAACTGGCAATACAAATAAAAACGATAGTGGTAAAAAAATAATTTCAGATTTACCTTTTTCTCAGTTCTTAAAATCAGAGATTAGTTATATAAAACATTGGGATTTGGGAGAGAATTCAACATTTGCTTCAAGATATTTTATTGGTTTTGCTCTTCCTTATGGTAATTCTGAAAATATTCCATTTTCTGAGTCTTTTTTTGCTGGTGGTTCTAATGATAACAGAGCATGGGAGGTATACAGGTTAGGTCCAGGAAGTAGTGGTGCAACAGATGAATTTAATGAAGGAAACTTTAAAATTGCGATGAACTTTGAATATAGATTTAAAATGTTTGGAAGATTTAATGGTGCTTTATTTTCTGATGTTGGAAATATTTGGAATCTACTTGATGACACTGATGATGAAAAAAGAAAATTTAATAGTTTAAAAGACTTAAATGAATTAGCAATAGGATCTGGTTTTGGTGTTAGATATGACTCTGGTTTGTTTGTATTTCGATTAGATATGGGATTAAAAACATATAATCCAGCTCTAGAAAAAAACAGAAGATGGTTCAAAGATTTTAGCCTTAAAAAAGGTGTTTTTAATATTGGTCTTAATTATCCTTTCTAACTAAAGATATTCTTACTAGTTTTGTTACTAAATTTTGACAATGGTAGTAACGGGCAGTAAAGTTCAAGATTTATTCAAACATGCTAAAGCTAATAAATTCGCTATCCCAGCTGTTAATGTAATTGGATCTAATTCAATAAATGCAACACTTGAAACAGCATCTAAATTAAATTCACCCGTCATCATTCAGTTTTCTAATGGTGGAGCGATTTTTAATGCTGGTAAAAGCTTAGATAATAGTGATCAATCAGCCGCAATTAAAGGTGCAATTTCAGGCGCCAAACATGTTCATGAATTAAGTAAATTATATAATGCATGCGTCATTTTACATACAGACCATGCATCTAGAAAACTGTTGCCCTGGATTGATGGATTAATTGATGAAAGTGAAAAGAATTTTAAATTAACTGGAAAACCAATTTTTAGTTCACATATGATTGATTTATCTGAGGAAAATATTGAGGATAATATTAATACATGTTGTGAATATTTGAAAAGAATGTCAGCAATTGATATGACTCTAGAAATTGAATTAGGTGTAACAGGTGGTGAGGAGGATGGAGTTGATAACACAGGAATTGATGAGTCAAAACTATATACACAGCCTGAAGAAGTTTTGTATGCTTACAATAAACTTTCAGAAATAAGCGACAAATTTACTGTAGCTGCTGCATTTGGTAATGTTCATGGTGTTTACAGACCAGGAAATGTTAAATTAAAACCAACTATTTTAAGAAACTCACAAGATCTTATTTCAGAAAAATTTAATCTTGGTTCAAACCCAATTGATTTTGTTTTTCATGGAGGATCTGGATCTTCTGTTTCTGAAATTCGTGAAGCCATTGATTACGGTGCAATAAAAATGAATATTGATACAGATATGCAATACGCATTCATGGAAGGAACTCGTGAATATTTTAATGAAAAAACTGATTATCTTCAAAATCAAATTGGTAACCCTGATGGTCCTGATAGTCCTAATAAAAAATATTATGATCCCAGAGTTTGGCTGAGAAAAGCTGAGGAAAATTTTGTCGAAAGATTGACAAAATGTTTCAAAGACTTAAATAATATAAATACTTTATAAGTTTAATTCGTTAATTCATTTAAATGGCTTGGTTTAGAAGGAAAAAGAAAGGAATTCAAACAAATACAAAAGATAAAAAAGATACTCCTGAGGGACTTTGGCATAAAACACCCTCTGGTAAAATTGTAGACAAAGATGAGTTAATTAAAAATAATTATGTTTCACCTGAGGATAATTTTCATCTAAGAATTGGATCTAAACAATATTTTGAAATTTTATTTGACAACAATGAATATGAAGTTTTATTTAACAACCTAGTTAGTGCCGATCCTCTAAAATTCACTGATAATAAATCTTACCCACAAAGAATCAA
>CACLGQ010000010.1 GCA_902606555.1 uncultured Bacteroidota bacterium
TTATTTACATCAATTTCAAATTATATGAATGATTTGTCATTTGATCAGGAAAATTTTGAAAAAATTCAAACTAGATTATATAAAATAAATGATTTAGAAAAAAAATATGGTTTGAGCTCCGTTAAGGGGCTAATTGATAAAAAAAATAAATTAAAAGATTTTATAGATGATTCATCAAAATTTGATAAAAAAATAGAAAAACTAATTAAAAACTTAAATGATTTAAAAATTAAAATGCTTCACTTATCAAAGACTATTAGCAATAATAGAATAGCATCTAGTAAGAAGATTCAATCAGAAATATCGGTTGTATTTGAAAAGCTTGCACTTAAGAATGCTAAGATTATTTTTAATTTAGGAGAATGTGTTGATTTTAACGAAAATGGTAATAATAATCTTGAGGTTTTATTTTCAGCCAATAATAATTCTAATCCATTTAGTTTATCTAAAATAGCCTCAGGCGGTGAAAAATCAAGAATTTTATTTGCATTAAAATCTATTCTTGCAAAGAAAGTAAATTTACCAACTTTGGTTTTTGATGAGATTGATTCAGGAACATCAGGTGAAATAGCAAATGCAATTGGTGGAATTATGAAGATCATGGGGAATAAAATTCAAATTATTTCAATTACTCACCTTGCTCAGGTTGCATCCAAAGCTGATCATCACTATAAAGTATTTAAATCAAATATTAATAATAAAGTCGTCACAAATATCAATAAATTAGATAATTCTGAAAGAGTTGATGAAATTGCATTAATGATTTCTGGTGAAAATGTAACAGAATCTGCTATTAATCAAGCTTCTGAGTTACTTAAATAACACTATCTTTAATAAAAATGAGTAATAATCTTTTAAAAAATAAAAATGGAATTATTTTCGGAGCCTTGGATGAGAATTCAATTGCATGGAAAACAGCGGAGAAAATTATGTCCCAGGGAGGAAAATTTGTTTTGACAAATGCTCCAGTTGCTTTAAGAATGGGTAAATTGAATGAATTGGCTGATAAAACTAACTCACCAGTAATTTCTGCTGATGCAACTAATAAAGAAGATTTAGAAAATTTAATTGAGAAATCAATTGAACACTTCAATGGTAAAATTGATTTTGTTCTACATTCAATTGGGATGTCAGTCAATGTAAGAAAAGGTAAAGTGTACACTGATTTGAATCACGATTGGTTAACTAAGGGCTGGGATGTATCTGCTGTTTCATTTCACAAGCTACTTCAAGTATTATATAACAAAGACGCTATGAATGAGTGGGGAAGTATTGTTGCCCTATCCTACGTTGCAGCTCAAAGAGTTTTTCCTAATTACAATGATATGGCTGATAATAAGGCTTATTTGGAGTCAGTCGCTAGAAGCTTTGGATATTTTTTTGGTAAAGAAAAAAAAGTTAGGGTAAATACAATTAGTCAATCTCCAACCCCTACAACAGCAGGAAAAGGTGTTAAAGGATTTGATGGATTTATCACATATGCTGAAAAAATGTCACCTCTAGGAAATGCAAATGCAGATGAATGCGCAGATTATACTGTCACACTATTCTCAGATCTTACAAAAAAAGTTACTCTTCAGAATTTGTATCATGATGGTGGTTTCAGTAATGTTGGGGTCAGTCAAGAAATTGTTGACATCGTTTCAAAAAACAATTAAACCTTCCCTCTGAATGTCTATAATTGGTTTAACAGGTGGAATAGGCTCAGGAAAAACATTTATTTCAAAAATATTTAACTCAAATAATATCTTTGTAGTCTTTGATTCAGATTTGTGTGCTAAACAGATTATGGAACATAATATTGATGTTATTGATATGGTAAAAGACAAAATAGGTAAAAGATCTTATGAGGATGGATTTATTCAAAAAAAATATATTTCTGATGTTATTTTTAATGATAAAAATAAGTTAAATGAATTAAATAAAATAGTACATCCAAAGGTATTGGAAGAACTCAAAAAATTTAAATATAATAACCCAAACAAACTAATTATAATTGAGTCAGCAATTTTATTTGAAACAGGAATTTATTTGCAAAATGATTATAACATATTAGTGAAAGCACCTGTTAAAGACAGAATAAATAGGGTTATGAATAGAGATAAAATAAGTAAAGTAGATGTTTTAAAAAGAATAAATTCCCAATGGAGTGATTCAAAAAAAATGGATTTAGCAGATTTTATAATTGATAATATTGATAAATTAGAAACTGAAAAGATTGTAAAACAATTAATTATTGATCTAACATCTATATATGAAAAAAATTAGTTTTTCATTGTTAATACTATTAATGTCAATCTCATTAATAGGCATTATTCTAGTACAAAGTTTTTGGATTAAAACAACAATTGACACTAAAGAAAGACAATTTTCACTTAATGTTAACCAAGCACTCAAGACAGTAGTTGAAGATATAAAGACAAGAGAAATGAGTGATTATCTTGCTGTTTATCAAAAATTAATAGATAGCATTGGAAATCCTAAAGAGGCCCAGTTAACTTCAGTATTTCAATATGTAGATAGAAACCAAAATACCAATAAGACATATGTTTATTCACAAGGAATTTTAGAAGAAGATTATAATATAACATCTAGCTTAATTGAACCAATAAGCAAAGATTCTACTTCGATCTTAGACTACACGAAAATAAAAAATACAACAATAATTGATGATGCTTTTGATAGAGAAATTCAAAATATGAGCTCTATCGAAAGATTACAAAGAGTAGAAAAAATGACTTTGATGGATCAAGCAAAGTACTCATCAATTTTTAGTGAGTTAGCAAATTTAAAGCCAATACACAAAAGAGTTAATAATGTAGAAATTGAATTATTATTACAAAAAGAATTTGGTGAGCGTGATTTGGATTTAGATTTTGATTACAGAGTTTTTAGTGGAAATTTAGCTACAAAGGTTGGCTCTGACAGATATACTAATTTGGAAGGTTTAGAAAAATACAATATGCCTCTATTTGATAACAAGGACGGAATTAGTGAATACTCATTAGTAGTTGGTTTTCCTGATAGAAAAAATTATTTAAGATCATCAATTTCCTATTTAATTATACTCTCGGTTTTGTTTACATTAGTTATAATTTTATCGTTTTATTTTACTGTTATAAATTCAATAAAGCAGAAAAATATTTCAGAGATGAAAACAGATTTTATTAATAACATGACTCATGAGTTTAAAACTCCTATCGCAACAATTGATCTTGCATTAAATGCTATTAAGACTGATAAAATTAAATCAGATAAAAAAATCACAAATAGATATTTAGATGTAATTGATGAAGAAAATAAGAGAATGAATAAGCAAGTTGAAAATGTTTTAAAAATTTCTCAATTAGACAATAGTAAGATATCATTAATTAAAAGTGATATTGATATTCACTCAGTCATTAATGAGGCTAATGAAAGAATTTCACTATTGCTAAACACCAGTAATGGAAAAATTAATCTTGATTTTAAGGCTGAAAATTCAATATTAAAACTGTCTTTTGAGGAGCTAACTAAAGTTTTTGTGAATCTCTTAGAAAACTCAATTAAATACTCATCCAACAATCCTGAAATCTTAATCAAAACAAGAAATTATAACAAAAAATTAGAAATTGTTTTAAGTGACAAAGGAATGGGTATGTCAAATAAAGTTAAATCAAAAATATTTGATAAGTTTTATAGAATCCCACAAGGAAATATTCATAATGTCAAGGGGCATGGTCTCGGTTTATCCTTTGTAAAAAAAATAATTGATTTGCACAATGGTACAATTTCTGTAGACAGTGAATTAGGAGTGGGATCTAGTTTCAAGATTATTTTTGATATTTAAAAATGGCTGATAAGAAAAAAATATTAATTGTTGAAGATGACCCAAACTTTGGATCAATTCTAAAAGACTACTTAAAGCTTCATTCATATGATGTGACACTGGCAAAAAATGGAATAGAGGGTTTAGAAAAATTTAAAAAAATTAGTTATGATTTATGTATTCTTGATGTTATGATGCCATTCAAAGATGGATTTTCATTAGCTATTGATATTAGATCAATAAATGAAGAAATTCCTTTAATTTTTTTGACAGCAAAATCTCTTAAACAGGATGTTATTAAAGGCTTCAAAATTGGAGCTGACGATTATTTAATTAAACCTTTTGATTCTGAAATTTTGTTATTGAAAATTAAATCTATTTTCAAAAGAAAATTATCACCTAGTAAAAATAATATTGACAAACTTGAATACAAGTTTTCCTCATATAAATACAACTCAAAATTTAGAGAGCTTCAGTACGAAAATGATAAACCCATTACTCTTTCTCCGAAAGAGGGTAAGTTGTTATCACTACTCTTAAATAATATTAATGATTTAACTAGTAGAGAAGAGGCATTGATAAAAATATGGAATGATGACAACTACTTTACATCTAGAAGTATGGATGTTTATGTAACTAAGATTCGTAAGTACCTGAGTAAAGATTCCAGCATTAAGATTGAAAATATTCATGGAAAAGGTTTTAAATTTTCAATAGATTAGATTCTAGGATGATATTTTAGCAAAGAATCAATTAAATGTTTCTTCTTGATGTGTAAATATTTTTCAGTAGTAACGATGTTTTCGTGCCCCATCATTTTTTGAATACTAATTATATTTGCCCCATTTTCAATTAAATGAGTGGCAAAAGAGTGTCTTAAGACATGAGGACTAATTTTCTTTTTAAAGCCAATTTCGATTGCAACATTATTCAAAATTGTATAGATCATTACCCTAGTTAGTTTAGTTCCTCTATTATTCAAAAAGAGAGTATCTTCTTCACCTTTTCTAACTTTTATTAAATCTCTTTTAGAACTTATATAATTTAGAATCAGATTTTTAGCTATCTTACTTACAGGAACAAATCTTTCTTTGTTACCTTTACCTAAGATTTTTATTAAGTTATCATTAAAAAACAAATCTGAGATTTTTAAATTAATAAGTTCAGATACCCTGAGCCCACAGCTGTAAAGAACTTCAATAATTGCCTCGTTCCTAGTACCATTGTTTAGATTTTTACCTGCAGCTTTAATTAAAAGATCAACTTCACTTGTGCTTACAGTTACTGGGATTTTAAAACCTATTTTTGGATGTTCAATTTTTTCAATTGGATTTTCAGTTAATAGGTTTTCAAGTATTAAAAAATTAAAAAATACATTTAAACTAGATATTAATCTAGATTGACTTTTCGATTTTATTTTCTTTGATTGCTCATATAAAAAATTTCTTAAATCAGCTGTTTGAATATTATTTGGTTGAACATTAATTTTTTTATCAACCAAATAATTAATTAATTTATTTAAATCTGAGATATAGCTGGAAATAGTATTCTCAGATAAGTTTCTTTCAAATTTTAAAAAATTTTTAAATTCTTTAGATGACGTATTCCATTTCATATTAATTAAATACTTTTACATTGATTTAAGTATTATGAAAATACAAATAATTAATGGTCCAAATTTAAATCTACTGGGAATAAGAGAGAAAGATATTTATGGTGATATCTCCTTTGATGATTACTTTAAAGAATTAAAATCAAAGTTTCAAAATATAGAGTTGAACTATTATCAATCAAATGTAGAAGGAGAATTAATTAATAAAATCCAAGATGTCGGTTTCAGCTTTGATGGTATTATATTAAATGCTGCGGCTTACACACATACCTCAGTTGGAATATCTGATGCAGTTAGAGGAATTAAAACCCCAGTCATTGAAGTACACATTTCAAATACTAAAGCAAGGGAAGACTTTAGGTCAAAATCATTTATAAGTCCTCATGCCAAAGGAATAATTCAAGGATTTGGATTGTACAGCTATGATTTAGCAATATTAAGTTTATTAAAACACTAAAGATGAATTACTTCATCATATGCATCAGCAACTGCTTCCATTACAGCTTCACTTAATGTTGGATGTGGGTGAATAGCTTTTAAAATCTCATGACCTGTTGTTTCAAGTTTTCTACCAACTACAGCTTCAGAGATTATTTCAGTAACATTAGATCCAATCATATGACATCCTAACCATTCTCCATATTTTGAATCAAAAATTACTTTTACAAATCCATTTGGTTGACCAGAAGCTTGAGCTTTCCCAGATGCACTAAATGGAAATTTACCAACTTTAATATCATAACCCTCAGCAATAGCTTTTTCTTCTGTATATCCGACAGACGCAACCTCAGGCTTACAATATGTGCAGCCAGGAATATTATTATAATCAATAGGGTTTGGATTTAAACCTTTTATTTTTTCAATACACGTAATTCCTTCAGCTGAGGCTACATGTGCTAAAGCAGGTCCATCTACGATATCACCAATTGCGTAAATATTTTCAATATTAGTACAATAAAATTCATCAACTTTTATTTTATCATTTTCAATTTCAATTCCAATTTCTTCAAGACCAATATTTTCAATATTAGACTTTATACCAACAGCGCTTAAAACAACATCACCATTTAAAGTAGATTTTTTATTGTTGGACTCAATTGTTACTTCAACTTTATCACCAGTTACTTTAGAATCAACAACTTTTGATGAGTTTAAGATTTTGATTCCAGATTTCTTTAAAATTTTTGATAATTCTTTAGAAATATCTTTATCCTCAATAGGCGCAATATTTTTTTCGTATTCTACTAATGTGACTTTAGTTCCCATAGAATTATAAAAATATGCAAACTCAACTCCAATCGCTCCAGACCCAACTATTATCATTTCCTTGGGTTGTTTTTCTAAAACCATTGCTTTTCTATATCCTATAATTTTTTCGCCATCTTTTGGAAGGGAACTTATGTCTCGAGATCTAGCTCCAGTTGCAATTATGATATTAGTCGCAGAAATTTTTGATTCGTCATTTTCACCTTGGATTGAAATCGTTTTATCAGAGTTAATTTTACCAAAACCATTATAAACTTTAATTTTATTTTTCTTCATTAAAAAATTAACCCCTTTGCTCATGGTACTGGCAACATCTCTACTTCTTTTAATCACTTTTTCAAAATTTTTGGAAAAATTTTCAACTTCTATACCATAACTATCAGCGTGATTTAAATACTCAAATACTTCTGCTGATTTTAGAAGTGCTTTCGTGGGAATACACCCCCAATTTAAACATATACCTCCCAAACTTTCCTTTTCAATGATGGCAGTTTTAAAACCTAACTGTGAGGATCTAATTGCAGTAACATATCCCCCAGGGCCACTACCTAAAATAACTACATCATAATTTTCCATTATTATTTTTCTTTAAAATTTAAACTTGCTGAATTTACACAATATCTCATTCCTGTTTCAGTTGGTCCATCGTTAAAAACATGACCTAAGTGTCCCTCACAATTAGAACAAACTATTTCAATTCTTTTTCTCTTTAATGAGTGATCATCTCTGTATTCAATTGAACCATCAATTGATTTATCAAAACTTGGCCATCCACATCCACTATCAAATTTAGAATTACTCTCAAATAATTTATTTCCACATCCTTTACATTTGTAAAAACCATTTTCAAAATGCATATTATACTTACCTGAGAAAGGCATTTCTGTACCGGCTTCTCTTAATATTTTATAACTAAATTTATCTAATTTAGTTGACCAGAACTTATCCCTTTTGTTTTTCATGATTTTTTAAATACTAGTGCAACCGAGTTAACACAATGACGAATACCAGTTGTTTCTTTGGGTCCATCATTAAAAACATGCCCCAAATGTCCACCACATTTTTTACACTTTATTTCAGTTCTAGGATATCCCAATTTATAATCAACATCATATATTAATTTATCATTAATTTCTCTATCAAAGCTTGGCCAACCACAGTACGAATTATACTTATGGCTAGACTTGTAAAGAGCTTCATCGCATCCAGCGCAATGATAGGTTCCTTTTTCATAAAAATTATCATATTTTCCAGTATATGGACGTTCAGTATAAGCTTTTCTGAGAACTAAATAAGAAAGCTCGTCAAGTTGACTTTTCCATTCAGCATCAGTCTTAATAACTTCATACTGAGCTTGGCTAAAACTAATTTGAAATCCTAATAATAAAATAAATAACAAAAAATAATCTTTATAAAATTTCATTTGTATATTACTGTATGCAAAAGTAATTCATATTTTCAATTTTTAATCCTCAATGAACAAAAGAATTTACTCAAAAGGTGATAAAAAAATTTTAAAAGCCTGGGCTTTTTATGATTGGGCAAACTCAGTTTACCCATTGGTAATAGGAACTGCTGTATTTCCAATCTTTTATGGTGAACTTTTCATTGAAAGCGATTACATTGACTTTCTGGGAATTAATTACAAAAACACAGCATTAATTCAACATATTACATCTCTGGTTTTTCTTCTTTTGGCTTTTTTAATACCAATTCTTTCAGGAATAGCAGATTTCTTAGGTAATAAAAAGAATTTTATGAAGTTTTTTTGTTATTTGGGTAGTGCTTCATGTGTTGGATTGTATTTTTTTGATCTTGAAAATATTTATCTTGGTTTAAGTTTTTATTTCTTAGCCTTATTTAGTTTTTGGGCTAGTTTAGTGTTTTATAATTCTTATCTTCCTGATATTGCTTTTCCAAAACAACAAGATCGAGTAAGTGCTTTAGGATATTCATATGGTTATGTTGGTAGTGTACTTTTATTAGTATTTAATCTAGTAATGATTATGGTTCCTGAATTTTTTGGTTTATCAAACTCAAATGGTGAGGGTCCAATTCAAGCAATGAGAATTTCATTTCTTTTAGTTGGATTTTGGTGGGCTGGTTTTAGTCAATATACATTCTATCATTTACCACAAAATTTAAATGATGTTAATAAAAAAGATGCTTTTAAAAGGTCAGTAATATTTAGTGGATTTCTTGAACTTAGAGAAGTCTGGAAAATTCTGATTAAAGACATTTCAGTTAAAAAGTTTTTAATTGCTTTTTTTACTTTTAGCTGTGCTCTGCAAACAATAATCTTAATTGCTACATATTTTGGAGAACAAGAGATATTATGGGGAGAAAATGAAAAATTTCTAGGATTGATACTAAGCATGCTCATAATACAATTAATTGCAATTTTTGGTGCTTGGTTAACAGCAAGAGTTTCCGAAAAAATTGGGAATATTAGTACTTTAATAATATTAAACTTAATATGGTTCTTTCTATGTCTTCTCGCCTATTTTGTTAGATACCCAATTGAATTTTACATAATTGCTGGCTTTGTTGGAATGGTTATGGGTGGGACCCAAGCATTATCAAGATCAACATATTCTAAATTGATCCCTAAGACAGATAATACTTGTTCTTATTTTTCATTTTATCAAATGTCAATGATCACAAGTGTTGTTTTGGGAACTTTTATGTCAGGTATTGTTGATCAACTCACTGGAAGCATTAGAAATTCAGTTATGATTTTTGCAGTAGTATTTATTCTTGGAGCTATATTATTGAGAGGGATTAAAATGAAAAACATCTAACTACTTATAAAAAATAATGGCATGAATGTTGGAATTATTATATCTCAGTTTAATAATTCTTGTTTTACTGACAGATTGACATAATTATGAGTAATTTTTTTGATTTTAATAGTAGCTTTGGTCCAGTGGACGAAGAATCAGAATTAATTCCACTTATGACATCTGATGATGAGGAGGCAATTTTAAAGGAAATTTTGCCAAAGAGTATTCCTATTCTCCCGCTAAGAAATGCTGTACTATTTCCAGGTGTTGTTATACCAATTTCAGCAACAAGAGATAAGTCTGTAAAATTAATCAAGTATGCTAATTCAAAAGATAAACTGATTGGAGTAGTATCTCAGAAAGATTCAAATGTTTCGGATCCTAATATTGGTGATATTAATAAAATTGGTACGGTGGCAAAAATTCTTAGAGTTTTGCAAATGCCAGACGGAAATCTAACTATAATCATACAGGGAAAAAAAAGGTTCGAAATTGAAAAGGTTATTTCTAAAAAGCCATTTCTTACATGCTCTATAAGTGAATTAAAAGAAATAAATCCATCTGTTGATAATAAAAAATTTATAGCAACAATTGATTCCATTAAGGATTTAGCATTAAAAATCATTGATGAAAATCCTAGTATTCCTGGTGAAGCTTCCTTTGCTATTAAAAATATCCATAGTAATTCTTTTCTGGTGAATTTTGTTTCATCAAACATGAACATAAGTGTAAATGAAAAATTTAAAATTTTATCAATTGATGATTTACAAAAAAGAGCTCTGAGATGTCTTAAATTTATGGATATTGAGTTTCAGAAACTTTCACTTAAAAATGATATTCAATCCAAAGTCAGAAATGACCTTGATCAACAACAGAGAGAATATTTTTTAAATCAACAATTAAAAACTATTCAAGAAGAGCTTGGAGGTTCATCAAATCACAAAGACATTGATGATATGAAGCTTAAGTCCAAAACAAAAAAATGGAACAAAAGTATTGAGGAACACTTTGACAAAGAATTGCTGAAATTACAAAGAATGAATATCCAAGCAGCCGAATATTCAATTCAAAGAAATTACTTGGATCTGCTTTTAGATCTTCCATGGAACGAATATTCAAAAGATAATTTTAGCTTACAAAATGCATTGAAATTTTTAAATAGAGATCATTATGGCCTAATTGATGTCAAGAAAAGAATAATTGAACAAATTGCTGTAATGAAGTTAAGGGGAGATATGAATTCTCCTATTTTGTGTTTTTATGGTCCGCCTGGTGTAGGCAAAACTTCACTTGGAAAATCTATAGCTGAGTCTCTGGGAAGGGAATATGTTAGAATTTCACTTGGTGGTTTAAGGGATGAAGCTGAAATAAGAGGTCACAGAAAAACTTACATTGGAGCAATGCCAGGTAGAATTATACAGAATTTAAAGAGAGCTAAATCATCAAATCCAGTTTTTGTATTAGATGAGATTGATAAATTATCAATTGGTACTCAAGGAGATCCATCCTCAGCTATGCTTGAAGTACTAGATCCAGAGCAGAACAACTCATTTTATGATAATTTTTTAGAACTCGGTTTTGATTTATCTAAAGTTTTGTTCATAGCTACAGCAAATAATTTAGCCAATATTCAACCTGCACTTTTGGATAGAATGGAAATTATAAATATTTCAGGATACAGTATTGAAGAAAAAGTTGAAATTGCTAAAAGGCACCTCATAAATAAACAAATTTCAAATCACGGATTAGAAAAATATAAATTTAAAATATCTGACTTAGCATTAAAGACAATTATCGAAGGTTATACACGCGAATCAGGAGTTAGAAAGCTTGATAAAAATATTGCTAAATTATGTAGGTGGATTGCTAAGTCTGTAGTTAAAAAAGAGGACTATCCAAAAATGGTTAAATCTGAAAAAATTAAAGATATTTTAGGAGTTTCAACTAACCCAAGAGTTTATGAGAATAATTATACTGCTGGCGTTGTTACTGGCTTAGCATGGACACAGTATGGTGGCGAAATTTTGTTTGTTGAATCCACTATTTCTCAGGGAAAAGGAAACCTAACTTTGACAGGAAATCTTGGTAAAGTAATGAAAGAATCTGCTACAATTGCATTAGAATATATCAAGTCAAACGCTGAAATTCTTAACATTGATCAAAATATTTTTAAAAATTATAATTACCATTTGCATGTACCTGAAGGGTCAACGCCTAAAGATGGACCAAGTGCTGGTGTTACCATGGTAACCTCTTTGGTTTCACTCTTGACTCAGAGAAAGGTTAGAAATAAACTTGCTATGACTGGTGAAATAACTTTAAGAGGTAAAATTTTAGCTGTAGGAGGAATTAAAGAAAAAATATTAGCGGCGAAAAGAGCAAAAGTAAACACGATAATCTTACCAGATGATAATAAAAAAAATATTTTAGAAATAGATAAAAAATATTTAAAAGGGTTAACATTTCATTACGTTGACACAATTGATCAGGTTTTAGAAAAAGCATTATTAAATCAAAAAGTTTCTAATTATAAAAAATTGTAATTTTGATAAAAATTTCTTTTGAAACAAAAGATTATAGTAGCTATTGATGGACCTTCCTCGTCTGGTAAAAGTACAATAGCAAAATTAGTAGCAAAACATTTCAATTTTACCTATATTGATTCAGGATCGATTTACAGAGCCGTAACCTATCTAGCAATAAAAAATAAACTAATTAAAACTGGTAAAATTGATGTTGTTTCATTAATTGATTTATTAAATAATTGCTCAATCTCATTTTCATTCAATTTAAATAATCAAAATGTTATAAAATTAAATAACTTATCGATTGACAAAGAAATAAGAACCTCAGAGATTTCAAACTATGTTAGTTTAGTTGCTGAAATTAATGAAATAAGAAAATATGTCTTAAAAATCCAAAAAGATATTAGTTATAACAAATCAGTTGTAATGGATGGAAGAGATATTGGCTCAGTTGTTTTTCCAAATGCTGATTTTAAGTTTTTTTTGGATGCATCTTTAGATATTCGAACTTCAAGAAGATGGAATGAATTAAAGTTAATTGAAAAAGATTTGAAATTTGAAGAAGTTAAAAAAGATTTGTTAAATCGTGATGAGAAAGATACAAGCAGAAAATTTTCTCCACTTATTAAATCTAAAGATTCAATCCTAATAGACTCTGATGAGTTAGATATAACTGAGGTTGTTGATAAAATTATTGATATTATTAAGAAAGAGATAACAAATAAATAATCCTTAATTATTTGTATTAAACCTAAATTGATCTTAAATTCGCTTGCCTTTTAATGGGATTTTAGGTATTAAAAGGTATAATTGTAATTAATTTCTTCTATATCTTCCCTTAATCCTAAAAAAAATATGGAATACAACTTAAAATAATATGCCCAAAAGCAATAAAGAAGATGACTCAACTAAAAAATCTTCTACAACAAAAAAATCTGCAAATAAGAAATCACCTAATAAAACTTCCGTGAAGAAAACGGCTGCCAAAACTGCTGCTAAAAAAACGGCTACCAAAACTGCTGCTAAGAAAACAGCTACCAAAACTACTGCAAAAAAAACTACTGCAAAAAAAACTGCTGCTAAGAAAACAGTTACCAAAACTGCCGTCAAGAAAACAACTACTTTGAAGACAACAAAAAAAACCGTGACGAAATCAGATAAATCCACTCTACAAAAAGTTGAAATTTTTGATGATGGTTTTAATTGGACAGAATTTGAAGAAGGAATACAAACAATTAGTAAAAAAGAAACTGATGAATTTGATAAACTCATCGATGAAAACTTTGTTGATACATATTCAGAAAGTGTAATTGTTGGTACAGTTGTAAATATAACAGAAAGAGAGGCGATAATTGATATAAATGCCAAGTCTGAGGGTGTTATTTCATTAAACGAATTCAGGTATAATCCTGAGCTAAAGATTGGGGATAATGTCGAAGTAATTGTAGATATACAAGAAGATAAAACAGGTCAATTAATTCTTTCTCACCGCAAGGCAAGAACAATAAAGGCTTGGGAAAGAGTGATTGATTCTCATGAAAAAGAAACAGTTGTTACAGGTTTTGTAAAATGTAGGACCAAAGGCGGAATGATTGTAGATGTTTTTGGTCTTGAGGCTTTTTTACCTGGATCTCAAATTGATGTAAAACCTATTAGAGATTATGACCAATATGTTAACAAAAATATGGAGTTTAGAATTGTTAAAATTAATCATGAATTTAAAAATGTTGTTGTGTCACACAAAGCATTAATTGAAGCTGATATTGAAGAGCAGAAAAAAGAAATTATATCTCAATTGAAAAAAGGTCAAGTTTTAGAGGGAATTGTAAAAAATATTACTACTTATGGTGTATTTGTAGATTTGGGTGGTGTTGACGGTTTAATACATATTACAGACTTGTCTTGGAATAGAATTAATCATCCCACAGAAATCTTGGAACTAGATCAAAAACTAAATGTTGTTATTTTGGATTTTGATGATGATAAATCACGAATCCAACTTGGTGTAAAACAATTAAGTAAACATCCGTGGGAAAGTCTTGATGATAAACTGAAGGAAGGAGATAAAGTTAAAGGAAAGGTTTCTGTTCTGGCAGATTATGGAGCTTTTGTAGAAATTGTTGATGGAGTAGAGGGGCTTGTTCATGTTTCTGAGATGTCATGGTCAACTCATTTAAGATCGGCTCAAGATTTTGTTAAAGTAGGGGATGAAGTTGAAGTTGTTATTTTAACACTTGACCGCGAGGAACGAAAAATGTCTTTAGGTATCAAACAGCTAACTTCGGATCCATGGACTGATATTACAAATAAATATCCTATCGATTCAAAGCATAATGGAAGGATTAGAAATTTCACAAACTTTGGAGTTTTTGTTGAACTTGAGGAAGGAATTGATGGTTTGATATATATTTCTGATTTATCATGGACTAAAAAAATTAAACATCCCTCCGAACTCTTTTCTATTGACGATAAAATAGATGTAATTGTATTAGAACTTGATGTAAATGAAAGAAAACTGAGCTTAGGCCATAAGCAAACCAAGAAGAATCCATGGGATGATTATTTAAAAAAATATCCTATTGATTCAACCCACACCTTTAAGCTTGAATCAATATCTGAAAGAGGAGGCTCAATATTTTTAAATGATGACTTGAGTGCTTTTGTTCCAAAAAAACATACTTTAAAGGAAGATGGTTCCAGTCTTAAAAAGGGGGAAGAGGTTAATTTTAAGGTTATTGAATTTAATAGTGATTTTAAAAGAATTGTAATGTCTCACTCTGCAACTTTTAAGAAGGAACCAGAAAGAAAAAAGAAGAAATCTAACTCTAAAGATCAAAATCTTGATAAATCAACTCTTGGTGATATAGAGGCTTTAGCTGATTTAAAGAAAAAAATGGATAACAAGCAGGAAAGTTAAGACTATAAACTTTTAATTTTATTTACAATCCAATCCCCAACTTCAGCAGTTGTGTAAGATTTACTATCACCAGAAAGATCCTGGGTAACAATATTATTTGCAATTGACTCATTAACCAGATCACGAATTAGATTAGATTCATTTTGAAGATTAAAACTTCTCTCAAACATCATGGATGCTGATAGTATCGTAGCTAGTGGATTGGCAATATTTTTGTCTTTAGCTTGAGGAAAAGAACCATGAATAGGTTCATATATTGAAGTTTCTGACCCAACGGATGCTGAGGGCATTAAGCCCATAGATCCTGAGATAACTGAAGCCTCATCTGTCAAAATATCTCCAAATAAATTACTTGTTATCATAACATCATAATAACTTGGGGAATGTATTAACCTCATTGCTACAGCATCGACGAATTCATAGGAAACTTCGACATTAGGATAGTCTTTTTCTAAAGATTGAACTGTCTGCCTCCAAAGTCTTGAGGTTTCAAGAACATTTGCTTTATCAATACAACACAATTTTTTTGATCTTTTCAAAGCTAGTTCAAACCCAATTTTTGCTAATCTAGTAATTTCATCAATATTGTATTCACAAGTATCAAACGCATAATCATTAGTTTTATTTCTACCTTTTTTTCCAAAATAAATACCACCTGTTAGTTCTCTAACAAAAACTAAATCTGTACCCTTGATTATAGATTTTTTTATTGGTGACTTTTCTAAAAGTGAATCGAATGTATATGTTGGTCTAATATTAGCATATAAACCTAGTTTTTTTCTCATCCTGAGTAAACCTTCCTCAGGACGAACCTTTGCAGTTGGATCATTGTCGTATTTGGGGTCTCCAACTGCTCCAAATAAAATAGCATCGGAGTCAAGACAAATTTCATGAGTTTCGTTTGGATATGGATCACCGATGGCATCAATTGCAGCTGCCCCTACAAGTCCTTCTTTCCAAATAATATCATGACTAAATTTATTTGCAATTACATCAACCACTTTAACTGCCTCCCTAATTACTTCAGGGCCAATACCATCACCAGGTAATAATCCAATCTTAAGTTCCATATGTATTAAATAATATTTAACATTTTCTCTGTTGCCTTTATAGCTGAAACTGTTTGATCAGAATCTAATCCTTTTGTTATAAATTCTTTCTTTGAATTTTTCCATGTAATAAATGTTTCACACAAGGCATCAGAATTACTGCCAGGTGGAATCGTGACTGAATAATCAGTCAAAACTGGTAGTTTATATCCATTTTTTTTGTAAAGTTTTTTTAATGCATTCATAAATGCATCAAATTGTCCATCACCAACACCCCTTTCTGAATATGTTTTACCATTGATTACAATTTTTATATCTGCTGATGGTTTATTATTTTTCTGGTGTTGAAGAAAATATGACTTTATTTTAATTTTCTCGATAATGCTAGGTTTATTTAATACATCAGAAATTATATATGGTAAATCCTCAGCGGTCACTCTTTCTTTTTTATCTCCAAGCTCAATAATTTTTTGAGTTACTTTTTTCAAATTCTCATCTGATAATTTAAGTCCAAGTTCATCAATATTTTTTTTAATATTAGCTTTCCCAGACGTCTTTCCAAGTGCATATTTTCTTTTTCGTCCAAATCTTTCAGGCAATAAATTGTTGTAATATAGGTTTTTCTTACTATCACCATCCGCATGGATTCCAGCTGTTTGCGTAAACACATATTCTCCAACAACTGGTTTATTTGGCGGAATTCTGAAACCACTAAAAGTTGAAACTAATTTACTTACATTGTATAATGCTTCTTCATTGATATCTATTTTGAATTTTGGTAAAAAATCTTTTACTGCTGCAACTATACTTGCCATTGGTGTATTTCCAGCTCTTTCACCCATTCCATTAATTGTTGTATGAATTCCATTACAGCCCGCTTTTATACTTTCTAATGTGTTTGCAACGCTTAAGTCATAATCATTATGCGCATGAAAATCAAAATGAATATTTGGGTAATTTTTATTAATTTCCATAAGGAATTCAGAGGATTCGAATGGGTTTAAAACTCCTAAGGTATCGGGTAATAATACTCTCTCTACAGGTTGATTTTTTAAAAAATTTAAAAAATTAAACACATAGTCTTTTGAGTCTTTCATTCCATTACTCCAATCCTCAAGGTATATATTAGTTTTTATATTATTTCTTGTTGCGTTTTTTATGATAATTTCAATGTCATTAAAGTGATCTTTAGGGGTTTTTTTGAGTTGATGTTTTAAATGATTTATTGAGCCTTTAGCTAGTAGGTTTTGGACTTTAGCCCCTGTTTTTTTTATCCACTCTACAGAAATTCCATTATCTATGAAGGTTAAAATTTCAATTTTATTTTCTAACTTTTCTGTTTTGGCCCAATCAACTATTTTCTTTACAGCATTAAATTCTCCACTCGAAACTCTGGCTGAAGCAACCTCAATTCTGTCTACTTTCAGCTCCTTTAATAACAATTTAGAAATTGTAAGTTTTTCATCCTCAGAAAATGACATTCCAGATGTTTGCTCACCATCTCTAAGGGTAGTATCCATTATTTCAATTTTTTTTCTTCTCATTTTCAGAGTGGGGTTTTTTTTGAGAAACTTTTAATGGATTCTTTTAGGTTCAAAAGAAAATCAATATCGTCATAACCGTTCAGCATATTATTTTTTTTATAATCATTAATTTGAAAATTTTCATAATGTTCAGAACCACTAATCTTAACGGATTGTTCTGTTAAGTCAACTGTTACTAATGTTGACGGATCTTTGTAAATCTTCTCAAAAATGATTTCTAGAAAATCAGAGGAGATTTGAACGGGTAATACACCAATATTTAAACAATTGTTTTTAAAAATATCAGCAAAAAAACTAGAAATCACACATCGAAATCCATAGTCATATATTGCCCATGCAGCATGTTCTCTAGATGATCCTGATCCAAAATTTTTACCTCCGACTAAAATCTTACCACAATATTTGTTATTATTTAAAACAAAATCATCTTTTGGCTTATTATTTGAATAATATCTCCAATCACGAAACAAATTGTCTCCAAAACCTCTTCGCTCCGTTGCTTTCAAAAATCTTGCAGGGATTATTTGGTCAGTATCAATATTTTCAATTGGTAATGGGACAGCTGTACTTTTTAATATTTTGAATTTATCGTATGCCATAATTGTTATAAGTCTCTTGGATCAGTAACTTTCCCTGTAATTGCAGCAGCAGCTGCTACAATAGGGCTAGCCAACAAAGTTCTTGATCCTGGCCCTTGTCTACCTTCAAAATTTCTGTTTGATGTGCTAACAGCATATTTTCCTGTTGGAATTTTATCATCATTCATAGCCAGACATGCTGAGCATCCAGGTTCTCTAAGTTCAAACCCAGATTGATTTAAAATATTTAAAAGTCCCTCCTCTTTAATTGCTTTTTCAACTCTATGTGAGCCGGGTACTAACCAAGCAGTGACATTAGGTGATTTTTTTCTTCCTTTAACAATATTTGTAAATGCTCTAAAATCTTCTATCCTACCATTTGTACAACTTCCTAGAAAAACAAAATCAATTTTTTTACCTAAAATTTTATCACCTTGTGAGTAGTTCATATAATCAAGAGATTTCTGGAAAGTTTCAATGTTACCACCGTGTTGATTAGAATAAGGAATTCCAGAATTTATGGCAATGCCCATTCCAGGGTTTGTTCCATATGTAATCATTGGTTCAATTTTAGTACCATCAAAATCATATTCTTTGTCAAAATCAGCATCATCATCAGACTTGAGTGTTTTCCAATATTTCATAACTTCATCCCATTCACCGTTTTGAGGTGCAAACTCTCTTCCTTTGATATAATCAAATGTTTTATTGTCAGGAGCAATCATACCGCCTCTTGCACCCATCTCAATGCTAAGATTACACACTGTCATCCTCCCTTCCATACTCATTTCGGAAAAAACTTTTCCCGAGTATTCAACAAAATATCCAGTTGCACCAGATGTGGATAGCTTAGAGATTATAAATAATGCTACATCTTTGGGTGTAACAGAATCATTTAACTTACCGTTAATATTGATTCTCATTTTTTTAGGTTTGGGTTGCATAATACATTGAGTTGACAATACCATTTCAACTTCAGAAGTTCCTATCCCAAAGGCTATTGCACCGAACGCTCCGTGAGTTGATGTATGTGAATCCCCACAAACAATTGTTGCTCCTGGTAGGGTAATGCCGTGTTCAGGCCCAATTACATGAACTATACCATTTTTTTCATGACCTAATCCCCAATACGAAATCCCATGATATTGAGCATTTTTCTCAAGAGCTTCAAGTTGTTTAGATGACAAATAGTCCTTTACTGGAAGATGTTGATTTCGAGTTGGTGTGTTGTGATCAGCAGTAGCAAAAGTCTTTTCTGGGAATAAAACCTTTATATTTCTCTTTTTTAAACCTAAAAAAGCAACAGGACTTGTGACTTCATGAACCATGTGTCTGTCAATAAATAAAACATCAGGACCGTTGTTTATTTTTTTGATCACATGTGAATCCCATACTTTATCAAATAATGTTTTACTCATTTTAAATTTTTGCTAATTGAATAATATTTGGCAGATCTGAGTCACTAACTTCCTTATTTTTATCTGCAAATTTTAAAAACTGATTATAAACTTTGTCTAATTCTATTTTAGTTAAATCAAAACCAATGTTTTTAGCCTTGTATGCTAATGCAGCACGCCCACTTCTTGCAGTCAAAACAATTGATGATTTATTAACTCCAACATCTTTTGGATCAATTATTTCATAGGTTTCCCTTTTCTTGATGACACCATCCTGGTGAATTCCTGAACTATGAGCAAAAGCATTAGCTCCAACTATAGCTTTATTAGGTTGTACTACCATACCCATTAAATCAGAAACCATTCTGCTGGTTTCAAGCAAAAGCTTGGTGTTAATATTTGTGTCTAAATTTAATTCTTCGTGTTGTTTTAATATCATCACAACCTCCTCCAGAGAAGTATTCCCCGCTCTTTCACCAATACCATTAATTGTGCATTCAATTTGTCTTGCCCCATTTATTACACCTTCAATTGAATTTGCGGTTGCTAAACCTAAATCATTATGACAATGGCATGAAATTATTGCTTTGTCAAAGTTTTTAACGTTATTAATAAGAAAACTAATTTTATTTCCATATTCATAAGGAAGGCAATATCCAGTAGTGTCTGGAATATTTAAAACAGTGGCACCTGCAGCAATGACTTTTTCACATACTAAAGCCAAAAACGAATTATCTGTTCTTCCCGCATCCTCAGCATAGAATTCTACATCATCTACAAACTTTTTTGAATACTTGACTGCTTCAACTGCTCTCTCTAATATTTTATCTCTGGTAGAATTGAATTTATGTTTGATATGTGAATCAGACGTTCCAATCCCAGTATGAATTCTTGGGTTTTTAGCATGCTTTAGAGCTTTTGCAGCTACATCTATATCATTTTTAACTGCTCTAGTTAATCCACAAACACTTGCATTTTTCACAACTTTTGAAATTTCTACAACTGAATTAAAATCACCAGGACTTGAAACCGGGAAACCAGCTTCTATAATGTCTACTCCCAAAGAATCTAATTTTTTAGCAATGGTTAGTTTCTGTGAAGTTTCCAATTTACAACCAGGAACTTGCTCCCCGTCCCTAAGCGTTGTATCGAATATTTTGATTGTATTTTTCATCAAAAAGATTACAAGCTCATAAAAGTAATAAAATATATATAATTAACAGGGGAGTTTCTGTTCTAGTTTGACCAAATATTATTTTCAGGGGGATTGGTATCAATAGATATTTTAAGTTTAGTTGTAGGATGAATAAATTCTATTTTTTTTGCATGTAAGCAAATACTTTTGTCTTTATTTGATCTTTTTGCACCATATTTTACATCTCCCATTATGTTACATCCAATATTTGCTAATTGACATCTAATTTGATGGTGTCTTCCAGTTTCTAATATTATTTTTAGTAAATAATAGTTTTTTAAACTTTTAATTAATGTATAGTGAAGTATAGCTTTTTTAGATTTTAGTTCATTCTTCTTTACGACAAATGATTTATTTTTAATTTGATTTTTTTTTAAAAAATTAATTAGAGTTCCTTTTTTTGGCTCTGGTAATTTTTCAGTAATAGCATAATAAATTTTTTTTATTTTTCTTTCTTTAATTAGTTTATTCATTCTAATAAGACTTTTGCTTGTTTTACAAAAAATTACTAAACCACTTGTTGGTCTATCTAATCTGTTAACTAGCCCCAAGTATACATTTCCTTTTTTTTTATATTTAGTTTTTATGTATTTCTTTACTTTCTCAACTAATGATGAGTCTTTGGTGTAATCTGATTGAGATAGTTCACCCGGCAACTTATTAACTATAATTAAGTGATTATCCTCATATACAATATTCATGAGAATTAATACATTTCTTTTTTATTGGGAAATTTTTTTAATTTCACATCAGAAACATATTTTTCAACTGCTTTTTTTATAGTTGAATTTAGATCCAAATACCTCCTCAAAAATCTCGGATTAAATTTGTTCGTTAACCCAATTAAGTCGTGAATAACGAGTACCTGGCCATCAACAGCATCCCCGGCGCCAATTCCAATTAAAGGAATACCAATTTCCTTGTGGATTTTTTTTGAAAGTTTTGAGGGAATTTTTTCTAATACACATGCAAAGCATCCTAATTTTTCTAGTTGATTAACGTCTTTAAGTAGTTGAATAGCTTCAGATTTATTTTCACCTCTAACACTGTATGTTCCAAATTTATATATAGACTGTGGTGTCAACCCTAAATGTCCCATGACAGGAATTCCAGCATTAATTATTTTTGAAATGGAATCACTTATTTCACTTCCACCCTCTAATTTTACAGCATGGGCCCCAGATTCTTTCATAATTCTGATTGCTGATCTAAGAGCCTGTTGAGGATCAGACTGGTATGTTCCAAAAGGAAGATCTACAACTACAAGAGCTCTTTTAACACCTTTGACTACACTTTTAGCATGATAAATCATTTCATCTAACGTTATTGGGACGGTTGTTTCATTTCCTGCAAAAACATTTGATGCCGAGTCTCCAACCAATATGACATCAATATTGGACTCATCGATGATTCTAGCAAAAGTGAAATCATAGGCTGTAAGCATGCTTATTTTTTCACAATTAACTTTCATTTCTGAAAGTGTTTTAGTTGTAACTCGTCTGTATGACGTTTTTTTCATTTGCCAAATTTAATTAAAAAATAAATAAAAAAACTGTCATAGTGTCAGTTACATAAAATGGCATAACTCTTGAATATACTTATAAAATTTATAATCATGAGCAAAATAATTGGTATAGACTTAGGAACCACAAATTCATGTGTTTCAGTAATGGAAGGAAATGAGCCTGTAGTCATTCCCAACGCCGAAGGTAAAAGGACAACCCCATCTGTAATTGCATTTGTTGATGGTGGTGAAATTAAAGTGGGTGATCCTGCTAAAAGACAAGCAGTCACAAACCCAACTAAAACAATTTCGTCAATCAAAAGGTTTATGGGTAGTAAATATTCAGAGTCTAAAAATGATGCTAAAAGATCTGCATACAAAGTTGTTAAGGGTGATAATGATACCTCGAGAGTTGATATTGATGGTAGATTATATACCCCACAAGAGTTATCTGCAATGATTCTTCAAAAGATGAAAAAAACTGCAGAAGATTACCTTGGCTCGTCTGTATCTGAAGCTGTAGTAACTGTTCCTGCATATTTTAATGATGCACAAAGACAAGCAACCAAGGAAGCTGGTGAAATATCAGGATTAAAAGTTCAGAGAATTATAAATGAACCAACCGCTGCTGCATTAGCATACGGACTCGACAAATCAAATAAAGATCAAAAAATTGCAGTTTATGATTTGGGTGGAGGAACTTTTGACATATCAATTCTTGAATTAGGAGATGGTGTATTTGAGGTTTTATCCACAAATGGTGATACCAGATTAGGAGGAGATGATTTTGATGAAGCTGTGATCCAATGGATGTCATTTGAATTTGATGAAGAAGAGGGTGTTGATTTGAGAAAGGACCCTATGGCCCTTCAAAGGCTAAAAGAGGCAGCTGAAAAGGCCAAAATTGAATTATCTTCTTCTACACAAACCGAAATTAATTTACCTTACATTTCGGCTACAGATGCGGGTCCTAAGCACTTAGTAAAAACCTTAACAAGATCAAAGTTTGAACAATTATGTTCAGATCTTGTCAAAAGATCGATGGAACCAGTAAAAAAAGCTTTGAAAGATGCAGGTTTAAATAAATCTGATATTGATGAGGTGATTTTAGTTGGAGGATCCACAAGAATACCTGTTATTCAAAACGAAGTAGAAAAGTTCTTTGGTAAAAAACCATCAAAGGGAGTCAACCCAGATGAAGTTGTTGCTGTAGGCGCTGCCATTCAAGGAGGTGTACTTACCGGTGATGTTAAAGATGTTTTATTGTTAGACGTCACACCCCTTTCTCTAGGAATTGAAACTATGGGTGGGGTAATGACAAAATTAATTGATTCTAATACTACAATACCTTCAAAAAAATCACAGGTTTTTTCAACTGCTGCTGATAATCAGCCATCAGTTGAAATACATGTTTTGCAAGGTGAGAGATCAATGGCTAAAGACAACAAAACCATAGGAAGGTTTCATCTTGATGGTATTCCTCCCGCAGCAAGAGGTGTTCCTCAAATCGAGGTAACTTTTGATATAGATGCCAACGGTATAATTCAAGTGACAGCATTAGATAAGGCTACAAATAAATCACAAGATATCAGAATTGAAGCATCATCAGGATTGAATGAGGAAGAAATTGAAAAAATGAAAAAGGAAGCAGAGGCTAATGCTGAGTCTGACAAAAAAATGAAAGAAGAAGTTGACACACTAAACAGCGCGGATGCCCTAATTTTTCAAACTGAAAGTCAGTTAAAAGAGTATGGAGATAAATTATCAGATGGTAAAAAGGAGGTAATTGAAGATGCTCTTAAATCATTAAAAAAAGCTAATGAGTCTAAGGATATAGATTTGATTAAAAAAGAGCTTGAAAAGATTAATGAAGCGTGGAAAAATGCCTCCGAAGAATTGTACAAGGCTCAAGCTGAATCGGCAAAGTCAACTGAGCAAAATGATCAAGGACCTCAAAACTCTGGAAAGAAAAATAAAGGTTCAGATGATGATGTTCAAGATGTAGATTTTGAAGAAGTAAAATAATTAAAATTTTAATTTAAGAAAACGTGTCGAAAGACACGTTTTTTTTTGCATATGATTAAAAATTGACGGACATATGTGTTACATTTGCCATCAAATATATAATACATGAAAAGCGTTATAACTTGTGATTTAGAAGGTGTAATAGAAACCATCAATTCTGATGGTGAAAAAATATTCGGTTATACAAAGGAAGAGCTAATAGGTAAAAAAAGGGTTTCTTTATTTTCATCTGGAGAAGTTGTTATTCAGAATGTAGGAAAATGGCTTTCCTCTGCTATTAAAGATGGAGAACATAATACAAAGACTTATTTCATTAGGAAGGATGGATCTAAATTTAATGCTGCTATAAAAATTACCCCAACTTTCAAAAATGGAAAAAATAATCCTCAAACTGGTTATTGTGGAATTACGATTCCAATTAACGAGGAAGTTAAAATTCCCATCAAATTTTCAACAATATTTATTAAGTGGGCTTTTGCAATCACCAGAGGAGGTTTTACAAGCGCATCATTATTCCCAATTTTTGCTTTAGCTGCATTTTTAGCTGGTTCAGGTGATGGCTTATTTGATATATCTTCTTTAGTTTTATGTTCAGTTGGAATAGTACTTTTACATGTTTCATCCAACTTATTTAATGATTACTATGACGTTAAGGATGGTACAGATGGTGCAAATACAGAATATTTTAATGCTGGTTTAAATTCAACTGTTCTTGAGGGAGCTCAACTTTCAGGTGGTAGTAGGGCAGTTGAGCTAGGTTTAATTACACACATGGGAACAATATCATTAGCTAGAAAAATGTTATTTGGAGCATTCTTAGTCACCGGACTTTTACTTTACAATAGTTTTTTAGTAACTGGAAAAATTACAAATGCACAAAATGCTTTAATTATCGGTCTTATTGGAGGTCTCCTGGGTTATTTTTATACAGCCAGACCTATTAGATTAGTTTCGAGGAAAGGTTTAGGTGAAGTTGCTATTTTTTTAGCATTTGGTCCGGTCCTAACACTTGGAGCTTTATTTGCTATCTCTAGTAATACTGTTGAACTATTTTCACCTGAATTTTACAATGCGATATATCTCGGAATTCCTTTTGGTTTTTTAACGACAAACATATTATACATTAATCAGTATCCAGATACTGTAAGTGATGCTACAACTGGAAAAAATCACTTAATTGTAACTCTTGGTAAGAAAAATGCAAGGTGGGGTTATTTAATATTATTATCTGCTGCATTTGGATCTTCAATTTACATGACGGATATATTTGCTGATAATCTGTTAAATTTCAATAAAAATATATTTTACGCTGGTAATGTAATATTGTTTATTTATGGTTTTTTTGCATTCATTAATTTGTTTAAAAATTACGATAAAAGAGAGTTAATACACTCAAATCTAAAAACAATATATTTACAGATATTTTATGGGTTATTTATGGTACTAGTTCTTAATTTATTTTTTATTTAAATGTTTATTGAAAACGTAAAAGATATTCGAAATGATTGGTGGAGATATTTTATCGTTGGGCCATTAATTATTATATTTTTTTCTCAAATTTTGGGAGCTTTACCTGTTGGAATAGGCATCGGAATAGCTACTGCAATGAACGGTGGACTTGAGGATATTAGTATGGAAAATAGCATGGATATTTTTAATGTTTTTGCATCCAAAAATACTGGCTTAGCTCTCCTACTGTTAATTTTTGCAATTGGATTATTAGGTATATACATTACTGTAAAATATTTGCATGGTCAAAGTTTTAAATCACTAACTACCTCCAGAAAAAAAGTTGACTACTCAAGAATTTTGTATTCATTTACGCTTATTTCAGTGGTTATAGTTTCTACTTTTTTTATTGATTATTTTATTAATCCATCCAATTATGAATTAAATTTTAACTTTAATAAATTTTTAGTTTTATTGTTAGTATGTCTAACATTGCTACCGATGCAAACCAGTTTTGAGGAGTATCTGTGCAGAGGATATTTACTACAAGGCATTGGAATTGTAACAAAAAGTAGGGCATTAGCCTTCACTATTCCTTCAATTCTATTTGGCTTATTACATTTTGCCAATCCCGAAATTGATAAGCTAGGAAACTTCTTTATGATTTATTACATTATAATAGGATTTGCTCTTGGTGTTGTAACTCTCATGGATGAGGGTCTTGAACTTGCTCTCGGTTGGCATTATGCAAACAATTTTGCTGCAGCTCTTTTAGTTAGTGCAGATTGGTCTGCTATTCAAACTGATGCTGTTTTTACTTATATTGCTGAACCAGAAATGTCAACTGAAATATTGTTGAGTACTGTGCTTTTTTCAATAATTATTTACCATTTTTCAATTAAGTATAAGTGGTCAGGTTGGAAAGAAAAATTATTTGGAAAGGTAATTATATAATTATGGGAATGAATAAAAATTCAATTTTTGCTTGGGCATCCTTTATCCTTTTTCTCATCGGATCTGCACTGGTAGTTTTGGGTGTATTCAAATATCCAGAATATTTGGTTGAGCTAACATTAGCTGGACTGGGTTTTATAACAATTGGGTGGGCTTTTAATGCCCTAAAAGGAAGAGTGTAACTTGTTTATTTTCCTGTCATTTTTTTAGGATCAACCCACAGATCAAACTCTTTATTCGTTAAGTATTTTAATTTAATTGCTTCTTCTTTGAGTGTCGTTCCATTTTTATATGCATTATTAGCAATTTCTGCAGCTTTATAGTATCCAATTTTGTTGTTCAGCGCGGTAATGAGCATTAATGAATTATTTAGATGTTTTTCAATTATTATTTTATTTACTTTTAATCCCCTAATGCAATTTTTTTCGAAACTAATTACTGAATCAGTTAATAATTTTAAGGATTCTATAATTTTTGAAGCCATTAATGGTTTATAGACGTTCAGTTCAAGATGACCTTGAGTACCAGCAAAGCTTACAGTGTAATCATTCCCAATAATTTGAGCACAAACCATACAAATTGCTTCACATTGTGTTGGATTAATTTTTCCAGGCATAATAGAACTTCCTGGTTCATTTGTAGGTAGAATCAACTCAGAAAAACCAGCTCTTGGACCACTTCCTATCAATCTAATATCATTTGCTATTTTGTAAATTGATATTGCAAGTTGTTTAATAGACGAGTGTGTCTCAACTATAGCATCATGAGACGCAATCGCTTCAAATTTGTTTTCAGCGATCTTGAAATCAATATTACAATCCTTTGAAATATTTTTTACTGTTAATTTGTCAAAACCATCTGGACAATTCAAGCCAGTTCCAACCGCTGTTCCGCCAATAGCTAATTCAGATAGATGATCTAGTGAGTTTTGTAAAGATTTTATACCATGCTTTATTTGTGATGCATATCCAGAAAATTCTTGTCCCAAAGTCAATGGTGTGGCATCCATTAAATGGGTTCTGCCAATTTTTACATCTTTTTCAAATTCTTTTTCCTTTACTTTTAAGGTTTTATGAAAGATTTCAAGTGCTGGAATAACATTTTCTTTAACCAATTTAAAAGCTGCTATATGCATTGCGGTAGGAAAAGAGTCATTTGAGGATTGAGACTTGTTAACATCATCGTTTGGCTTTAGAGTTTTATTACTTTCACTTAACTTGTTGCCTTCAAATTTGTGTGCCAGGTTTGAGATAACCTCATTGACATTCATATTAGTTTGAGTACCTGAACCTGTCTGCCAAATAACTAAGGGAAATTCTTTGTCATGTTTACCCTTAATTATTTCTTCACATGCCTTAACAATTAAGTCCATCTTACCTTTTTCAAGTGTACCAAGTTCATAATTAGACTTGGCACAAGCTTTTTTTAAAATAGAATATGCATATATGATTTCAATGGGCATCGAACCCTCTTCACCGATTTTAAAATTATTGATTGATCTTTGAGTCTGGGGTCCCCATAATGAATCCATTGGGATTTGTACTTTTCCTAGTGTATCTGACTCTGTTCTGAATTTCATAGAACAAAAATATATTACAAAGTTACAAAATAGCGTTTAAAACATGTTTATAAACTACTTATAATAGTCTTTTCAGATAATAAAACTTATGTGTATCTTTGAATAGCATGTTTGAATTTGATCAATATCTTGGTTTTCTGTTATTTATGAGCGTAGTGACCATGGGTTTTTGGCTCATGATACTTCTTTTAACTTTTATCATACCTTATTGGGTGACTGGATCCTTTTTTGAATGGTTAAATGAAAGAAAAAATAAAAATTCTAGTAAGTAGTTTATTTATCTTCTTTACTCATCAAATAAGACTTTAAAAAAGCATCTATATTTCCATCTAAAACTGCATTAGCATCTGAATTTTCTGTAGAGGTTCTAACATCCTTAACCATTTTGTAAGGATGTAAAACGTAATTTCTTATCTGTGAACCCCATTCAATTTTCTTTTTACTTTCCTCAATTTCTTTTCTAGTTTCTAACTTCTTATTTAGTTCTATTTCATATAATTGAGATTTCAATAAGATAATAGCTTTGTTTTTATTGTCTAATTGCGAGCGAGTTTCTGAGTTTTCAATTACGATTCCACTAGGTATATGTTTTAATCTTACTGCAGTTTCTATTTTATTCACACTTTGTCCACCTGCTCCACTTGATCGCATTGTTTCCCATTGAATTTCAGAATTATTTATTTCGATATTAATAGTTTCATCAACAAGTGGGTAAATATAAACTGAAGCAAATGAAGTATGTCTTTTTGCATTGCTATCAAAAGGAGAAATTCTGACTAATCGGTGTACTCCATTTTCTCCTTTTAACCAGCCAAATGCATATTCACCTTGGA
>CACLGQ010000011.1 GCA_902606555.1 uncultured Bacteroidota bacterium
TTTAGGTTACCACTATTTGCTATTCAATGATAAAATTTATTAAACTTTTTACGGTTTTTTTCTTGATAAGCTTAATAAGTTTTGGTCAGTTAAGTAAAACTCACTATATACCTCCTCTTACACATGCAGCTGAAGGAAATGCTAATGCAGTTGATCAATGGTTGTACATATCAACCCCAAGTGCATCTGATGTTAATGTCTCAATATTACCTGTTGGAGGCACTGCACAAACAATTACAGTTAGAAATGATACACCTTATAAATTTCAAGTTTCCGCTGATGGATATTCACAATTATACGTTCAAGCAAATACAACAAGTCGAGTTATGAGCAATAAGGGCTATATCATTGATGCAGAAAAACCAATATATGTATCAGTTAGAATTAATGCCGGTGGAGAAGCCGGTGATGATAATAGCTCAGCACAGGCAGGAGCTTTAGTAACCAAGGGGCTTGACGGTCTAGGGAGAACATTTAGGATTGGTACGTTTAATAGTCAATCTAACTCAGCTAATTTTAATAATTACTTAAATTTTTTATCGGTAATGGCAACTGAGGATAATACAACTGTAAACTTTACCAATAATTACAACTCTGGCTTTGTAATAGAAAATTATGGAGGTCAATTCCCAATAAATGATGTTCAACTTAACAGAGGAGATAGTTATGTAATCGCATTAGAATTAAAAGATTTAAGTACGCAAACATCTTTAGATGCAGTTACTAGGAATCGGGATGGGCTTATAGGTACATTAATTGAATCAAACAAAGACATTGTTGTTAATTCAGGCTCCTCGAATGGAAGTTTTCACATTGGAGGAGCACGTGACTATGGTATAGATCAAATTGTTGAATTATCAAAAGTTGGTAATGAATATATTTTAGTAAAAGGTGATGGTGATAATGGTTGGGAAAATATTCTTGTTGTAGCTCACGAGAATGCGACTGAGATTAGTGTCTTTGGCTCTTCAAATACAACTCAAACCATTGATGCAGGTGAATATTATTTAATTGAAGGTGACTTATTTAGCACTGATAGAAATATGTATATTTCTACAAATAATGATGTATTTGTTTATCAAGGAACAGGTGGTGGAAGCGAGGCTAATCAAGAAATGTTCTTTGTTCCACCAATAAGTTGTGGAAGCAGAGGAGACGTAAATAATATTCCATTCATAAATGAAATTGGAACTAAAGAATTCAATGGAGCAGTAAGTATAGTTACAAGAAAAGACGCAACAATAGAAATAAATGGTTTAGATTTAAATTCACAACCAAATGGTATTAATGTAAATGGACCATATGATGTGCCAAATAAAAGTGAGTATGTAACATATAGAGTAACAGGCTTGTCCGGGAATGTTTCTGTTACAAGCTCTAGTGAACTTTATGTTGCTTATTTTACAGTAAATAATTCCGCAACATCTGGTGCATTTTATTCAGGATTTGCTACAAACCCGGTTCTTGATTTAGAACTAAATGCTTCAAAATTAGGTTCATGTATCAGTGAATCTGGAATATCTAATGTTGTGATATCTGTTTCTAATAATAATAACTTTGATTCCGTTCAATGGGAAAAGAAAAATTCTGATAATTCGTGGACCTCACTTTCAAACCAAACTAATTCACAATTTACGCCATCTGAAATCGGAACATACAGAGTTAAAGGAATTATTGTTTGTGATAATGAAACAGTTGAATATATATCATCAGAAATTCCAATAAGCCAATGCCCAGATGACTTTGATAATGATGGTATAATAGATAATCTTGATCTAGATCATGACAACGATGGAATTCTAAATAGTGTTGAGTCTGAAGGAATTGGAAATATTGACTTCTCCAATACGACATCCCCTACAATTAATTTATCAAATGGAAATTCAATTGATGGTGTAATTTCAGGCGCTGTTACAAAATCCAATGATAATCAAACCCTTACAGGATATACTGACTCTTCACTTCAAATGGTAGTTGAATCTGGAGTTGATCAAGAATTGAAGTATGTTTTAAACTTTACTGAAAATTTAAACATTAATATTAAGGATAATCCTGGATTCTCAGCTGCAATCAGAAATGGTGAATCTTTTATTATAAAAAGTTCTCCTGTATCTTCAAATATAACAGTATTAGATCCTAATGATAATCTTCTTATTGATACAAATTTTGATGATGAATATGAGAATAATGTTACAGAATTTACATCTAATGAGATTAGATTTAAGTTTAATCCTAATTCAACAACAACTGTTGATTATGAGTTGTTTGCTACAAAAATTGACGGTATAGCTATAACTCACAAATACAGTACGTCTAATGCTGGATCAAGCGTCTTTGTTCCAATTATATACGCATATGATTACAATAAGGATTCTGACGATGATGGAAATGAAGATATGTTTGAGAGAGATAGTGATGGAGATGGTTGTGATGATATCATTGAAGCTGATTTCACAGCCCTTGAAAACTATCAAGGTGACCCTGACTTTGATGGAGTTTATGGTACAGGAGCTCAAACATTTGATAATGGTAATGTAACAGAAAGAGGATTAATAAAGGTACATAATGATGCAAATGGATATAATACTGACCCTAAAAAAGACTCAAATAATAATTATCTGTTTCAAGTGGCAGGTTCACCTGCTGAGATTTTAAGCCAACCATTATCAGTAACAGCATGCGAGGGAGCAAATGTAGATTTTGTTGTTTCCGCAAGTAGTCAGAGCGGGGAATTAGTATATCAATGGCAATTTTACAATACATCAGATGAGATTTGGAATAATTTAGATGATAATGATTCTTATTCTGGAACAAAAACTGAAAGGCTCACCGTAAATTCAATCTCCTCAACTTTAGATGGGAAATACAGAGTACTGGTTAATTCCGAGTATTATTTGTGTGACATTGAATCTGACCCAAATGTAAGTTTAACCGTTAAGGCAGCTCCAGATGATCCCATAGTAAATCAGATTCAAACATTTTGTCAAACCGAAACACCAACAATTGCAAACTTAGTTGCAACAAATGATAGTGCAAGTCTAACTCTTAATTGGTATGAGTCTGAAGATGCTACAACACCACTAGATTCATCTGTTGAATTAACTCACAATACTACATATTATGCAGAGTTCATAGATCAAGAAGGATGTGTTAGTGATACACGTACACCTAGTAAGGCATTTCTATCAAATCCAATACTAAGCGCCTCAAATGAAGTAATTTGTGTTAATGAAACAACCACTTTAACAATCGAAAATGTAGCTAAAACAGCAGCTGATTTCGCTGCAGAAAATAATTTGATTTTTATTACAAATAATGGAGAACCAGTTACATGGCCTACGAGTTATGGTAACACCTACTTTTTGATTCAGGCTGAAACTGGACAAGCTGGCTTTAGTCCTATTGATTGGGTCAGTTCTAGACAGCTCACCGATAGTTATAATTCTGGTGATAGCTTATCTAGTGCAAGAATGTATATTATACTTAATGCTCAAATGGAAGATGCTGTTTGGAATGGTTTAGAATCGATGGGGCTTACAGGAACTGATGGAATTTATTTTTGGTTAGGGCTTTACCAAGATTTAGAAGATGATGAGTATGCCGAACCTGGGCGAGAGACAGAAAATTGGGGTGGATGGAAATGGGTTAATGGTGAATACTTAAGAAATACATATAGAAATTGGTATTTCACAGATGAGGATGAGGATGGAGAGCCTGATAAACGTGCAGATGGCAGCTATGTCTTATTAGAACCTAATAACAGCGGAGGAAGTGAACATTACGCCCAATTCGAATTTAGTAATAATGGAAAAAAATGGAATGATATGTCTATTAATAATGGGCAATCATGGCCACTATTTGAATATACCGGATCCTCTGAAATAGTTTGGGGTTATTATGATGATGATGGTAGTGAAATTTTAATTGATACACCTGGAACAGGATCAATTGATGTTAGCCCAACAAAAACAGCAACATACTTTGTAAAAGTTACAACTAATGGGGTTGAATGTATAACTGAAAAAACAATTACTGTTAATCCAAATCCAACTGCTGAGGTCATCCCTGATTACGATTTTTGTGATGATTTTGACGATAATGGAAATGATGGCAGTATAACACTTACAAAAGCTGACTTTGATGCTTTAATACCTTCAATTTTAGGTGCAGATCAAGCTGAAAGTGATTACACAGTTACTTTTTATTCTTCAGCAGATAATGCTTCAACATCAAATAATGTAATAACATTCCCATATACAAGCCCAGAAAAACCTATAACTGAACCTCATTGGTATGTGAATAGCACTGAGATTTTTGTTAGAGTTGAAAACAATACAACTGCTTGTTTTAATGCTGATACTAAATTCAATTTAATTGTAAAACCCAAACCAATTTTTTATGAGGTTGATGATATCATACTTTGCGATGATGACAGAGACGGCAGAGTTGGTGGATTTGATCTTACATTGAGATCGGATAAGCTTAGATCTGGTGATGAAAGTACTGATCCTAATGATGAAGACAATCAATCGCCAAGTGACTTTACCATCACTTATCACAGAACTTTAGATGATGCTAACAATTTGGAAAGCAGTGGAATTGAAAATCCTGATGATTTCACAATTGAACAAGACAATTCACAAACAATTTACTTTAGAATTGTAAAAACAAGTGGATCAGACTCTGGATGTTTTGTAACTGGTGAAGCTTTTGACTTAGTTGTCGAGCCTTTACCTGTTGCTAATGATGTAGTAATTTCTAGGCAATGTGATGGAGATGCTGGTGATGAATCCCAAGATGGTATTTATCCATTCGATACTTCTAACATCCAAACAACTCTTCTTGGTGGACAAACCGAGGTAACTACTTATTATTACTATAAAGATGCAGATAACAACGATGTTCTTATTGGTAATGAATTACCAAATCCATTTATATCTGGATCTCAAATCATCACAATACAAGTTGAAAACAATACTCCTCAAAAATGTTACGATGAAACAACTTTAGAATTTATTGTTGATGATAGTCCTGAAGTTTATGCGGTTGTATTTGATAGTCAGTGTGATGATGGACCTAGTGATGTTGATGGATACTCAGAATTTAATACAAGTACAATTACACAAACATTACTTACTAATCCTGAAACAAATCAAACGCAAAGTCTTGATTTATACTCAGTAGAATATGAATATATTGATGTAAATGGAAATACAGTTACAGCAGCTGAGCTTCCAAATCCATTTAATACAAAAACTCAAACTGTAAAAGCTACTGTTACAAATAAATTAAATGGAGCGTGTGTTGTAAGCGAAGATATACAGTTCACTGTAGATCCACTGCCGGTGATTGTAAATAACCTTGTTAAAATAAAACAATGTGATGATGGGGAGGGTGCAGAAAATGATGGTATTACATTACATGATTTAACAGAATCTCAATTACTGATCTCAAACAATTACGAAAATGAAATATTTGAATATTACGAAGATGTCGATTTAACAAATAAAATTGATAATCCTGAAGCTTTCTATAATGATCCACTCTATGATGAGATTTGGGTAAAAATTATATCAGAGGATGGTTGTGAAAGAATTTCTAAAACTCAAAATGGAGATGATCGTTTAAAAATTGAAATTACCGTTGGAGCTAGTCAAATTTCGCCGACATTTATGGAAGATCAAAATACGTTCTATACTATTTGTGATGATTCACCTGCGACTAACCAAGATGGAATTTCCATTTTCTCGATTGATGTGATAAAAGAAATAAATGATAAACTAATCGCCTCACGTGAAATTTTCCAACAGCAAAATATTCGAGTTACACTTCATACTGAAAAAGATGATGCAAATACTGGTAATAATCCAATTGATATGAATCAGAATTTTACGAATATCACACCTTCTACACAGGAAATTTGGGCAAGAATAATTAATGTTGATGTCTCTGAAGGAGATCTCCAATGTTTAGGCTTTGCTCAGGTAGCTGAGTTATATGTTGAGCCAAGACCTGTTGCTTATCCAGTCACAATTGAAAGGCAGTGTGATGGTGATAGTGAACTTGATACTGACTCCCAAGATGGTATTTATCCATTTGATACAACCAATATTGTTCCTACTCTTCTTACTAATCCTGATACTAGTGTAATGCAAGATGAGTCAATACTAACTATTACTTACTTTAATGAAGACGGTACTGAAATACCTGCTGCAAGCTTCTCTCCTACTTTTGCAACTGCTTCTCAAACGATTACAATCAGAGTTGAACGTGATCCGAGCTACCCCAACATCTCAAACCCTGATGGACTATGTTATGATGAAACTACTTTGGAATTTATTGTAGATGATACCCCTGAGATATACCCAGTAGTGATAGCTCCACATTGTGATGGTGATGATGGTAATGATGACAGAGATGGGTTTGATGAGTTTGATACAAGTACACTAACAGCCGACCTACTTGGTACAGACCAGAGTCTTGATGACTATGAAATATCTTATTTATATACAGATGAGGATGGCAACCTACTATCAGCACCCGAACTAAGAAATCCATTCAATACAAAAACACAAACAGTAGTTGTTACATTGATAAACAAAGTAAATACTACCTGCCCTGCAACATATAATATTGATTTTGTTGTTAATCCTCTACCTGAATTTACTGTTGATGATGCAACGATTGTTTGTCTAAATTTACCCCCAATACCTATTGGAGTTACTTCTGCTGAAGCTGAATACACTTATACATGGACACATACTGACTTGAGTGGAAATAACAGTCCGTTCCCTTCAACTGAAGACACCATTTTTATTGGTGTTGGCGGAACTTACTATGTAACAGCTACAACAACTGATGGAACAAATTGCTCAAGAACATTAAGTATCGAAGTAGAAGAATCAGAAATAGCTGCAGTAACTCTAGATGATATAACTATTGAGGATCTAACAAGTGATAACAACAATACGATAACGATCGATACTGCTAATCTAGGAATAGGTGATTACGAGTTTGCTATTGATGATCCGAATGGCCCCTATCAAAATGACCCTTTCTTTGAAAATGTCAGGCCTGGTATACACACGATCTACATAAGAGATAGAAACGATTGTGGTATCGCTCAAATAGATGTATCAGTTATAGGATATAAAAAGTTCTTTACTCCAAATGGAGATGGAATACATGACAACTGGAAAATACTTGGAATAAGAGAAGACTTCCAACCAAATAGTAGAGTTTACATCTTTGATAGATATGGAAAACTACTTAAAGAACTGGACCCTGTTACTGAAGGATGGGATGGTACTTATCTTGGTAGACCTATGCCACAAACTGACTACTGGTTCAGAGTGTTCCTTGAAGATGGAAGAGAGTTTAAAGGCCACTTTAGCCTTGTGAGAGGAAGAAACGGGGGGAATAATTAGAAACAATCACATTCAATCGAGCCTCTAAGAAAATTGAATCCTATTGTAATTTGATGAAATCCACCAGATCCAAAATTTACATCTCCAAATTGATGAGAGTAATTATATGAAAAAACAAAATCTTTGTAATCAATACCAAATAGTGGTGTTATTAATTGCAAACTTTGCTCCATTAGTGTTCCCTCTGCGCCGCTGATATCATCATATTTTCTAATATACTCAGCTCCCTCTAAGCTGTTTCGAAATGAAAGTCCTGCCCAAATTCTTCCAGAATTCAATTTGTAATATGTTTTAAAATTAAAATCAATTGATTTTTCAGAGGAAAGGTCAGAATATTGAAATAAAGTTGAAGGTTCAAATGACCATGGAGTATCTGTATAAAATACATATCCTAATGAAGCAACAAATCTCTTGTAGTTTCTAGTATCACTATTAACTATATCATTTGTCTCACCATACCACTCATCAGGTGCAAATAAGAGATTTTTAACTGTCAAGTGAGCATAATATTTAGAATTAACATAAGACATTCCAACATCAATATTAAAATAACTTGTATTTTCCATTATACCTGAAATTAATGGATCATAATCAACCATATCAAATGTTGTTTGGTCTAATGAATTTTGAATTCCACCAATGCTAATTCCGAATGACAATTGATCAATCTCATCATATTTAGATGGATAAGGTCTTTTACTTAAGACTATATCATCATTAAAATTGATATGATGGGCATATGTAATATATGCTCCTTTTTGTGCATGGTACCCATTTTGGTCGTTAAATAATGTCAAGCCCAATCCTGACCTTTCAGACAATCTTAAATCTGCTGTAAGTGTTTGTAGATTTGGAGCCTCAACTTGATCAAACCACTGTTTTCTCACCGTTGTTCTTATTTTTCCACCAACTAGATTTACACCAGCCATTGATGGATGAACTAAATAATAGTTTTCAGTCAAGTAATCAAAGTAAATAGGAACACCTTCTTGTGCTTTGGTATTACTGAAAACGAAAAATATTATGATTATTAAAATTAATCTCACAATGAATTATATACAATAATTAGACCTAAAATTAAATCCAAACTGCACTAAAGATAAATCAATTTTTTTTGTTTTTGAGAAAAAAGCCGAGTGGTAAAAAAAGAAACAAAGCATAAATATTAAATAGTATACCAATAATTGGCACTAAAACCATTAAAATTATTAACCAAAATTGATTTTTTTTACTAATCACCTGAAATCATTTTAAATAGTTTTTTCTCAGGAATTCTTCCTAAATCATCAATGTCTTCAAGCCAGTCATCAAGAACATTGCTAAGTTTATCAAGCTCGGCTTTATGATCTGCATTATCGGAGAGGTTGTTCAATTCAAAGGGGTCATTCTCTAAATCATATAATTCTTCTTTAAGCTTTGGCACTCTAAACCATAAATCATGTTCTTTAGAAAGTTTCCCATTTAGATGTAAACTATTTAAGTGTCTCATTAGTACCATTTGCCTTCTATATGCAACATTTAAGGCATGTGAATTTTCCGGAAAATAATTTCTTATATACTTGTACTTTTTACTTCTCACAGCTCTTATTCTATCAGGATGTTCATCAAATCTATCACTTGATGTGAATAAATATTCTCTTTTTGACTCATCTTTATATTTACCAAGAAAGGGTTTTCCCTGTTGAAAGCTTGGAACATTTATACCTGCAATTGATAAAACAGTGGGTGCAAAATCTACAAAACTTAAAAACTGATTGGTGTCAACCTTTTCTTTTGTTCCTTTTGGTAATTTTAGAAAAAATGGAACTTTTGTTCCTGTTTCATAAATTGCTCTTTTATGTCTAGGAAATGGACCTCCATGGTCACTGTAAAAAAATATGTAGGAATCATCATAAATATCTTCTTGTTTTAAATGATCAATTAACTTTCCAACCTGCTTATCCATTTCTATTAAATTTGAATAATTTACAGCTAATGAATGTCTAACAATTGAATCGTCAGGAAAAATAGGTGGAATTATTTTTAAATCATTAGGATTAACTTTTAACTCCTCTTTATCTCTTTTCCACATCCCAGATTCATGTGTGACATTATAATTGTAAATAGCAAAGATTGGACTTTGAGACTTTGAAATTTTATTTTTACTATTGTACTCAGACCACGTAGAATCTAAATTTACCAGATAGTTATAGTCTCCTTTGCTATCATTGTATGTGAAATAACCGTTTTCTTTTAAAATTTGAGGGAATGTCTTTATGGATTCAGCCAATTTAGAAGAATAATAAGGAACTTCTAAAACCTTTTCATGTTCTGCTCTTTTCCCAACTTTAAAACCATTATTGTAAAAATTATCAAAATGCATTGCACGCATGTTATGTGTTCCAATTGAATTTGGATACATACCTGTTATTATTGAGCTCCTTGCTGGAGCGCAAACAGGATAAGTCGCATACATATTGTTAAAAACTATACTTTCATTAGCAATTTTTTCTAAGTTTGGAAGGCTGACATCATCATTTCCATTAAAAGGAAGCAGATATTGCGATTGATCTTCAATTGTTATCCAAATAATATTTGGCTTTTTATTATTTGTACACGAAATGAAAAAAGTACAAATAAATAAATAAATGAAAAAGTTCTTCATATCTCAAAATTAGATAAATCATCTAATTATATTAAAAGTAGAATTCTTTTTTTACTTTAGAAATAATAAATAAATAACTATTGATTAAGAAAACTCTTTCACTATTAATGATTTTAACTATTGCGATAGTTATAACAATTATCTCATATTTTCATCAAAATCAATTACCAATCTATGATATCAATTTGGCAGTTAAGTTCATCTTAAATAAACAAAACAGTAATGACTTTGATAAAATTTCAAAAGTTCTTGGTTATGAACCCACTGATAAACTACTTATTATTCATGCTGATGATGTTGGTCTATGTGAATCTGTAAATTCAGCCACATTTGAATCATTTAAAAATGAATCTATATCATCTGCTGCTGTGATGTTGACTACAAGAGAAATAGATAAGGTCGCAAATTTTAGTATTAATAATCCAAATTTTGATATGGGAATTCATTTGACTGTAACAAGTGAATGGAAATATCATAAGTGGGGAGGGGTTTTAAAAAATAATGACATAAGCTCTATTCTTAATTCAAAAAACCATTTGTATTGGAATAAAAGAAAGTTTACGAAAAATGGAAAATTGAATGAAATTAGAAAAGAACTTCAAGCACAAATAGATTTAGGTATTTCAATGGGCTTTAATCCATCACATATTGATAGTCATGAAGGTGCTTTATTTTTTGACCCTGATATTTTTAGGCTGTATCTTGATCTAGCTAAAGAAAATGATTTATTAGCATTTGTTCCCATACAAGCAAGTGTACATTTTGATAGAAACTTTGAAAAACCCAAACATGCAATCATAATTGATCAGTTTCATATGCTGCCTGAAGGGACTGAAATCAATGAAATAAAAGATTATTATTTTGATGTTATTGAAAACCTTAAACCTGGTCTTAGTCAAATTATCATACATCTGGGAAAAGATGAGGAGGAGTTAAGGAAAATTACAGTTGACCATCCTAATTTTGACTATAGCTGGAGACAATTAGATTTTGATATATTCAATAGTGATGAATTTAAAAGTCATTTAAAAGAAAATAACATAAAAATTATAACTTGGAAAGACTTAAAAAAACTTATATAAAATGAAAAAACTATTAATTGCTCTAACTATTATTTTATTTTTTCAAAATACTCATTGTCAAGAAGGATATATTCCCAGTGATGAAAATCTTGAAGCTAGGGCTTGGTTTAAAGATGCAAGATTTGGGCTTTTCATTCATTGGGGCGTGTACAGTGTCCTTGGAGATGGAGAATGGGTTATGAATAACCAAAATATTTCAATTGAGGAATATGAGAAATTACCCTCATTCTTTAACCCAGTCTATTTTGATGCTGAGGAATGGGTTTTAATGGCTAAAAATGCAGGAATGAAATATATAACTATTACAAGTAGACATCACGATGGATTTTCAATGTTTGATTCAAAAGCATCTGACTATAATATTGTCCAGAAGACACCTTACGGAAAAGATGTATTGAAAATGCTTGCCGAAGCTTGTAAAAAATATGATATGAAACTTTTTTTCTATTATTCTCAGTTAGATTGGTATAGAGATGATTATTATCCTAGGGGAAGAACAGGAAATGGAATTTCTGGACGAGGTCAAGGTGAATGGAGTGATTATATAAGCTTTATGAAAGCTCAACTTACAGAATTACTTACAAATTATGGAGAAATTGGTGGAATATGGTTTGATGGTGAGTGGGATCAATTCAAATGGGATGGGAAAAGATTTGGTGAGCCCATGGCAGATTTTAAACTTTCAGAAGTTTATTCTTTAATTCACAAGCTTCAACCACAAGTACTAATTGGTAGTAACCATCATTTGGCACCAAATCCAGGTGAAGATTTTCAAATGTTTGAAAAAGACTTACCAGGAAGAAGTACAAAATCATTTGCAACATCAGCAGATGACATAGGCAACCTACCGCTTGAAGTATGTGAAACAATTAATGGATCCTGGGGTTTTAATTTAAAGGATAGAAAACACAAGTCAAAAAAGGATCTTGTTCAATATTTGATTAAAGCTGCAGGATATGATAGTAATTTACTTTTAAATGTTGGTCCTATGCCCAATGGAAAAATCCAAAAGGAACATATTAAATCTCTGAAAGAAATTGGTGATTGGGTAAAAATTAATGGGGAAACAATTTATGGAACAACAAGAGGGCCAATAGATCCAACAGATGAAATAGCATCAACTCGAAAAGATAATACCATTTATATTCATCTTTTAAATAATAGAAAAATCTATTTCATAGAGGGTTATAATCCAAAAATAAAAAAGATTTCATATTATCATTCAAATAAAAAAGTAAAGTATCAAAAAACAAAGTTAGGCCTAATTATTAATGTTGATGACAATGAATTAGATGAGATAGACACCATCATTGAACTTGAAATCTGATGAAAAAAGTATTTTTAATTACTTTATTGTTGATTTCTTGCTCGCCTTTAAAAAAATATCAAGCAACTGCTGCAAAATGGGAAAAAGATATTATTAAACTTGAAAATTTAGATAAATCTGAAAACTACAGCAAAAATGCAATCCTTTTTATTGGGAGTTCCAGCATAACAGGATGGCATACAATGGAAAAAGATATGTTTCCATATGAGACAATAAAAAGAGGTTACGGCGGAGCGCATTATTCAGATATAATTCATTTTACAAGACGTTTAGTAGATGGTCACAATCCTAAAGCAATCTTGATATTTGTTGCAAATGATATTAAAGGGAATAATAAATCGGATATTTATTCAAAGAACTTGCCTGACAGAACCCCGAATGAAGTAAAAAGACTATTTAAACTGGTAATTAATCAAATTAGGTCGATACACGACGAAATTCCAATTTTTGCTATTGAAACAACACCTACAAGAAGTAGATGGATAGCTTGGCCTGAAATATCTTTAGCAAATGATTTAATAAAGAAATATTGTGATTCTAAGGAAAATTTATTTTATATCTCTACGCGAGATTTCTTCATCGCTGAAAATGGTCTTCCAACAGAGGATCTTTTTATTAAGGATAAGCTTCATTTAAATAAAAAAGGATATAAATTATGGTCAGAAATTATTAAAAATAGCTTAGACCAAATAGTTAATTATAATTAGGCATTTTTTACTATCAGAGGTGGGAAAATTTCCAACAGAGGAGGATTTGTATTTTTTTTCATATATTTGTGTTAATTAAATTTAACTAACATTAATAAAAAAAAATAAAATGGGATATTCATATACAAACAGTAAAGGAAACAAATACTTCCTAAATTCTAAAGATGTTACTTTAAAAGGTGGAAGAAATCAAACTATTTATTATTTTTCAAAAGATGAAAGAGCACAAGGTTGTGATCTTCCAGCTGGAAAGCAAGTAGTTGAAAGTCCAAAAACTGGTCTTCCATTCGTAAAAGGAAAATAATCCTCTTCCGAACTGCAAAGTATAAACCCGCTTTTTGAGTGGGTTTTTTTATTTTATGTCCCTTAAGTTAATTTTTTTGAAAGCTATTCCCTCGTATGCTGATTTCCAACCACCTTCGAAGAGACAAGCAATTTCATTATTACTTAGTTGAATTAAATTTGAATATGCAGAAGGCCCACTGTGAATTAATATTTTATGTGACCAAGTTTTAGCTTGATCCAAGCTAAATTGAATTGACATTTTTTCCCTCGAATTCTTGCTGTTTGGGTTTGAAAATGCAATAAGTTCTTTTTTAAAAGGTCTCTTAATATTTATCATACTTGCTTGACATATTGGTTCAATTAAACTTTCATCTGAAAATATATCTCCCCACGAAATACCTTGATCTTCACTGAATGATAATTTTCTTAATCGATCATCTGTATAATTTCTCATGTTTAAAAGTAAGTCACCATTTCTAAACTCAATAATTGTACACTCGTTTACTTGATGTTGTTTTGTTGATCCTCCAAGATTCCAATTTAATCCTCCATCATCTGAAAAAATTATATGTGAATAGTAGTGCTTTGTATTTGCTTCAATATGATCACAGGGTATAATTAATCTGTCCTTATTTAGTCCTCTTTTTAACTGAATCCCATTAACAGGTCCAGTTGCATACCATGTCCAATTATCAAGTTTTACATCACTTGTTATTTTTTTAGGATTTGTCCAGCTTTCGCCGTTATCATTTGAATGAATTAAATAAACATGTCTTGTATCGATACTTTTTTGATCTATTATTTCCCATTCTTTATCCTGTCCTCTGTTCCAAGTAGTCAATAAACTTATCCTACCTGATTTTTTATCTAATACTGGTGATGGATTTCCACAGGTGTTACCGCCATCGTCCCAAATAACCTTTAAAGAAGACCAGGTTTCACCATTATCATATGATTTTTTGTAAACTAAATCCACATCGCCAGTATCACTACAACTTTTTTTTCTTCCCTCCGCAAAAGCAAGAATTTCACCATTCTTTGCTTTAATTATTGTGGGAATTCTAAAACAGTTATATCCGTCATCGCCACTTATAAATACATAATCAAGTTTTTGACCAAAACTTAAATTAAAAACAAAAAAAAGAATGAAAAATATTATAAAATGCACAACTAAAAATAAAAAAAAACCCTTCATTTGAAGGGTTTTATTAAAAAATTGTAAATATTAGAGCTGCCACATTACCAACTTTAAATTATACCGTTTGACAAATTCTCTGGAAGCTGACCCATTTTTTTGCATCATTTTGTCAACAAATGATCTATTTTCCCACATTTCATTTCTCTCTTCTTCAGTTGGTATTCTACCAGGCATATCTATGGTTACATGGGTTTGAGATCCATCCAAAGATGTCTCAGTACTAATGTTGGATGATAAAATTTTATTAAACTCCCACCATTTTCTAGTTCCATTAACAATCTGTTTTTCAGCCATTTTTTTAAAATATTCCAACTCATAGGATTCATAATCATCATTTAATGCTTTAAAAACATTTAAGTAAATTTCATTTCCTTTTTCTAGTGTACTGATCCAATTTGTATTGTCAAGTCTCTGCAAGCGGTAATTATTCCTTTTGCCTCTTGGTAAATTCCACTTTTTCTCAAAATTTCTTTTTGAAAGGTTGGAATGAATTTTTCTTGCATACTCTTTTCCATCAACAGAATAAAATTTTTGCCTTTGAAGAGAATCTTTGTGGAAATTCATGATTAAAAAATCAGGTTTTCCTTTAGCTTCCTCTTCATCTTTGTAAATAAACTCCCATAGCATCCATCCATCAGAATATTCATCTTTTATGGCTTGCTCGTGGATTTTCGACCAAAATTCTTCTAATTCAAGGTAAGATTCTCTTTCAGAATCATCAACTCTTACTGATGTGTGAGTAATGAGTTGTGAAAATGAAATTGAAACAGTTAATATAAATAATATTGATAATATTTGTTTTTTCATATTTTATTTGATTTTAATTAATTCTGTTGAAACTGAGCAAATAATACACTCATCCTGTCACCAATGACCCTTTCTCTAGATGCAACACCATATTTTGACATCATTTGATCTGTAAATGAGGGTTCATTGTCATTTGACCACTGGTAATCCGCATCAATTACATCCATTGTAAAATGGGTAACTTCTTGGTTCGCATTTTCACTTCTACTGAGAACTTTATTAAACTCCCACCAAGCTCTTGATCCTGCATCAATTTGCTTGTTATGGCTTTCTTTAAAATATTTCATTTCAAAACTTTCATAGTCATCATTTAATGCTTTAAATCCATTAAATAGAAAACGGGCTTCTTTACCTTCAGATAAAGGACTCCAAACTGAATTGTCTAACCTTTCTACTAAAAAATTTCTAGTTTCTTTTCTAACTTGTGAGCCCATTGTCCATTTTGCCTCAAATTTTTTCTTTGATAGCTCTTTTTTGTAAACTTTTTTTGCTAATTCCTGCCAATTGACAGATGTTGATCTTTGAATAGAATCCTTAAAACCATTCATTACAATATAATCTGGTTTCATTTTATGATCAGCATTTTCAGGATCCTTTTCCAGTTTGAAAACAATCCAAAAGTCTTGGGAGTCGTCGGCAATTGCTTGCTCTTTAATTTTAGACCAGAATTCTTCAACCTCTTGGTATGATTCATCCATACCGTCTTTTACCCATATAACTTCGTACGAAACCAATTGAGATAAAGAAATTTGAAATGATAAAATAAAAAGTATCGATAGTATTTGTTTTTTCATAATATTTTTTTTTGAAATTTAGTTTATTAAAACTAAAAATAACTGTACGAGTTATTAAAAATTAAAATAGTTGATAACATTTTAATTTATCAATATAAAAAATCTAAAATGTTCAAAAAAATTTATAAAATTGATTAATATTAATAAAATGGAGCTGAAACGTTTAATTCTGATTTTCTTTATAACCCTTAGCGTTTGTGGGCAAGAAAAAAAATATATTCTAAATACTGTTGCGTTCTATAACGTTGAAAATCTTTTTGACATAAATGATGACCCTAATAACGGCTGGGATGAAGCTAGAACACCTGAGGGACAAGATAAATGGACTGAAAAAAAATATAATATAAAACTTAATAACCTTGCAAAGGTTTTACCAATTATAGGCTCAGATGTAGCAAATAGTCATCCCGCTATTTTAGGACTTTGTGAGGTTGAAAATAAACAAGTACTAATTGACTTGGTTTCAACTGAGAAAATGAAAGATCTTAATTATGGAATTATTCACTTTGATTCAAAAGATTGGAGAGGTATTGATGTCGCACTACTTTTTGATACAACTAAATTTATCCCCAGAAAAGCAAAAGCTTATCCATTAAATGTTGAATATAAAGGTAAACCAAGTTTTTCAAGAGATATTCTTGTTGTATTTGGTTTTTTAGAAAAAGAACCAATTAATTTTATTGTAAATCACTGGCCAAGTAGAGGAGGTGGTCAACCCAGTATTGCTCAAAGATTTAAAGCAGGTGAATTAAACAGAAGAATCATTGATTCTATTTTATCTATCAATCCTAAATCTAAAATTATTTCTATGGGTGATTTTAATGATGATCCTGGAGATCCAAGCATTAAAGTTGCACTAAAAACAAAATCTGATAGAAATGCAACTAAGTTTAATGAGATGTATAATCCAATGGAATTTCTTCATGAAGAAAAATACTACTGGACTTACCTGTATAAGGGCAAAGGGAATATGCTTGACCAATTAATTGTTTCTGGATCATTGTTAGAAAAAAACAGCAAATTAAGATTTCTTAAAGCAGGGGTATTTAACAAAAAATGGTTATTAAATGGCAGGGATAAAGGCAGATGGGAAGGCTACCCAACACCAAATGTAATTTATGGAAAATTTGATCCAAAAGGATACAGTGACCATCTCCCAGTTTTTCTCTTTTTAGCTAAAGAAATTGATTGATGATTTTTTTTGACCGGAAAAAGCAAAAAACTTCTCCATTACCATAAGAGATATAATTTTTTCATCTTTTTCATCCTTAAACTGATTAACATAATTATTAGCATTTATTGAGATCTGCTTTAACTTCTCTAAATTTTTGATATAATATTTTAGTTTATCTTCTAAATCGGAATAATCATCTTTAATCTCTATGTAGTGAAAATTTGGAATTAGATTAGCTTCCATAAACCAAGATTCAAACTTTGGTTTTGGCATTACAGCAACTGAATTTGAAGACATAACCCATTTCAAATTAGACGCGACATCATTTCCTTCAATACACAAAATAAATTTATGCTTTAAATGATAGTCAATCGATACCTTTTTTTTAAACCATTGATCATGTTTTGTTCCTCTATTTATTTGTCCTAAATCACAGTAAGGATTGTTAAAATATTTTGCGTAAAAATCAATTCTCTGCATTTGATGGACAGCAGCTCTTCCAAATAAAATATCTTTTTTTTTCTCAATTGGAATAATATCATTTACATATAAAAAGTGTCTGACTTTATTAAGTTTTAGAATAATTGAATTTTTATTTTCAGTATTAATTGGCCTTGATTTAACAAAAGATACCTCTTTAGGAACATAATTAATATCTCCAAATAAAAAATTTGCTTTTAATGATTCTGGAAAATATTTTACTATTGAATAGCAATCAAAAAAATATGTTTTGCCTTTATTTTTAATTTGTAAATCAGATAATTTTGGCCAAGATTTATTAGTAGATATTTTGCTCTCTAACTTGTTATAATAATTAACTCTTTTCAAGATGTAATCTAATTTATCGATTGGTATTGAAATTAAAATCTGTTGAAGTTTATTCTTAAATAGAAATTTTGGAATTAGTAAAGAAAAAAAACTCTTGATATAATATAAAAACTTAATGTTCTTAAAATTTTTTTTAATTACTATCATTATGCCACTAAAAGGTACAAATTAAATATTTTTAATGCTTATTTTTAATTAATGAGAATTTTAAAGTTAATAAGGAACTTTAGAAAAATTAATAAAGATTATTATAAGTATGCCTTTATTGAAATTTTTTTAATTATTATTGGAATTTTAATAGCTTTAGAAGTCAACAACGCTAATGAAAATAGAAAATTAAAATTAGAAGAAAAGAAAACACTTTTAGCTTTTCACAACGAAGTATCATCTAGTCTACTTAATCTAAATTTGGTTTTAGAAAAAAAAAGAGGAATTGTTAATTCTGACCGAGAAATTTTAAAATATACTGGGCCAAACGGAAGATGGGATTCAGAATTTAAATTAGATAGTTTAATTTATCATGTAGCTACAGCAGGATGGAGGCACGTTCCCCAGGAGGGAGTATTAAATGAAATAATTAACAACGGTAAACTATCAATTATAAATGATGAAAAAATAAAATCCCAGATTGCATCATTGCCTAAAGCATTTTCACAAATTCTTGAAAATGATAGAATAAATAGATTATACATTAACACCTACATTATACCTTTTTTAAGTAAATCAACCTCACTTAAGAATATGACAAACTTTGATAAAACTTTTGAATACTCAAATAATTCTTTAGGTTTTACAAAATTTAATTTTTATGAAGTTGATATTTTAAGAAACAGAGAGTTTGAAAATATGCTATCATGGCAATCTCAATACATGAAATTTGGGATTGAATTTCTAGAAAAACTTAAGATTAAATATGCCGAAATTCAAAAGATGATAGAAATTAAATACCCAGAGATTGATTATAAAAATCTAAATGAAAATCTTGACAGAGGTGTCTGGAATTAAAAATTATTTAAAAAATTCTAGTTTGTAACCATATCTTTTGGTATTTATTTGTTGGATCATATCTTTCTGCCTGAAATTTTATATTGAATTTTCTATCTCGAGGATCATTACCAACGCCTGAAACATACATCCAATTTCCATAATTACTATGGACATCATAATCAATTAATTTTGATTCAAAATACCTTGCACCCCATCTCCAATCAAGATTCAATTCCTTAGCTAAATAACTGGCAACGTTTTGTCTTCCTCTATTACTCATCCAGCCAGTATATTTAAGCTCTAACATATTAGCATTTACAAATGGTTCATTTGTTAATCCATTTATCCATTTATTAAATATTTTAATATCTGTATTCCATTGATAATCTTTTTCTAAAATACCTCCAATTTTAAATATTTTATTTCCATATTTTATCGATATATATTTAAAAAAATCTCTCCATATTAATTCAAAAACTAACCAATATGTTGACTGATTTTTTTTAATATTTTTTTCATAATCCTTTATTTCCCAGAATATTTCACGTGCAGAAATAGATCCATTTGAAAGCCATGATGAAAATTTTGAACTGTAGTCTTGTCCAATTAATCCATTTCTAGTTTGTTTATAAAAATTTATTTTTTTTGATTGCCAAAGATAAAAATCTAATCTTTGTTTGGCTGCATCATGTCCTCCTTTAAATTTAAATGCACTCCTTGAATCTATTTCAAAATCTTCAAGACCTAAATCTAATAAGCTGGGCACTAAATAATCATCAGTTAATAAATTATCTTTTAAAAGTTTTTTGGGTGGTTCTACCAAGTCTTTTACTTTTAGTTTTTTTTCACAATGCTTTCTAAAATTCGTAAAAACATTTGAAATATTATTAATATCTAGATCATCCGGATCGTACAAAAACTGACTATAAAATGTGTTAAAATTTAAATTATTACAATTGCTTTTTAATTTGTCCTCTTCATCAACCTCCTCCTGTGTCCACTCTTTTTGGAGGAAAACATTTTCAATTTTTTGTTGTAATATAATCTTGGTTAATTCTTCAACTGGGTCTCCAATTTTAATAATTAATGTGATATTAATTCTTTTTAAATCTTCTTTAAGATTTTCTATAGTTTCTAACAGAAATTGAGCTCTAAACTTGTCAATCTTAGGAAATCCAAGATTGGTCACTTCAAACTTGGATGGATTGAAGCAATAAAAACCAACGACTTTACCTGAACCTAATAAAGCTGAATTAATACCTTCGTGATCATTAATTCTTAAATCATTTCTAAACCAAATTAATGAGTTAGTTTCCACTACATCTTTTACTACAATATTTGACATTTTTCCAGTTTTTTTCCCATTTTTTTCTCCAGTTAAAAGGTCTTTTACAAACAGGACAAATTTTTGAGGGTAAGTTACTTTTTTTCAAAATTTAAAAATCAAAAATTCACAGTTCAAAAACTTTGCCAATGTTTAAGTAATGTTATTAACAGTGTTTGTCGATAATTTTACTAAATTATGTATTAAAGATGCGTTGTAATAGTTAAAAATTTAGGTATTTAGACAAATGGTATTTAGAAATTCTAAAGGTCAAGTTTTAGATCCACTAAATTATACCCTAGGTATTATTGAAAAATGTCCTGATGTAGAAATTCATATTGGAACGGATTCATATTCAGAATCAGATAATACAAGATATATAACTGCTATTGCATACAGATATAAAGAGGCAGGTGTTCATTATATATATTCAAAATTTAATATTCCAAAGATTAATGATATATGGACTAGATTATGGAAAGAAACTGAATTAAGCTTAGAGATAGCTCAGAAGCTTAAAGATCACCCAAAAGTAAATTTAGAAATTGATATGGATTACAATGAGGATAAAAGATTTTATTCGAACAAGCTGGTCCCTGTAGCCAAGGGATGGGCAAATTCCTTAGGTTTTAAAGTTAACATTAAGCCTTACAGACAAATTGCAACATCAGCAGCTGATTACCTTTCAAAATAGTTTTTTCTTTTAATTTTACTCAACATTTGCGTCATGCTAAAAATAGCTTTTGATAAATCATATAAACATCCGTTAGATGAAAATCATAGATTTCCAATGATTAAGTATGACCTTATACCCGAACAACTGTTAAGAGAAAATACATGCACTAATGAAAATTTTTTTAGACCATTAAACTTGGATAACAATCTAGCCTTATTGACACACAGTAAAGATTATTATGAAAGATTTTCATCTCTTTCATTAACAAAAAAAGAAATTAGGCCAATAGGATTTCCTATGAGCAGAGAGCTTGTTGAAAGAGAGAAAAAGATAGCCAGAGGGACAATAGACTGTGCTGAATTCTCAATACAAAATGGTATTTCAATGAATATTGCAGGTGGCACTCACCATGCATTTAGAGATCGCGGTGAGGCTTTTTGTATGTTAAATGATCAGGCAATTGCAGCAAATTATTTATTAGAGAAAAATATGGTTAGTAAAATATTAATTGTTGATTTGGATGTTCATCAAGGTAACGGTACAGCCTCAATTTTTAATAAGAATAAAAATGTATTTACACTTTCATTCCACGGAAAAAAAAATTATCCATTTAAAAAAGAAATCAGCGATTTGGATATTGATTTTCCTGACAGAACAGATGATAAATTATATTTAAGTAAACTAAATGAAATTCTTCCAAAAGTAGTTGATGAATTCATGCCAGATTTTATGTTTTATTTGGCAGGAGTTGATGTATTGGAAAACGATAAACTTGGAAGACTATCTATGACAATAAATGGTTGTAAAGAAAGAGATAAATTTGTTTTAAAACTCGCTAAAAAAAATAAAATACCAATTCAAATCAGCATGGGGGGAGGTTATTCAGTTAATATTAAGGATATTTTGGAAGCTCACTCAAACACCTACAGGCTAGCACAGGAAATATTTTTTTAATTATTAGCTTTTTGGGACACAACATTCTTCATCATCACATTGGCAAAATTTGAGATTATAAATGTGAAGACCTGCAAGAAAGGCAGCTGCTGAATAATTTAATAGCTCAGGAACATGAATGAAATGAAACTCTTCATTAATAATTGAGATTGTAAGAAGAGAAAAACCTATCCAAAGTAAAGGCTTCATTACTTTTCTAGAGGTTCTCATTGCTGAATTGTAAACAGCAATAAAAGAAACTGAAATAAACAGGATATTTAAACTGGACCACCACCAAATTGGTGACAAAAAAAGAAATGGAGTAAGTACACAATGAGCCAAACAGAACGAACTCGAAGTAGCACCAAAAATATCAGGGTTTTTTATTTCAATTATTTTCATTAAACAAAATCAATGCAAAAGAACAAAAACAATTTTATTACTCAAACAATAAAATCATTTATTTAGGTTACGTTTATTTATAATACATTTATAACACATGAAAAAGGTTGTTATAATAACTGGAGCATCAAGAGGGTTTGGGGAGTTAATTGCAAAGAAATTTCAAAAAGAAAATTTTCAAGTCATTGCAACAATGAGAAACATAAATAGTTGCCCAAGTTTAAAAAAACTTAATAATGTTGATATTAAAAAACTTGATGTAACGTTAAAGTCTGATATTAAAAATGTGATTGACTTTACGATTAAAAAATATAATAGAATAGATGTTCTAATTAATAATGCTGGTTATGGAGCTTTTGGTTTTTTAGAGGAAGCATCAGATGAAGAAATAAGAAACCAATTTAATGTAAATTACTTTGGATTGATTGATTGTATTAAGGGAGTTCTTCCTCAAATGAGAAAGCAAAAAGATGGTGTGATAGTTAATATTTCTTCAATAGCAGGAAGGTTTGGATTACCATTCACATCTTTATATAATTCTTCAAAGTTTGCTGTAGAAGGTTTAACTGAATGTCTTCATTATGAATTAAGCTTGTTTGGTATTGATATTAAAACTGTTGCTCCAGGATCTTTTAGAACAGGATTTCATGATTCAATAAACTTTACAGAAGATGAAAAAAAAAGAGGATTTAGATGTCGTAAGAGAAAATCTAAAAAAAGCCCTTGAAGATGGAATTAAAAATGAACCTCCTTTTCCTTTTGGATTTGGTAATAATGATGAGGTAGCAAATTTTGTTTTTAAAAAATCTATCACAAAAAGTAAAGTTTCTAATTTTATCGGACGAGATACAAAAATTATAAACTTTTTCATTAAAATTTTTGGTAGAGAATTACTTTTTAAAATCATCAAAAAACTTTGGTTCTCTAGAATCCTACCAAAAAAAGAATTATGAGCAGACACAATATCCAAAGTTTATTGTTTATTTGCTTTCTTTTAACTTTAAACATTTCATGTAATATGAAAATAAATCCTCCAAAAGCAGAAAAAAATCCAAAAAAACTAACGATACATTCTGATACGAGGATTGACAATTATTATTGGCTAAATCAAAGGGAGGATGAAAAAGTAATTGAATACTTGAATCAAGAAAATAGCTACACTAAAGCCAAGTTAAAACCAACTGAAAAACTGCAAAAACAGCTTTTTAATGAAATGAAATCCAGAATCAAGGAAGATGACAGCTCAGTTCCATATTTTTACAATGATTATTGGTACATAAAAAAGTTTCAAAAAGGAAAAGATTATCCAATTTATACAAGAAAATATAAAAGCTTACAAAATGAAGAGGAAATTCTGCTTGATGTTAATAAATTAGCTAAAAATCATTCATTCTACAATCTAGGTGGAATAAGTATTAGTCCTGATAATAAAAAGTTAGCTTATTCTGCAGATACTTTGTCGAGAAGATTATACACTATTTATTTTTTGGATTTAGAGTCCCAAAAATTATACAATGAAAAAATTGAAAATACAACTGGTAGTTTAGTTTGGGCTAATGACAATCAAACAGTTTTTTATTCTAAAAAGGAAGATGTAACTCTGAGAGTTAATAAAATCTTTAAGCATAAATTAAATACTGATTCAAAAGAAGATGAACTTATTTATGAGGAAAAAGATGAATCATTTAGCATAGGTGTATCAAAATCAAAATCTGAAAAATTTTTATTCATTAGCTCAAGAAGCACTATGACGAGTGAAGTGAGATTTTTAGACGCAAATAAGCCTGATGATCAATTTAAAATTTTTAATAAAAGAGTCGAAGGTCACGAATATTCCATTAGTCATTTCAAAGACAATTTTTATATAATAACTAATAAGGACAACTCTAAAAATTTTAAATTAATGAGAACCTCATTAAAAAATACAAACCAAAAAAATTGGAAAGATGTAATTGAACATAGAAAAAAAATCCTTCTTGAGGGTATTGAAATATTTAATGACTTTTTAGTAGTAATTGAGAGAGATTCAGGACTTGTTAAAATGAATGTGAGAAATTGGGATAATAGTCAGAATTATTATTTACCAATTGAAGGTGAGACTTACAGTTTATCAATAGGAACAAATATTGACTTTAAATCTAAGAAATTGAGATATAACTTTTCATCTCTCAGTACACCATCATCAGTTATTGATTTTGATATGGAAACAAAATCGTTCGATGTGAAAAAGAAGCAAGAGGTTGTAGATGATAATTTTAATGAGGCAAACTATATCACTGAAAGATTATGGGCAAAATCCCACGATGGGACAAAAGTTGCCATTTCATTAATCAGACACAATGAAACTAACTTAAATGACCAAACACCATTATTATTATACGGATATGGATCATATGGAATCACTTTAGATCCTTATTTTTCGACTGTTAGACTTAGTTTACTTGATAGAGGCTTTGTCTATGCCATTGCACATATTAGAGGAAGTGAATATTTGGGACGTGATTGGTATGAAGACGGTAAACTTTTGAATAAAAAAAATACATTTTTAGATTTTATTTATTGCGCAAATTACCTGATAGATAAGAAATATACATCCAAAGATCATATTTATGCCATGGGTGGTTCCGCAGGTGGGCTCTTAATGGGTGCAGTTTTAAATTTTGAGCCGTTGTTATTTAATGGAATAATTGCAGCCGTCCCATTTGTTGATGTGATGACAACCATGCTTGATGACTCTATCCCTTTGACAACACTTGAGTACGATGAGTGGGGTAATCCAAATGAAAAGGAATATTATGATTACATGCTTTCATACTCTCCTTATGACAATGTAAAGAAAACTGCTTATACTAATATTTTAGTTACAACCGGCCTCCATGATTCACAAGTTCAATATTGGGAGCCTGCGAAGTGGGTTGCTAAATTGAGAGATTATAATGAATCTAATAGCACAATTATATTAAACACAAACATGGAAACTGGACACAGCGGAGCATCAGGCAGATTCGAAGCTTTAAAGGAGATAGCTATGGAGTATGCTTTTTTAATTGGACTAGAAAAAGATTTATTTTAGTCGGAAGATGCTAGTATTTCAAGTAGATCCAAAAATAAATTTATTATGTCTAAGTACAAATTAACTGCAACCCTAACCGCAGTTCCCCACGAATTATCACCAGCAGCAATTGCTTTTTCTAAATA
>CACLGQ010000012.1 GCA_902606555.1 uncultured Bacteroidota bacterium
AACTAACTTGGCCAACAACCACATGAAAATTTGCTTCTAATCTTCCACCAAACATTCCAACAGGCTCCTTAATTTCACTTTGTCCATCTATTTTAAACTCCTGTGGCAGAACATGTATAATTTCCTCGCCTGGCATCATTACTAACTTGTAAACTTGATTTATTACCTTTTCAATGTCTTGTAAATCAATAACCTCATCCGAGTTTTCTCTTGTTATATAATCGCTGTGTTGTAAACTTCTTATATGCTGACCTGCTATTCCAACAATAACTTTATCAATTTTTTCATTAGAATTATTTTCTGCTTCATTAATAGCAGATTGTATAGATTGAATCGTTTGGCTAATGTTATTTACAACACCTCTATGAACACCTAAGCTTTTTGATTTCCCAACTCCAATAATCTTTAACTTATCATATTCATTTATCACCCCAATCATCGCAACAATTTTTGTTGTTCCAATGTCAAGTCCAATGTATAATTCTTTTTTTTCCATTTTATTTTTTTTGAACAATTACCTGGTTAGTAAATTTTAAATTTATTCTTTCAGCCTCTTTAATAGAATTTGACTCAGATTTTGCAGCATAAAAAAGTTTATAGTTCAATAACTTAGACTCAATGTTATCTAATAAACCAAATTCAATTATGTAATCGAATGGTTTTGGCTTAATATAAATTTCTAGAGAATCTGAAAAAATATAATTAAAGTGATTTTTGAAAAAATCATCACTCATTATTGTGTTTCCAAGTCTAGCAATTTTTTTATTATTTAGTGAATCTATGTTTCCAAAAAATGCTATTACTTTAGGTAAATTTATTTTTGACTTTGAAATAATAACACCTTCATTATCTAAATAAAAATTTTCATTTTTAATTTCTACAACAGGATTTCTCTCTGTAATTTGAATTATGATGGGAGAATTAATTCCATGAAATGCATTAGACATTTTTAAATAATTAATATTTTTCAATTCGGATTCAATTTTATTTAAGTTGATATCGGCGGTTAACATAGAGTCTTTAATTGCATTTTTTATCTTTAAAAAATTAAAAACAGAGTCTTTAGTAATTAAAATAAGAGAATCATTAACTATACTGTTTACGTCAATATAAACTGATCTATTACCATTTTTATGGTTTGAAAAAATCATTGATGACAATAATAAAATTGAAAAAATTGATATTGTTAAAATTTTTATTTTCATAAGTTTTCAGCTAATGTCTTTTTAATTAATTCTACCTCACCTCCTATGTCTCCTGCCCCCATTGTTACAATAAGTTCTGAACTATCAGATTTTAGTAATTCTGGAATTTCAGATTTTTTTATTATTGATTTGTTTTCATTTTCAATTATATCATAAATTGATTTTGAACTAATTCCATCAATTGGCTTCTCACGGGCGGGATATATATCCAATAATACTATTTTATCAAACTTCTCTAAAGCTTTAGCAAAATCAATTAAAAAATCTTTTGTTCTGGAAAATAAGTGAGGTTGAAAAATTACTAGATTTTTTAAACCAGGATATAATTTACTAATTGAATTATATACTGATAAAATTTCACTTGGATGGTGAGCATAATCATCAATAAAAACCTTAGGTTTAATAAGTTCGACTGAGAATCTTCTTTTTATTCCAGGAAATGATTTTAAAGCTTTTAATATGATATCGGTATTAATATTCAAATTTAATGCTATAATGAATGCAACCAATGCGTTCAGTGCATTATGAGTCCCCAACATATTAAAAATAATATTCTTGTAAATTTTTTCATTTATTTTAATATCAAAAGATAATTTTCCTGAGATATTTTTTATGTTGAATAATTGAGCATTAGAATCTGAATTCAATCCAAAAGAAAACCCATTAAAATCCAAATTGGAATCATGAAATAATATTCCATCTTTTTTAAGATTATCTGCAAATTTTTTAAATGATTTTTTCAAATCATTAAAATCAGAGTAAATGTCATAATGATCACCATCAATATTTATAATTGATGCTACATTAGGATTTAGTTTCAAAAATGTTTTATCATATTCGTCTGCTTCTACGACGAAAATTTCATCACCATTTAATATAATATTAGTTTCATAATGTTTTAAAACTCCACCCACAAAAGATGTAAAATTTAATCCAGCACTATACATAATGTGAGATAAAATTGATGTAGTAGTAGTCTTGCCATGAGTTCCTGCTATTGCTATACAGAATTTGGAATTAACAATTTCAGCCAATAAATCAGATCTTTTTACAACAGTAAAAATATTTTTTTTAAAATAATTTAAAATAGAGTTATTATCACTTATAGCAGGGGTATAAACTACCAAGGTATTAGAATTATTGATTAGATTAAAGTCAATAATCCCTGTATCGTCTTTGTGTGAAATATTAATACCTAATTTTATTAATCTTTTTGTTATTAATGAGTCTTCTCTGTCATATCCTGAAACATTCTTTCCAATTGAATGAATGTACTCTGCAACAGCTGACATTCCGATTCCACCAATACCTATAAAATAATATTTACTATATTTTAAATAACTCATCTTATATAGTGTTTAAGTTCATCCACGATAATTTTGGATGCGTTTGGTTTTGATAAAGATGCGATCTTTTTAGAAAGAGATTTTTTATAAATGTCACTTATAAAAATCTTATTAATAATTGATTTGAGTTTGAATTCTATTTCATCCTCCTCAACATACTCAGCTGCACCAAGATCATAAAGTTTTTTTGCATTTTTAGATTGATGATTTTCTGCAACATTTGGTGAAGGAATAAATATGACTGGTTTTCCAACGAAACATAATTCTGATATTATGCTTGCACCAGATCTTGAGATAATTAAATCTGCAGATGAAAATGCTTTATCTATGTCTTTAATGAATGGTAAAATTTTTAAAAATTTGTTCTCGAAACTTTTATAGTCAGCATAATATCTGCTCCCACATTGCAAAATTATTTGGAAGTTGTTTTTTTTAAAAAAAATAAGATTTTCAATAATAAAGTTGTTAAGTATTTTCGCACCAAGACTACCTCCAAGTACTAGAATGGTTTTACAATCGCTATCTAGTTTAATTTGATTTAAAAATTCTTTTTTTTTCTTACTGCTAAAATTTTTAATTGATTTTCTAATTGGATTTCCTGATAAAATTATCTCTGAATTTTTAAAATACTTTTCCATTCCATCATAGGCAACAAATATTTTTTTTGCATATTTTGATAGAATTCGGTTAGTCAATCCAGGGTAGGAATTTTGTTCTTGAATAAAAACAGGTATTTTGAGCAAAGCTGCAATATACATTACCGGGCCACTAGCATAACCACCAGTTCCTACAACTATTTTAGGTTTATATTTCAATATAATTATCAATGAATGAATTAAACTGTAAATTAATTTAAAAGGTAATTTTAAATTCGAAATAAAATTGAGTTTTCTCTGATATCCAGAGATGCAAAGACCAATTATTTTGTATCCATTTTCTGGCACTTTTTTCATCTCCATTTTATTTTTTGCACCAACAAAAAGAATGTTGCAATCAGCAACCTTATTCTTCAATTGATTAGCAATACTAATTGCAGGATAAATATGTCCACCGGTTCCACCACCAGAAATAATCAAGTTTTTATTCATTAATAGTCTTTTTTAAATCTAATTCAACAATATTTGAATTATTATTTCTACTAACACTTAAAAGAACTCCAAATGCAAAAAAAGTTGTCCATATTGATGTTCCTCCAGTACTTATTAGAGGTAGCGGTTGTCCCGTAACGGGAAATAATTGAACTGCTACACCCATATTGATTAATGCTTGAAATACAATTGGCAATCCAACAGCTAGAGTTAACAACTTGGCAAAATAATTATTTGATTGTTGAGATACAATTACAATCCTAAACAATAATATTATGTACAGTAAAAGTATTATCAAAGCAATAAATAAACCATACTCCTCAGTTATTATAGAGAATATGAAATCAGATGTACTCTGTGGTAAAATATATTTCATAGAGCTCTTTCCGGCACCTACACCAAAGATTGATCCACTTGCTATCGCAGCCTTTGCTCTATTAATCTGATAATTTGAATCATTATCCAAAGTTGGATTTATAAAATTTTCAATTCTATTTGACCAGGTATCAATTCTGTTTGGCAATAAATCAGGATATATTTTTGATAATCCGATAAAAGAACCAGAAAGTATAATACCAGAGAAAATTATGAGAATAATTCTCTTTAAAGGATATTGACCAATAAAAATTAAAATTAATGATAGACTAAAAATCATGAATGATGTTGAAAAATTTGATGGTAAAACCAACATCACAACTAAAAGAATTGGTAACCAAAGTCGAAAAACAGAGTTATTAAAATTAATTTGTTTTTCATGAGTTTTAGATAAATAACTTGAAACATAAATCAATAGAAAAATTGATGCAAGTGAAGATGGTTGAAATGAGATATTAATGATTGGAATACTTATCCATCTACTAGCATTTGCACCATCAATTTGATTGCCTTGAAATGCAGTAATTATCAATAAAAAAATTGCCAAGGGAAGAATAATTAATGATAAGCCTCTTAAATATTTAAAGTCTATGAGATGGGTAGCATACATTATCAGTATACCAATAAAAATTATAGCAACATGTTTAAATACACTGGAAAAAATTAGATTGACTCCAAAGTTGGAACTAGCGCTGTAAACTGGCAAAAATGAAAATATCGATAAAGATAAGACTACTATCCATATAACTTTATCACCTTTTAAACTGTTTATTATACTCATAATTTTCTAACTTTCTCTTTAAACTTGTTTCCTCTGTCTTGATAATTATCAAATAAATCAAAACTTGAGCATGCTGGTGATAGTAATACTACATAGCCAGGTTTTGAAATTTCATAAGCGCTTTTTACAGCATCACTCATATTATCTGTGCTTATTATAAGTTCAGAACACTTTGAAAAAATATCTATTAGTTTTTTATTATCCTTACCTAAACATATGATGGCTTTAACCTTCTTTTTTACTAAGGGTATTAGATCATCATAATTATTTCCTTTATCAATTCCACCAACAACCCAAATAATTGGTTCATCAAATGAATTTAGAGCATAATAAACTGAATTTACATTTGTAGCCTTTGAATCATTAATATATTTAACCTTCTGGATCGTTAAAAAATGTTCAAGTCGGTGGGGAATACTTTTAAAAGTTTTTAAACTTTCTTTAATTTTTTGATTAGAAATTTTCAAAATTTGAGCAACACTAATCGCTGCCATTGAGTTTTGAAGGTTATGAATTCCTTTAATCTGAATTTTATCTGTGCTTAACATAAATTTTTCTTTATTTATTGATGAAATGATATTTTTATTTTTGGTATAAATGGCATGTTTAGGTCCAATATTTTGTTTAATTGAAAATGAAATTAATTTTGAGTTTATCTTAACCCTAGAAAATATTTTATTGGTAACATTACAGTCGCTATTATATATGAAAAAATCAGCAGATTTTTGATTTTTAACTATGCTGTATTTGGATAATGTGTATTTATCAAAATCTTGATTATATCGATCTAAATGATCTGGTGAAATATTAGTTATAATCGAGATATTTGGTTTAAAACTGATTGAATGATCAAGCTGAAAACTACTAACTTCTAAAACATAATAATCATATGAATAATTACAAACAGAAGATGCAAAACTTACACCTACGTTACCAGCTAAACCAACATTAAGACCTGCATTTTTTAATATATGATATATTAAGCTAGCAGTTGTTGTTTTACCATTGGATCCAGTTACAGCAATAATAAATGCATCTGTAAATCTACTTGCGAACTCAATTTCTGATATAAATTTTTTACTATCAATTTCAGGATAAGATTTTTTTAATTTATTAAAAGAAATACCAGGACTAATAATTATTTCATCAGATTCAATTAACCTTTTTAAATCATGCCCATTTTCTTCAAAATCAACATTTTTATTTTCTAATGTTTTTTTAGTATCCTCTTTAATAGAATTACTTTCAGATAAGAAAACATGAATATCCATTTTCGTTGCTAACATAACAGAACCTATTCCACTAACACCAGATCCCAAAACCATTATTTCTTTCTTCCTCATCATCTAATTTTTAATGTTATAAGTGAAAGAATAGCTAGCATTATGGATATGATCCAGAATCTTGCAACAATTTTGCTTTCACTGAACCCTTTTTTTTGAAAATGATGATGAATTGGAGTCATTAAAAAAACTCTTTTTCCAACACCATATTTTTTCCTAGTGTATTTAAAGTATCCAACCTGAATGATAACAGATAAGGTTTCAATTAAAAATACACCACAAAGTATTGGAAGTAAAAGTTCTTTTCTAACAAGGATTGCAATCACTGCAATAATTCCACCAATAGTCAGACTACCAGTATCTCCCATGAAAACTTGTGCAGGATATGTATTATACCAAAGAAAACCTATCAATCCACCAAGCAAAGCGGAAACAAATACAACAATTTCTCCAATTCCAGGTAAATACATAATATTTAAATAATCAGAAAATATTATGTTACCAGATATCCATGAGAAGATACCTAATGTAAAAACTATTATTGATGATGATCCGGCAGCCAGCCCATCCAATCCATCTGTTAAATTTGTTCCATTTGAAAGTGAGACAATTATAAATGTTACTACAATTACATAAAATATCCAATTAAAATTATTGGATTTCATTTTAAAAACATTTACGTAATCAAGTTCATTGTTTTTAAAAAATGGTACTGTAGTGTTTAAAGATTTAATATTAGTTTCCTCAAGTATAATTTCAGGATTGGAATTGTTACCGTCATCACGAGTGGTTATCTCTGGGTGAAAATAAACCATTAGACCAATAAATAACCCTAGAATAACTTGAGCTATAATTTTAATTGAACCTCTTAGTCCCCTTTTATCTTTTTTAAAAACTTTAATATAATCATCTAAAAATCCAAAAATTGTTAACCAAATGGTTGTTATTATTAAAATTAAAATGTAAATGTTTTTAAAATCAGAAAATAAAAATATTGGAATTAAAGTTGATAAAACAATTATTATACCACCCATAGTTGGTGTACCTTTTTTATCATTCTCACCTGGCAGATTTAACTTTCTAATATTTTCATCAATCTGTTTTGACTTTAGAAATTCAATAATTTTTTTTCCAAAAATTGTGGATATTATTAGAGCCAAAATAAATGTTAATGCAGATCTAAAAGATAAATACTGAAAAAGACTGGCTCCTGTTAATTGGTAAGTTGTCTCCAAATATTCAAATAAATAATATAACATTATACTGCCATTTTTAAAGTTTGTGTTAAAATCTCTTTATCATTAAATCTTATTTTTTTTGATTTAATTATCTGATATTTTTCATGACCTTTTCCAGCAACAAGAAGAATATCATAAGGTTTAGCTACTTTAGAAGCTTTAACTATTGCCTCTTTTCTATCTATAATATTTAAGATCTTACTCTTGTCAGCCTCATCAACTCCTGCCATCATATCATCTATAATTAATTTAGGATCTTCATCTCTAGGATTATCTGATGTAAAAATTACCGTTTGACTTAACCTTGAGGCTATGCTGCCCATTTTTAATCTTTTCATTCTATCTCGACCTCCACCGCATCCAACGACTGTAATTATTGAATTTTCATTTTGCTTTATTTTATATATTGTCTCCAATACATTTAATAGTGCATCTGGTGTATGAGCATAATCCACAATTCCAATGATTTTATTTTTAATTATAACATCAAATCTCCCTTCAGGGTTTTTTAATAAACTCATAGTAATTAAAATTTTTTCAGTATTAATTTTCAAAATTTTAGATGCTGAAAAGACAGTTAATAAATTATATGCATTAAACTTCCCAATTAGTTTGGTATTTACTTCAATACCATCAATTCTTAAAGTAAGCCCTTCAAAACTATTCTCTACAATTTTCAATTTGAAGTCCGCATTTTTAGAAATTGAATAAGTATGAACTTTTGATTTAGTATTTTGAATAATATATTTTGAGTTTTTATCATCAGAGTTAATCAGCGAATGGGCATTATTATCCAAATCGTCAAAAAATTTCTTTTTAACATTTAAATAATTTTTAAAGTTTTTATGATAATTCAAGTGATCGTGAGTGATATTTGTAAATATTGCTAATTCATACTTTAAGCCCGAAATTCTTCTCTGATCTATAGAATGTGATGATACTTCCATAAAACAATATTTAATATCTGTTTTAATCATTTCATTTAAATAATAATTTAAATCAAATGAGTCAGGGGTTGTTAAATTTGTATCATATTCTTTTGAACCAACAATTATTTTATTAGTGGAGATCAGGCCACACTTTAATCCATTTAAATTGAACATTTGGTGCATTAGACTTGTACAAGATGTTTTGCCATTTGTACCCGTAATTCCGATTAGTTTTAACTTATGACTAGGGTTGTCAAAATAATTTGAACAAATTCTAGAATATATTTCTTTTGAAGATTTAGTAATTATATATGTTATGTTTTCTAATCTGCTAAGTGGATAAACTTCACAAATGATACAAACAGCTCCTCCTTTAATTGCATCATCAATAAAATCATGACCATCATAATTTGAACCTTTAATTGCTATATATATATCACCAGATTTAATTTTTTTTGAGTTATTCGATATCCTATTTACAGCTATTTGATTCGATCCGAAGATTTCTAAATCATCAATATTTTGAATTAATTCTATAAGCTGTGTCATGAATCTAATTTATTTTTAGGATTAGATTTGTTCTGTTTTTGTGAAATTTTAATCTTCTCGATTATTTGTTCGTAATTATGTTTCTCAATAATTGGGAATCTTGATGAAATTTTCTCAGCAATTCTTTTAAATACAGGAGCTGCTACATCAGAGCCATAATATCCCATATCTTTATTTGGACTATTAATAACTACTATGCACGAATACTTAGGTTGATCTGCAGGAAAATATCCTACAAAACTTGATATGTAATTAATTTCATCTGTTCCATAACCAATTTGAGCTGTCCCAGTTTTTCCTGCAATTTTAATATGTTCGGATTTAATATTTTTAGCTGTTCCGTTTTTATGGTGAATAACATCCAGCAACATTTTCTGAACAATTGACAATGTCTTTTTAGAACATATTGAAGGGTTTATTATTTCTTTTTTGAATTCATAAAAATTTGTTGACCCTAATTTACTTGTGCTTTCTAAAAATGTTGGTTTTACCATTTCTCCATTATTTGCAATGCCATTGTAAAATGATATAATTTGTAATGGTGTTAACAAAATTCCGTATCCGTACGACATCCATGGTAACGACAATCCATTCCAATCATTTTCCGAAGGATGTGGAATTTTAGGATTTGGTTCACCTTTTATTCCTAAATCAATTGGGTTATTGACACCCATATTATATAATCTATTGACAAATTTTTCAGATTTTCCTTCATAAGCATCTGTAATAATCTTCACCATACCTGTATTTGAAGACAATCTGAAAATATCCATTGCATTTATTTTCCCATATCCACCTTTCCTAGAATCTCTAATTTTGAAACCATAAAAATCTAACTCACCATTTTCAGTATCTATCATTTGTAAAGTATCTATGACCTGATCTTCAAGTGCAGCTATCATAGTCATAAGCTTAAAAGTTGATCCAGGCTCTGTAGCTTCACCTATAGAATAATTCAGTTTTTCATAATATTTTCCATCATCAGTTCTGCCAAAGTTTGATATTGCCCTTATTTTTCCAGTCTCCACTTCCATTAATACAGCAGTTGAGTGATCTGCCTCAAATTTTTGAGTTTGTTCAAGTAAATAGTCATGAACAATATCTTGCATGCTTGTATTTAAAGTTGTTCTTACATCTAATCCATCAATCGGTTCTTTGTTTACATTGTTTTCCAAGACTTTCCATTGACCATTTGATATTTTTCTTTTAATCATTTGACCATTTTTCCCTCTCAAATATGGGCCAAATGCATGCTCTAATCCTACTCCTCTATAATTTCCCTTTTCATCAATTCGCTCATAGCCAATAGTTCTCTCAGCAATTTTTCCAAGTGGATAATCTCTTTTAATTTTCCTTTCAATGATTAATCCTCCTCTGATTGAACCATATCTTAGAATTGGAAAAGTTTTAAGTTTTTGAACTAAATCCTGAGAAATATTTTTTGCAATTGGTAAAAATCTATTACCATTTTCTCTTGCATCAATTATATAATTATACCAGAATTTTTCTTCCCTACCCAAATGATTTGACAAGCTTGTTGTAAGATTTTTAATCTCAGAATAAAATGTATTTTTTGATACTGTTTTTGAATCAAAGTAAATATCATACTTAGTTGTGGAAGTTGCTAATAAACTACCATCTTCGGCAAAAATATTTCCTCTAACTGAGTTTACGGTAAAGCTTTTGAGTGTTTTATCCTCAGCTATTTTTCTGTATTTTTCTCCCTCTACGAATTGTAAATAGAATAATTTATAACCAATGCCAATTCCGAAAATCAATAGTATTGATGAAATCAAATATAACCTCCATAAAAAACTATTATTTTTATTTTCCATTACTTATCAAAATTTTAGTTGGAGGGTTTAATGAAGGTTTAATTTCTTTGTCTGATAGCTGAACTCTTATTGTTGATTCCATCCTTGAAGTCATCAAATCTTTCCTCGTCTTCAAGTAATTACTTTCAACAATATTTAAATCATCATTTAATTTATTGATTTCAAATATTTTTCTATCAACACTGTGTGATGAATATATCATGATTAATGCAAGACAAAAAATGAATAAAATGAATCGTACAGTTTTGGCATTAGTTTTTTCAAGAATAAACTTTCCAGCGACTATATCAATTATTTTTTTTCTCATATTAATTTTGCTACTCTAAGTTTTGCACTCCTTGATCTTGAATTATTTTTTAACTCAAAATCATTAGGAGTTTTAAATTTTTCAGATCTAAATATTTTTATTTGATTACCATAATCATCTTTTATAGGTTCTTCATTAAAACAACCATTTTTAAAGAATCTTTTAACTAATCTATCTTCAATTGAATGGTAAGTTATAATTGAGGCTACTCCTTTTTTTTTGAGCACTTGTGGAATTTGATTTAATAATTTTTTTAAACAATCAATTTCACTATTAACCTCTATTCTTATAGATTGATAAATTCTTGCTAAAATTTTATTTTCATAACCCTTTGGTAGAATTATATTCAAAATATTATTTAATTGATTTGGGTTAGTAATTAGTTCTTTAGCTCTTTGATCACAAATTAAATCCGCTATAGATCTTGAGTTTTTCAAATCACCGTTATAAAAAAATATATCCGATAGTTGCTTTTTTGAATAAGTATTCAATATTTCAACTGCATCTTTATCTTGATTTTTATTCATCCTCATATCGAGATTATAATCTGAATCAAATGAAAAACCTCTTTTTTTATTATCAAATTGATGTGATGAAACACCAAGATCAGCAATTATTCCATCGACTTTATCAATCTTCAAAAAATTTAAATTCTGCATCAGATATATAAAATTTTGTCTCAAAAATGTGAACCTAGAATCATCAACTATATTTCTCTCCGCATCTTCATCATTATCAAAAGCAATTAGTTTTCCTGCCTCTCCTAACCTTTTTAGTATTTCTCTAGAATGTCCACCACCTCCATAAGTTAAGTCGACATATACACCATTTTTTTTTATTTCTAAACTATGAATCAACTCTTGTAAAAGGACTGGTTTATGATAAATTTGAGTCATCATTTCCCATTACATCCTCAGTTAATTTTGCAAAATCAATCTTAGGATTATTGATATTCTTTTCATACAAGTCTTTGTCCCATATTTCAATAATATTTATTGATGATGATAAAACAACTTGTTTATTTAGTTTAGAGATGGTTATTAGATCTTTAGGAATTAATATTCTACCATTAGAATCCATATCAATTGATCTAACACCAGCAGTATACATGCGAATAAAATCATTATTCTTTTTCACAAATCGATTCAACTTGTTAACCTTGTCCATCACTGATTTCCATTCCTCATGAGGGAATAGTTCAAGACAGTTCTGAAAGACAGATCGCTTCAAAACAAAGGTCTTTGTCATAACTCCATCAAGTTGTTTTTTTAGCTGAGATGGAATCATAATTCTACCCTTATTATCAACTGTACATTCATATGTTCCAATAAGGTTGATCATATTCGATTAGCGTTAATCTCAAATATATTGAAATTTTACCACATTTTACCACATTTTACCACATTGTTAATAATTTCTATCAAACCAAACCAATAAAATTATAAATAATTGTATTTCAGTACTTTATAAGATAAATCAATCTTTGGAATTCAATATATTTAATTCATTTTCATCAAAATGAAATGCATATATTTGCCTGAAAATGTTTTTTAACAAAGAAAATTAATGAAATCAATTAGTGAAAACGGTTATAATTATATCTCTGTTGGATCAGGACAGCCTATACTAATTTTACATGGCTTAATGGGTGGATTGAGCAATTTTGATGATGTTTTTAAGTATTTTCCAAAACAAGGCTATCAAGTCATTGCTCCAGAACTACCTATTTATAATTCAAGTCTATTAAATACTAACGTAAAGTTTTTTGCCAAGTTTGTGTATAAATTTATGAAGTTTAAAAATTTAAAAGATGTTATTATTTTGGGAAATTCTCTTGGCGGCCATGTAGGTTTAATTTTTTCAAAATTATATCCTAAACTGATTAAGGGTCTAGTCTTAACTGGAAGTTCTGGTTTGTACGAAAATTCAATGGGAGATTCATATCCAAAAAGAGAGGATTACAATTATATTAAAGAAAGAACTGAAGCAGTTTTTTTTGACCCAAAAATAGCAACAAAAGAAATAGTTGATGAAGTTTATAAAACTGTTAATGACAGAAAAAAATTGATTAAAATTTTAGCAATGGCGAAAAGTGCTATTAGACATAATATGTCAAATGACCTGCCTAATATTTTAGCCGAAACTGCAATAATTTGGGGAGAAAATGATTCTGTAACTCCACCTGAAGTTGCTGATGAGTTCAAAAAACTACTTCCTAATTCTCAACTTTTCTGGATAGAAAATTGTGGTCATGCTCCAATGATGGAACATCCAGAAAAATTTAATTCAGTCATGAATAACTGGCTTAAAGAAAAAAAACTGTAAATTGAAAATTAAACATGCCTTTTTTGAAAAAAGCAGTTCTGAAATTTCAAACTGTCCAAATTCTACCTTTTTTGAAATCGCATTCATTGGGAGATCTAATGTTGGTAAATCTAGCTTACTAAATATGCTTCTTAATAAGAAGAGCATGGCTAAAGTTTCTAAAATACCTGGAAAAACTAAACTAATTAATTATTTTTTGGTGAATAATGAAATGTATTTTGTTGATCTGCCTGGATATGGATATGCAAAGCTTTCAAAGAAAAGTATACTTGCAATAAATAAAATAATTGAAAATTATATAATAAATAGAACTCAGTTAAAGCATGTTTTCCTACTTATTGATATTAGACATCAACTTCAAAATTCTGATTTTAAATTCATTAAGTTTTTAAAAATAATGAAAATAAGTTTTACAATAATTTTTACAAAAAGTGATAAAATAAAAAAATCAATAATTCATAAACATTGTAATGAATATATTAACTCCATAAATAAATTTTATAATAAAAATTATTTTACCAGCTCATCTAAAACAAAAAATGGTAGGGAAGAAATTTTGGAATATATTCAGGGATTAAATTCTTAACGTATTATTTCTTTAATTCTAATTTTTCAGCAAAATACTCACAGAACTGATTAAAAGCATCATTCATTTTTTCATTATTAGTTGCCTTAAAGTATGATTCCGACATGCTAACCAAGGTTTGGTGAAAAAAAACATTCATTTGATCGATTGGCATATCTTTAGTCCATAGATCGATTTTCATTGTTTCTTGGTTTTTATCATCCCATGATGAAAAAAGCAAGGCTTTTGTAGATTGATTTTTAACTCCTCCGTCCTTAGCGGACCAACTCATCTTTTCAGGGATTTTATTATCATCAAGACAAATGGTAATAACAATATCAGTTTTTTTCATTTATTATTTAAGGTTTATAGTTTGATTCTAAATATAATTCATAATTATCATAGGCTAATATCTCAATTAGATTTTTAGATGATTTTTTTGAAAAAGATTCTACAATTTGAAAACCAAGCCATCTTCCAACCATTGGAGGTGATTGAAAATCAATACTCAATCCAAATTTTGAAAATGGTGCATTAACCAAAAATCTATAGTCAAGTGATGATTTAGTTGAAAATAATAAATCATTTTCTATAAAATATTTCCAAACCTCTTTTTCATTCTCATTAATCCAACTGGATTTAATTTTATCATAGCCTAATAACTTACTAGTGTTATTATCTGAAAGTTTGTTCATTAGAAAAAGTAATTTTCCATGATAAATAATCTTTGAAATAAATTTTCTGTCGGTTGGGAACTCAATAAATCTTGATGAAATTAATTCATTAATATCATTTGAAATAAAATCTGGATTCATTTGGTCTGAAATATGTTTTGGAATATTACCATAGAGCAATTCATCGTCCAAATAGCAGTCTAAAGAGAGTAAAATAATACTGTCTGAATCAATTAAATTGTATTTATAATCAACTCCATTGTTAAGTGTAATTATCTTGGGAATATCAAAGTTTGGAAAATAGCCTTTGGCTCTAGAAAATATTTTTTTAATATCTTTCTCTAACAGTGATGTATCTTCAAAAATATTAACTGTCTTATTATAAATATAATTTCTAGTAGAATCTCTCTTTATTTCAATCCAATTTGAAACATCAAACTCATCAGAAAAAAGAAAAGGGTACTCATTAATTAAAATTGATATGGAGTCCTCTGAAATTTCAAAAAATTTTTTCTCAAACCTATCAATTTCAATATCAAAATTTGAATCAAATTTATGGGTGGTATTTGAAATACATGAAAAAAAAGAAATACAAGTAATTAATACAAAGATTTTACTTTGAACATCAAATGATTTAATTTGGCATTGAATTTGACTAATATTAAATATTAAATTTTCCATTATAATATGAATAATCCAAAGTTAATCAAACACATTATTAATTGGCTTAATTCTTACTCAAAAAATTCAAAAACAGATGGCTTTGTTATTGGAATTTCTGGTGGGATTGATTCAGCGGTCACCTCAACACTGTGCGCAAAAACAGGATTACCAACTCTTTGTTTAGAGATGCCTATTTATCAATCAAGTAAAGAATTAGATAGATCAAAAAAACACATTGAATGGCTAAAATCTAACTTCAGTAATGTAGACAGTAAATATATAGATTTGGCTAAATCATTTGATGAAATTAAAAATAGTATTTCCATTACTGGTAAAAAAAATAATGAACATGCACTAGCAAACTCTAGATCAAGATTAAGAATGCTTACACTCTATTATTTTGCTTCGGTAAATAATTTTTTAGTAGCTGGGACTGGAAATAAAGTTGAAGATTTTGGCGTTGGATTTTATACAAAATATGGAGATGGCGGTGTTGACTTATCACCGATTGCTGATTTAATGAAGAGTGAGGTTAGAAATATTGCTAAAGAGATGGGTATCAATAACGATATAATTATTGCTGAACCAACAGACGGTCTTTGGGATGACACTAGAACAGATGAGAATCAAATTGGAGCAAGCTACAATGAATTAGAGTGGGCTATGAATGAGTTTGATAACGGTAAATCAGAATCAGATTTCCATGGAAGAGAAAAAGAAGTTTTTAATATTTTAAAAAGCTTTAATATTGCGAATAAACATAAAATGGTTCCGATCCCTATTTGCGAAATCCCAGAAAATTTGAAAAACTAAATTACCCTATTAAGTTTTTTTGACAATAAAGATTTTAATTGATAATAATTAACAATTTCCTCAAGAGTATCTTTATTAAAATTTTCATCTCCACCATCATTTAATTTACTCAGATCCTGTACTTTCTTGTTTATTAACAATGTTCGTAGGGTCAAAATGGTTTCAGTAACTAATTGAGATATTGATCGGTCTTTTCCTTTGACTATCACATTTTTTGATCTCCAATTATGTAATTGATAAATCTCATCTTCAATTAAAATCGAAGTAACAAGATCAGATAAATTCTGTGGTAAAGAATTAATAAAAACCTTAGGATCAAAATTCTGTTTTTTCTGAAGTTCATTTATTAGTTTATTATACAGGATTTTAAAATCATCATTAGCAAATTCAATTTCATCTGATTGTAGATCTAAAAAAATCTTTTCATGTACAAAAGATTCTACCTTTAGCGGTTTATAAACTATATCACCCTTGTCATCTTTAAACATTTTAATTTCATCAAAAGTAACTTTACTATTTCCATATAAAATTAAAATCTCAATAATTTTCTTCTCCAATTTAAAAATTTGAGTTGTTTTTTCAGGTTCAACTTTTTGAGATTGTTGCTTGGTTACATTTTTATTAACACTAGATATTTGAGTAAGCTGAGCAAGTGCATTAAATAATGTATTCTCAGTAATTTCAAGCATTTCTGAACATTGTTTGATGTAAATTTCTTGTTTAATCTTATCAGGAATTTTTGCTATACTTGATATTATATCATTAATGACCTGAGCTTTTTCAGTTGGGGAATTTCTTTTTGATTCACTAAGTTTTTTTGTTTTAAATTCAATAAAATCAATTGCATTATCATTTAAATATTTCTTAATCTCTTGCGATTCTTTTTTTAAAGCAAAACTATCTGGATCTTCATTTTCTGGAAATAAACAAATATTAACATTCATACCCTCAGATAAAATCATATCAATAGATCGGATTGTTGCATTAACTCCTGCATTATCAGAGTCAAAAAGCATTGTAATATTCTTAGTTAATCTTCTGATTATATTTATTTGTCCAGTAGTAAGAGCTGTTCCTGATGATGAAACTACATTTTTGATTCCCTTTTGGTGAAAGCGAATAACATCAGTATATCCTTCAACGATATAGCAGTTATCATTTTTAACTATTTCGTTTTTAGAATTATGTAGGCCGTATAAAATTTTACTTTTATTGTAAATGACTGAATCAGGACTATTTATATATTTTGCAGATTTGAATGAACTTTTAATTACTCTTGCCCCAAATCCAACAGTTCTTCCAGAGATAGTTTTGATAGGAAAAATAATTCTAGATCTATAAATATCATTGTGATTTTTACTTGAAATTAATCCAAGACTTGCTAAGTCATCAATATCATATCCTTTCTCGACTGAGAATTCTTTTAAAGAATCTCTTTTTTCAGTTAAACATCCAATTTCAAAATCTTCTATTGTACTTTTATTAAACCCTCTTTCTATTAGATAATTATATGCAATATTTTTTCCAAAATCTGTTTTGTTCAATTGTTCTTTAAAAAACTTCTTTGCAAACTCGCATATCAAAATAAACTTCTCTTTTTGATCAATTTTTTCTTTCTGTTCAGATGTTATAGCTGTTTCCTCAACTTCAATATTATATTTTTTTGCAAGAAATTTAATCGCTTGAGGATAGGATAATTGTTCATGTTCCATCAAAAAAGCCACAACATTTCCACCTTTCCCACTACTAAAATCTTTCCATATTTGTTTTGCTGGAGAAATCATAAAACTCGGTGTCTTTTCATTAGTAAATGGACTAAGACCTTTATAATTTGAACCAGATTTTTTTAATTGTATGAACTCACCAATTACTTCCTCTACTCTGGAAATTTCAAAAACTTTTTCTATGGTATTCTTGGATATCAAACTAATAATTTCTCTCTATAACGTAATTAATCATCTTTTTTAATGAGTCTTTATAAGAACTATCTTTAAAAGTATCTAAATCATCAAGGGAAAGTTTGTGATACTTCTTCATAATCTGAATAGCATAATCAAGACCACCTCTTTCTTTAACTAAACTAATAATTTGATTGATTAATGCTCTACTTTTTTTATTCTTTTTTAACGATTTGATCAGCCATCTTTTTTCTGACTTATTAATATTATTTAAAGTATATATCAATGGCAGAGTAATTTTCTTTTGTTTAATATCAATCCCTCTGGGTTTACCTATTGTTTTTTTTCCGTAGTCAAATAAGTCATCTTTAATTTGAAAAGCAATTCCAATATGCATTCCAATTCTTGTAATTTTTTTGATTTCAGATGATGAGCTATTAACAGAAACAGCAGCAATTTTACAACATGAACTTATTAGAGATGCTGTTTTCTTTTTTATAATTTCAAAGTACGTTTCTTCGTCAATATCTAATTTTTTAGCTTTTTCAATTTGTAACAACTCACCTTCACTCATCTGTTTTACAGATTCAGAAATAACATCAAGAATATCATAGTCTTTATTATCAATACATAATAACATACCTTTAGATAGTAAAAAATCTCCAACCAAAACAGCAATTTTATTTTTCCATATTGCATTGATTGAAAAGAATCCTCTTCTTTTGTTACTTTCATCAACTACATCATCGTGTATAAGTGTAGCTGTATGAATCAATTCAATTACAGATGCACCCCTATAAACCTTTTCATTAACCTTTCCAGAGCTCAATAACTTGGAAAATAAAAAGATCAACATTGGTCTCATTTGCTTTCCCTTTCTTTTGATAATGTAATGGGTAATTCTATTAAGTAACGGCACGTCCGACAACATCAATTTCGAAAATTTATTTTCGAAAATTTCCATTTCCTCTGAAATTGGCTCTCTTATTTCGTATACTTTACTCACTTATTTAAATTAATATTTATTTGCCAATTGACCGCATGCAGCATCAATATCTTTACCTCTTGATCTTCGCACAGAGACAGGTATTCTATTTTCTTTTAAGGTGGTTACATAGTTATTTATCCATTTATCATCTGCATTCCGAAATATAGAGTTATCTGTATCATTATATTCAATAATATTTACTTTTGATGGAATTCTTTTGCATATACTTACTAGAGCATTGATATGTTCAAAATCATCATTAATTTCTTTCCATATCAAATACTCGAAAGTAATTTTTCTTTTAATTTTTTTATGCCAATATTCTAAGCTATCAACTAGCTCTTTAATTGGGAATGATTTTGAGAATGGCATCACTTTATTTCTTGTTTTTTCTAATGCCGTGTGTAGTGATATAGCTAGATTAAATTTAATATTGTCGTCAGCCATCTTTCTTATCATTTTAGAAATTCCAGATGTTGATAGTGTTATTTTTTTATATGAAATTCCAATTCCAAAATCGCTAGTAATCTGATCTATCGATTCAATTACATTTTTATAATTTAATAAAGGTTCCCCCATACCCATAAACACGATATTAGTTATAGGAGATGAAAAATGATTGATTGATTCTTTATTTAATAGCATAATTTGATCAAAAATTTCATAAGACTCCAAGTTTCTCATTTTCTTAATCTTTGATGTTGCACAAAAATTACAATCCAAACTACATCCAACTTGACTTGAGACACATGCAGTGATACGCTTGTTTGATGGTATCAATACAGCCTCAACAATAAGATTATCATAAAGCTGAATTGCAAACTTTATTGTTCCGTCAGAACTTTTTTTACTCGTCTTAACTTTTGATTTATTTAATTTAAAATTTTCAATAAGAAAATGTATTAAATCATTAGGCAAATTAGACATTTGGTCAAACGATATGATATCTATTTTTCGAGCCCAGTTCTCAATTTGTTTTGATCTATATTTTGGAAATTTATTCTTTTTGAGTAATTGCTCTAAATCTTCAGCCTTAATTAGCCTAATATCCATGAGCGACATTTTAAATAATTAACATTGCATCTCCGTATGAGTAAAATCTGTACTTCTCTTTAACTGCTAACTCATAGGCTTCCATCATAAAATCGTGGCCACAAAAAGCTGATACCATCATCAATAATGTAGATTTTGGCATATGAAAATTCGTTATTAATGAATCAGCAATACTGAACTTATAAGGTGGAAAAATAAACTTGTGAGTCCACCCTGCATATGGGTTGAGAGTACCCATTGATGAAACAGATGACTCCAAACCTCTCATTACTGTAGTGCCTACTGCACATATTTTATTTTTGTTCTTTTTGGTATTATTTACTAAACTTATTGCTTTTTCATCAATTATCAACTCCTCAGAATCCATTTTATGTTTAGATAAATCCTCAACTTCTACAGGGCTAAAAGTACCTAGGCCTACGTGTAGTGTAATTTCACCTAAATTGATACCTTTAATTTGTAATCTTTTTAATAAATGCTTGGAAAAGTGTAGTCCAGCAGTTGGTGCAGCTACAGCTCCTTCATTTTTTGCATAAATAGTTTGATATCTTTCTTTATCAAATCCTTCCTCTGATCTTTTAATATACTTTGGTAAAGGAGTTTGGCCGAGTTCGAGTAGCTTTTCTCTAAATTCATCATAAGAACCATCATATAAAAACCTGAGTGTCCTTCCTCTTGACGTTGTGTTATCAATAACTTCAGCAACTAGACTATCATCGTCTCCAAAATATAATTTATTACCAATTCTAATTTTTCTTGCAGGATCTACTAATACATCCCAAAGCCTTTGATTTCTATTCAACTCTCTTAATAAGAAAACTTCAATTTTAGCACCAGTTTTCTCTTTATTACCCATTAATCTTGCTGGAAAAACTTTAGTATTATTCAGAATAAAAGAATCCCCATCATTAAAATAATCGATAACATCCTTGAATAGTTTATGTTCAATTTTTTTTGAATCTCTGTGTAACACCATTAATTTAGACTCATCTCTTTGATCAGACGGATATTCTGCAAGTAAGTCTTTTGGTAAATCGTAAGTAAAATTAGATAATTTCATATTTTAAAAATGCAAATATACATTTGTGATAAAGCAGTTGTCAAGTAAAAATGCAATTAATTATAAAAATCAACTAAAAAACCTAATTCTTTGAGCTTTTCCCAAAATTCTGGAAATGACTTTGAAACTACACTTGGATCATTAATTTCTAATGAATTTAAAACCGATAATGGTGCAAATGCAAGAGCCATTCTGTGATCATTATACGTATCTATGATACAATTCTTAATATTAAATTCTTGTAGTTTAAAAATTTCTATTGAGTCATCGGAAATTTTACAATTAGCACCTAGTTTAGTTAATTCATTATAAAGAGCCTCTAATCTATCAGTTTCCTTAATTTTTAATGTTGATAAGCCTGTTAATTTAGTTGGGATATTCAAACCAAAAGAGCTAACAATGATTGTTTGTGCTAAATCGGGATTATCATTAAGGTCAATCTCAATTTTTTGTGGAAGATTATAACTCTCATCTTTACTAATTATTAGTTTATTTCCTTCAAATTCACTTTTAACACCATAAGATTCGTAATATTTATAAACATTTACATCACCCTGAAAACTTTTTTCTTTATAATTTGAAATTGATAATTTTAAATTTTTATTTAAAGCTACAATTGAAAAAAAGTATGATACTGATGACCAATCTGATTCAATCTCATAAATTATATCATTAATTTTTTTTAATGGTTTGACATTAATTAAATTATTTTCAAATGTAGCATCAACACCGATTTCATTCAATATCGAAATAGTCATATCAATATATGGTTTTGACGTTACATTCTCATCAAGAATAATTCTTAATCCATTTTCAAGAGATGGAGCAATTAATGTTAAAGCACTTATAAATTGACTGCTAACATTAGATTTTAAAATAACTTCACTACGTAAATTTTTTGACCCAATAATCTCAAGTGGTGGAAATCCTATTTTATTTAAATAATTTACTTTGAAACCAAGATAATTTAAAGCATCAACAAGAAGACCAATTGGACGTTGATGCATTCTCTCTGAGCCCGAAATAATAAATTTTTTATTTTGTAAAGTTGATAGATAAGCGGTTAAAAACCTCATCGATGTGCCAGCATGTCCAATATCTATATTTTCAATTAAATTTTTTAAGCTATATTTTAAAACTGATGTATCATCTGAAGATGACAAATTTTTGACTTTTATGTTTTTAAATATTGATTTTAGAATCAAAATTCTATTCGACTCACTTTTTGATCCAGAGATGTCCAGTTCACAGTATAACTTTAAATTTGAACCATCAATTCTGACTTTTTTCATTTTAATTTTTTGTTGTATAGATGTCTGGTTTTATCTCTTTGGGATTTTTTCTTTAATTTTTTTTCAAAAGACTTTTCTAGATCAATTCCAGTTTGATTAGCTAAACATAAAAGAACAAATAACACATCTGCTAACTCTTCACCCAAATCATTAAGTTCTTCATTTTTTTTAATTGACTGCTCACCATATGTTCTTGAAATTATTCTGGCAACCTCCCCTACCTCCTCAGTTAGTTGAGCCATATTTGTTAATTCATCAAAGTATCTGACGCCATATTTTTTTATCCAATCATCGACTTTTTTCTGTAAAGTATTTAAATCCATATAATTATTTATTTTTTGTATCAATAATGATGGTCACTGGCCCATCATTCTCTAACTCCACTTTCATATCCGTACCAAATTTACCAGTTTTTGGGATTAGATTATATTTATTTTCAATTTCTAAAATGAAAGACTTATAAATTTTTTCTGCGATATCTCCATTTGCAGCATCAATATAAGACGGTCTGTTACCTTTTTTTGTTTGGGCATGTAAAGTAAATTGACTAACTATCATTAATTCACCTGAAACATCAATCAAAGACTTATTCATTATGTATTTATCGTCATTAAATATCCTAAGGTTTACAATTTTTTTTGCTAACCATTGAATATCACTATAATCATCATCATGCGATATTCCAATTAAAACAACAAGGCCCCCGCTGATATGACTGTAAATTTTATTATCAATACTTAACTTTGAATAAGTTACTCTTTGTATAACTGCTTTCATTAAAATGATATTTAACTATTTTGTATTTCCTCTAAAAGTTGAATATAATTATCATATCTAGATCTTGATATTGAGCCATTTTCTACCAAAATTTTAACATTACACCCAGGCTCGTTGTAATGCAAACAATTATTAAACTTACATTGCTCAATGCCAATGAACTCTTTAAAAAAATCTTTAAGTTCAAAGTTAGATACATCAAATAAACCAAAACCTTTTATACCAGGCGTATCAATTATTCTTGATCCAAATTCAAGATCATGCATTTCAGAGAATGTTGTAGTATGCTGACCTGAGAGATTAGATTTTGAAATTGGTAATGTTTTGATATTAATTTTAGGGTCGAGTTTATTAATTAATGTAGATTTACCAACACCGCTATGACCTGAAAAAACACATGACCTACCTTTCATGATAAGTTTCAATTTATCTACGTTAATTCCTTTTTTACCAGATATTTCAAGACAATCATAACCAGCAGACTTGTACGTTTCTAAAAAAGTTTTGAAAGTGTTGATATCTTCATCACTTATGTCATCAACCTTGTTGAAAAGTAATACTGTATCAATGTTGTATGAAAAAGTTGATGCTAAAAATCTATCTATAAACATTGTAGATGTTTCTGGTTTTTTAACAGTAATTATCAAGAAACACACATCGATATTAGATGCAATTATATGAAATTGCTTAGAAAGTTTTACTGATTTTCTAATCAGGTAATTTTTTCTATCAAAAATAAATTCGATTTGAGGCGTATTTTCTTTACTATTGTTTAACTTGACAAGATCTCCAACACATACAGGATTTGTAGATTTTATATTTTTTTCTCTGAATTTACCTAATAGTTTGCAGTCTATAAATTTTCCATCTTCTGATTTTACTTTATACCAACTTCCTGTGGATTTATAGACAGTTCCAACCATTAATCTTTTAATATTTTTTCTTGATGATTAATAGACTCTTGATGAATGGCTTTAAAAATTTTTAAAACAAATTCTTCACTTAAGCCTCGTTCTTTACCCTCTAATATCATTTTTCCTAATATTTCATTCCACCTCTTAGATTGCAAAATTGCTACATTTTCTTTTTTCTTTAATTTTCCAATATCATCAGAAATTTTCATTCTTTTTCCTAAAATATCTAGTATGTCGTTATCAGCTGAATCTATTTTTGTTCTTAATTTTTCTAAGTTTTTTAAATAATCTTCTTGATTAACACTCAATTTTCTAATTTTTAATTCCTTCATTAGCTGAATTAATTTTTTTGGTGTGATTTGCTGAGCTGCATCACTCCAGGCATTATCAGGATCAATGTGAGATTCTATCATTAAACCATCAAAATTTAGGTCCAAAGCTTTCTGAGATACATCATGAATTAAATCTCTTCTTCCACAAATATGTGAGGGGTCACAAATCAAGGGGAGATCTGGAAATTTATTTTGTAACTCAATCGGTATTTGCCATTCAGGATTATTTCTATATTTTGATTTACTATAGCTTGAAAAACCTCGATGAATAACTCCAAGTTTTTTAATGTTTGATGAGTATAATCTTTCGATACCTCCATACCATAGTGATAAATCTGGGTTTACAGGATTCTTTAAAAGAACTATTTTTTCAGTTCCTTCAAGTGCATCTGCAATTTCTTGAACTATGAATGGGCTTACTGTCGATCTAGCTCCAATCCATAGAATATCAACATCATTTTCTATTGCCAATTTAACATGATTTGCATTTGCAACCTCAGTTGTTGTCATTAAGCCAGTTTCCTCTTTAACTTTTTTTAGCCATTTCAAACCAATTGCGCCAACACCTTCAAACATGCCAGGTCTTGTTCGTGGCTTCCAAATCCCTGCCCTAAAAATTGACACATCTGAGTCTTTGAGTTCATGAGCTATTGTTAATACTTGTTTCTCTGTTTCAGCGCTACAAGGCCCTGCTATAACAAGTGGATGACTTAAATTAAAATCATCTAACCATGTTCTGAGTTCTTTATTATTTTTCATTGTTATTTTTAATTCCTCCTAAAATTTTCTTGATCCTATTAATTTTATTTAAATCAATTAAAATTGAGTTTTTATTATCATTTTCAATTTTTGATTTTAAGTCATTTAAGTTCTTAATATAATTTTCAAGAGCTTTAACTAAATTAGTTTTATTTTGTAAAAAAATCGGTGTCCACATTTTTGGTGAGCTTTTTGCAAGTCTCACAGTTGATTCGAAACCACTACCCGCCATATCAAAAATATTCTTTTCATTTTTTTCTTTTTCAATTACCGTCTTAGCTAACATGAATGAAGTTGCATGAGATAAATGTGAAACATATGAAATATGTTCATCATGAGATTTAGAATCCATGTAAATTATTTTCATTCTTAAATGGCTAAAAACTTTCATTGCCTTATCAAAAAAATATTTTTCAGTTTTTTCAACTTCACAAATAATATTTGTTATATCAAAATAAAGACCTGAAACTGATGCGTTTGGACCACTATTCTCTGTACCTGCAATAGGGTGCATTGCTAAAAACTGCTTTCGATTCTTATGATTTAAAACTGATTTACAAATTTCATTTTTTGTGGAGCCAAC
>CACLGQ010000013.1 GCA_902606555.1 uncultured Bacteroidota bacterium
ATCCAAGCGGTCTAGTAAAAGAAATGCTTCCTCTTTTAAATGGTGGAGAAAATGGAATTTCAATTTTTTCAAATAATTCCGGATATGGTTTCTATTAAAATTTATAAATAAAATGAAAAAAATACTATTATTATTAATTATTGCAGTTTTCTTAAGTTGTGAAAACAAGATAGTTGAAGTCGAAAAAAAAGCAGGGGAGTGGCTGATGGATGGAAACTGGAATGGAAAAAAATATATGCTTGGAGATGATAAGTATGTAGATCTAGCAATGACTTTTATGGATGCATATGCTGATTTTGACCCTCAAACTATGGTAGAAATGACTACCGACATGGCAAAATTCCACCCTGGTGATGCTGCGGGAGTTTTCGATGTAGATATGAGTAATACTGATTTTATTGTTCAGAGACAATCGGATTGGGATTCTATATCTAGAAATTATAATTTTATTATACCTTTAAAGTTAGAGGAGACTAATTCTAATGTAGTTCATGCTGGAATAGCTGAAAAAAGATTTTACAAAGATGGTAGTACAGAATCGATACTCTTTTATGAAAAAATTTGGTTTAATAATGAAGATAAAATAAGTAGGGTAGTTCAGTGGATGAGACCTAATTAACTTAATACTATTAATATGAAAAAAATATTATTTTTATTTGTCGTAACAGCTTTAATAAGTTGTGAAACAAAAATTGTTGAGCCACCTGTTAAAGCAGGTGAAATTGCTTTAGGCCCAAACACAGGGAGTAAGTATTATTTGACATCTGACGACAATGTAGATATTGTAAAAAAGTTATTAGAATCATGGAATAATATGGATCCTGATGGTATGTTTGAAGTACTTGAAGATACTATTTCTTGGTATGTCGCTTCAGAAAAAAAACCTATTGTAGCTGACAAGAATTTTATAATCGAATATATGACAGCATATGATTCAATTAGTCAAGTGGTTCAAGGATACATACCCCATCAATATGAAGGTCAAACAGCAAATGTAGTTTCTGTTGCATCTAGGGAAACAAAATTTAAAAAGGATGGAACAGTTGAAGATGATCGATTATTTGAAAGATTCTTTATTCGTAATGGAAAGATTTTTCGAGTAATGGCATGGTCAGCCGCATGGAATACAAACTAAAATTATAAATATGAGAAAAATACTATTACCACTAATAGTTGCAGTTTTTTTAAGCTGTGAAACTAAAACAATTGAAGTCGAAAATACAGGTGGTATGATTTACTCTGGTCAGAATGAAGGAGGAACTTTTGAATTTGGTTCTAATGAAAGTACAAAAATTGCAGTTGATCTTGTTTTAGCTTATGCTGAAGGTAACTTTGACTTAATGAACGAAATGTCTGCTGATACAGTAATGTTTTTTGAGCCAAGCGTTGGTAAACCTATACCTGTTGTACGTGACCCTAATTACACTTTTTTAAAAGAAATCCAATCTCCTTATGATTCAATTCAAAGGTTCATTTGGAATGCTATACCTATGAAAGCTGTAGGTGCTGATTATGAAACAGTGACTGTTTCTTTTAGAGAAAATAGATATTATAAGACCGGTGAGGTTGAAAAACTTAGAGTTGTAGATAGAATATTTATTAGAGATGGTAAATTTTTTAGAGTTAATCAATGGAAAGGAATTGTTGATTAAATTCATTAAATTCGATAAAATTTAGTTATGAAAAAATTATTAATATTATTTGTTTTGCCACTTTTTTTAGGTTGTGAAACTGAGACTATTGAGGTCAATAGTCAAGTTGGTAAAGGTCTAATTGGAAATAATCAGAATAAATTATATGCCGGGTCTATGGACTACGCTGACATTACACTTGATGTTTTGCAAGCATATGCTGATGGAGACTTTGATTTTATAATGGAAAAAATGGCTGATTCTGTAAGTTTTTTCCCTGATAAAGGAGGAGAACTAATATCATTGGTTAATCCATTTAATGATTTTCTTGTTTCGATGCAGGAATCATATGATTCTATCACAAGGACGCCTTACAATGTAACTTCTGTATCTTCAGGACTTGATGATAGTTATACCATAATTTCTGTTCCATTTACTGAAACTAGGTACGCTAAAGATGGCTCAGTTGAAAGAGATAGAGTTTTTGAAAGATTTATTTTTAACTCAGATGGAAAAATAGTTCGTGTAAATAAGTGGTCATCTGAATTAAATTAAAAAATTATATATGAAAAAAATACTAATAATTACATTTTTAACAATCTTTACATTTTCATGTGAATCACCTGCTCCTGCTGAAAAGGAAGCTGAGAGAGCCCCTGGATTTTTAAGAACCCCCGACGGAGATATACCTGCTGATGATGCCAATCCTGAAAATTTAGATTTATGGGATAAATATATTGAAGCTCATAACAACAGAGATCTCGATGCAATTGCCTCAATGAATATTGACTCAACTCAACAAATGGGAAGTTTTAAAATTGTTGGACCTGATGGATCTGTAATCGATGGGTCTGATACTCATATTGAATTTCTGAAAGGTTGGTTTGAATCTGAAAATCCTACATGGAATACATGGTTTTCATACACAATGAAGGTTGAAAATCAGCCTGGAGAATGGGTTATCTCTGGTGCTCAAGTAACAAAGACTGTTAATGGAGAAGAAGTCACATCCTATGATGTTATCGATGCATACATAGAAGAAGGAAAGATAGGTGCTTTTTGGGTATTTACTAGAGCAGAACCTCAACAATAATAATTATAATTATAAATCGTTTGAAGGGGAGTTATTTTAACTCCCTTTTTTTTTGTACTTTTTTAATATGAATAGAAAAAGTACAATTGATGAATTTTTAAATTATATTGAAAATCGTATTGAAAGGGCAGATTATAAAAATTCCGTTCATAAAATAACCTTTATGACTACTGTTCATGTAATTAAAAAAATTATTGGAGAAAAATAAACTATGAAAAAAATTATTGTACTAATTATAGTCATAGCACTAGCATCATGCAACACTAATAATGAAGTTAAGTATATAAATAAAGACTATTCGGTTGAGGATAGATTAGATGATTTAATGTCGAGAATGACTATGGAAGAAAAAGTTGCGCAAATGGTGCAGTTTGTAGGATTAAACTATATTACTGACGCCGATCGTAACATGACAGCAGAACAAATTTTAAATAGTGATAGTAGAGCCTCATATCGTGGTTTACTAAAAAAAGATATTGCTCAAATGGTTGCCGATGGTAAAATAGGATCTTTTTTACATGTTTTAACCTTACAGGAGGCAAACAGATTGCAGCAATTGGCTCAAAAATCTAGATTAAAAATCCCCTTGTTAATTGGTATTGATGCAATCCATGGAAACGGAATGGTAGCTGGAACAACAGTTTATCCTTCTCCAATATCACTAGCGTCAACATTTGATGAAAAAATTGCTTTTAAAATTGGTCAAGAAACTGCATTGGAGGTCAGAGCCCACGGTTCACATTGGGCATTTACACCTAATGTTGATGTTCTTAGAGATCCCCGTTGGGGAAGAGTAGGTGAAACCTTTGGTGAAGATCCACTATTAGTTGGAAATTTTGGTGTTGAGATGATAAAAGGTCTACAATCAGATGATTTTTCAGGACCTAACAATGTGATCGCTTGTGCGAAACATTTTGTTGCAGGTTCTGAGCCTATTAATGGTTTGAACGTGTCTCCAATGGATATTTCTGAAAGATCTTTGAGAGAAATATATTTAAAGCCATTTAGAAAAGCTGTGGATGCTGGAGTTTATTCAGTTATGGCTGCTCACAATGAAATAAATGGAATACCTGCACACATGCACAAAGAACTACTTACTGATGTGATGAGAGATGAATTCAAATTTGATGGATTCTATGTAAGCGATTGGCTAGACATAAATAGAATAAACAGTTTGCACAAGATAGCAAAGGATTTCAAACAAGCTATTTATTATGCTGTTGACGCAGGTATGGATATGAACATGCATGGTCCAAACTTCTTAGAGAATGTTGTTGAATTAGTTGAGGATGGGAAACTAGATATTGAAAGAATTGATTTCGCTGCCAGGAAAATTTTATATGCTAAATTCAAATTAGGTCTTTTTGAGAATCCTTTAGTCAACCCTGAAGAAATAAAAAAAAATGTTTTTCTACCTAAACATTTAAATACTGCCTTAAATGCTGCTAGAAAATCAATTGTGTTATTAAAGAATCAAGATATTTTGCCATTAGATAAGAATAAAGGTAAAAGAATACTTGTAACCGGACCAAATTCGAATAATCATTCAGTTCTCGGAGATTGGGTTTTTGATCAACCAGAAGATAATGTAATTACAATCTATGAAGGAATAAAATCCCTTGGTGAAAGTAAAGGTTTTAAAATAGATTATTTTGATTCTAATAAGGATATAAGGTCTATATCAGATCAAGATATTGCAAACACTGTAAAGTATGCAAAAAACTATGATCAAATTATTGTGGTTGTCGGGGACAATTCACAAAGAAATCTTAAATCAAAAAAAACAGCGGGTGAAAATATGGGAAGAGCAAACCTCAATCTTGCTGGTAAACAACTTAAATTAGTTAAAAAGCTTAAAGAATTAAACAGAAATGTAATTGTTGTTTATGTTAACGGGAAGCCAATCGCTGAACCCTGGATAAGTGATAATGTCCCTGGAATTGTGGAGTCTTGGGAATCTGGTAGCATGGCTGGTCAGGCCGTAGCTGAAGTACTCTTTGGTGATGTTAATCCAAGTGGTAAATTACCTTTGACATTTCCGAGAAGCGTTGGACAACTACAAATGATATATAATCATAAACCGTCTCAATACTTCCATAAATATGCATTTGAAAAAACAACTCCTTTATATCCATTTGGATACGGACTTAGTTATTCAAAATTTGTTTATTCAAACTTTGAAATTTTGAGAGAAAAAAATGATGAATTAATAAGTGTAAGTGTTGAGTTAAAAAATGATAGTAATGTTGATGGGGAGGAGATAGTTCAATTATACTTTAATGACAGCTATAGTTCAGTTACAAGACCTGTAAAAGAGTTAGTTTCATATAAAAGAGTTTTTGTAAAAGCTGGTGAAACAAAAACTGTAAAACTTAATATTTTTGTAAGCGATTTAGCTTTTTATGACATTGATATGGTTAATTGTGTGGAGGAAGGCGAATTTCAGTTTATGATTGGAGGATCCTCAGATTCCAAGGATCATTTAAAAAGTTTTATCAATATTGAAAAAAGGTATGAGTTCTAAAATATATTTCTTAATTTTTTTATTAATTATTTCTTGTTCTAACGAACCAACAAATGAAATTAAACCTAAAGTTATTGCTTACTATACTGGAAATGGTGAAACTATTAATGAATTTAATTTAACAGGCGTTGATCAGATTATTTATAGTTTTTTACACCTCAAGGGAAATGAATTAGCTATTGATAATGAAGATGATAGTATTAGTTTACTGGGTATAATAGATCAGAAAAAAAAGTATCCAAATCTAAAAGTCTTAGTATCATTAGGTGGATGGGGTGGATGTAAAACCTGCTCTGACGTATTTAACAACAAAGAGGGAAGAATCGATTTTGCAAAGTCTACTGCTAAAATAATTAAAGAATACAATGCAGATGGAATTGATTTAGATTGGGAATATCCCGCAATTCCTGGACCTCCTGGTCATGCTTTTAGAGATGAGGACAGAGACAATTTTACTGATTTAATCAAACTGCTTCGTGAGTATATGCAGCCCAATGATATTCTTAGTTTTGCAGCAGGTGGATTTAAAAGTTTTATTGATAAATCTGTTGACTGGGATAAAGTCACACCACTGATTGATAATGTTAATTTGATGACTTATGATTTAATAGGTGGTTATTCAAAAGCGACAGGACATCATACATCATTATACTCAACTAAAAACCAGGAAAGATCTGGTGATTATGCCATAAAATATTTGAAATCAAAAGGAGTTCCCGCCAATAAAATAGTATTGGGTGCTGCTTTTTACGGAAGAATTTATAAAGATGTTGCAAATGTTAATAATGGATTGTATCAAGCTGCAAATTTTAAAGGAGGAGTAAATCAAAATAATTTTAATGAAGTAACTAAAGATTTTAATTTTTTTTGGGATGATACTGCTCAGGCACCATATGCGTATGATAAAGAAAATCAACTATTCCTAACATATGACAATGAAAAATCCATTGAACTTAAATCAAAATATGTTAAGGAAAACAAGTTACATGGAATAATGTTTTGGCAATTAATGAATGATAAAAGAAAGGATGGTTTATTAAAAGTGATGATTAATACAATTAACGATAAAGAATCACAAGATTAACTTTCTTTTTTCCAAAATGCAATACCACCAGCTTGTTTTCCAACTTCAACCGAGCTAACCAATTTAAAAGACTCTAAGTCAATTATATCAACAATACCTGGTTCTCCTCCAATTCCCTCAACAGAAATGAAAGCATACTTGCTGTCAGATGAAATCGCAATTCCGTGTGATACGCTAGTTGTATTTTTTATAATTGCTAACTCCTCTTTATTTTCAAGATTCCATATAGCAGTTTTTCCTTCACTTTTTATAGTTCCGACTAGTAATTTTCCATTTGGTGTGATTTCTAAATTGTAGGGACCCTTACCGGTCTTGAATCGACTAGAAACTTCCCATTTATCTAAATTAACCTCAATAACTTCATCGGAGCCATTGCCTGCTACATACGCAATATTTTGGTTAGGATGGGGAATAACCCAAGTTGGTTTTACCATTGAATGTTTCATGTTTGGCATCGAACTCATCATAGTCTCCTCCTTCTCATTATTCACCATATTATCTTGCATATTTTTATTCATGATTTTACCATCCATCTTTTTCGGACTCATCATTTTATTCTCTAGATCTAAAACTCTATTTACTTTAAGGTCAAGTGCATCAATTTCAAATAGCTCTCCTGACATCATCGCAACAGAATATTGGTATAATCCATCAGGTGATAATCTTGAACCATGAGGCATAGAGCCAGTAGTAATTTTCGTTATTTCAGTCATTGTTTCTGGATCAACTACTGAAACATTTGATGGTTTCATACTACCATGCAAATTAAAATTTACACAATATAAAAATCCAGTAATGGTTGAAATTTCCATAGAAGCAGGAAATAATCCTAGAGTGGTTCTTGCAACTGCTTGGTTAGTTTTAGTTGAATATTTAACCAAGCTTCCAAAGGGATTGCCATGAGCGAGGGATATATACCAAAAATCTCCACTTGGATCAACAGTAATTCCATGAGGGCCTTCAATTTCAGCAAACATAAATCCTACATCAATCCTTTCTTGTTCAACTGCTTCATTTCCATCAAATTTTATTAGAGAAACTGTGTCCTCAGATTCAGAGGCAACATATGCATAGTAATTCTGCCCTAACGCAAATAATGGAATCAATAATACTATTAAATTTTTAATCATATTTATTCAATTGGTGGACTTGCTAAAATTTGAAAGAAATCGAGCAGATCCTCAGCGCCCAATGCTTCTTTCAAAGTCTGATCACTAGCAAATTGATTTGTGTTAGAATTGTCCTTTTTCTTGTCTAATAATTTTAATGCACCAATCCCAGTATAAAAGTCAGAATAAAATATATTACCCTTGAAATATTGAGCACCCCAGAGCATGGTCGAGTTAGCAACATATCCATTTGGATGTCCAGTTCCATACTTAGCTATTTCTCTTCCTTGTTTATATAAATCACCCATTAGGTCTCCGCTTATATCAACAACCCTAACTCCAGCTGTATACATTCCAATATAAAGAACATCATCTTCAACCCAATAATTGTGGGATCCATGACCTGGGACTTCATATCTTGCTACTTCAACTGGATTTTTTAAATCCGTAAAATCGATAAAGTGTAAATAACCTGCAGTCTCATTATATGTATTTGCGTCAACACCTTCAGGAAATATCTCATCTCCCATTATAACATAAAACTTTCCTGTTGATTTACTTTTAAAAGGAAATGCGGCATGATTTCCTCCGGAATCATATCTGTAATTACCAATTTCTACTGGATTTGATGGTGATCCACCTGCAATACCATTTCCAACATCAACTAAATAAACACCTTGTTTCCAGTTTGAGGAGTAAGCTATTCCATCTTCAATCCAAACATCATGAATTGCTGAACCTGGTTCATCAACTTCAAAAAATCCCACTTCTTTTGGGTTTTTAGGATCTTCAATATTAATTACATAATATTTAGCAGGGTTTGCAAATGCATTTAAAGCATACACATGATTTTCATAAATAAAAATATTGTGAACACCACCTGTTAAATTTGTTGTATACTCAGAAATAATTTCAGCATTTGATGGATCTGTAACATCAATCAGGATAATCCCATTTTTCCTTTTGGATGAGGCCTCTCTTGAAATAACACATAATTTTCCATCCTCTGATACTTTTACATCATTAACAATTCTAGCATCTACTTGAATACTGTCAATTTTTTTGATGTCCGTGGGATCCGTCACATCCCAAAAATATGCTGTACCGTCCGATCCCCAGGTTCCAGAAACACCATAATCTTTTCCATCTGTACCCTCAAAAAACCAAGCATCGGAAGTTCTCCTGTCAAAGACTTCACCTAAACCTAGCTTTACAATTTCTTTTTGAATATCTCTATCAACAGCTTTAACCTGAATAGATGAGCTCGTATTACCAAATGATGCATTAATCACATATTCTCCAGCTATATCAGCAACAAATTTTCCACTTTCGGAAATAAGTCCTGAAGCAGTTGTACTTTTATTAGAGGAAACTCCAGAAAATGAAAATTTTGGATCTATTCCACTTAATACATTTCCTTTCTTATCTTTTAATTCTGCTGAAAGATTTATTACATCTCCAGTTTTTACAATACCACTAGAGTCTGAACTTAAATTAATTGATACCACTGGATTATTTAAAACACTAATTTTCTTAGATACAGTTTGTCCATCAAAAGATGCACTTATTACAGAACTCCCTTTTTTGATTCCCTTTAGGTTACCCAAATTATCAACTTCAATTACAGAAGGATTTGAGGACTGATATTTAAAATTTAAATCTGACTTTTCTTTACCATCTGCATAATTTGCATATGAATTAACTTCAGCAAAATTACCCACATAAAGGTTACCACTTACATTAAAGTTAATACTAGAAGCTTTTGGATATTTAACCCCAACTAAGAATGTTTGACTTAATCTTTTCCTATCCTCTGTGTCTACACAAACTGCCACAATTTCAAATACACCTGGTTCACTAGCAACTAATAAGCCAGTTGGATCTATTGCTGCCCCAACGTTGAAAGCCCCATCTTTTTGATAATAAATTAATCTTTCACAAGTACTTTTATTTCCATCCAGATCTGATATAAAAGATTCGGCTTGAAAAGTATCTCCTATATCCAATATTAATCCATTTAGATTAGATTCTACACTAAGATTTTGAGAGTGATTTAGCTGTAAACTAAGAGTTACTATTGCTATAAGTATTATTTTTTTCATTTTTTTAAATTTTAGAATTAAATATTAATCGACATATTGATTTGTCATAGAATTATTTGGCTTTAAATCTGAAACTTTGGCAACACCAATTCCGGTATTGAAGTCAGAATAAAATACATGACCTTTATAAAGTTGAGCTCCCCAAACCATAGTGTCATTTGGAATGTACCCGTCAGATGTCCCTGTTAAAATATACCCTATTTCTCGTCCTTGTTTATATAGATCACCAAGTAAATCACCGCTAATATCAACTATTCTAACACCACCTGTATACATACCTACATAGAGGATGTCGTTATCTATCCAATAATTGTGAGATCCATGTCCTGGGAGTTCATATCTGGCAATCTCAATTGGGTTTTCTAAATCTGAAAAGTCAACAAAATGTAAAAATCCAGCAGTTTCATTAGTGCCATTAGGGTTAACACCATTTGGAAAAATTTCATCACCCATAACAGCATAGAATTTTCCTGTTGATTTACTTTTAAAAGGAAATGTTGCATGGTTTGCTCCACTATCATAAGTGTAATTTCCAAAAGCAACGGGATTGGAGGGTGTTCCACCTGCAATTCCATTTCCAACATCAACAAGGTAAACTCCATCTCTCCAGTTTGATGAGTATGCTATTCCATCCTCAACCCAAACATCATGTATAGATTGACCTTCTTTTCCAATTTCATACATACCAACCTCATATGGATTTTTTGGGTCCTCAATATTTAAAATATAATATTTTTGACCTGCACTAAGTGCATATACATACTTTTCATCAATAAATAAGTTATGAACTCCTCCAGTCAAGTTCTTTGTATATTCTTTAATTATTTTTACGTCAAATGGATTTGTGACATCGATTATTATAATACCATTTTTTCTATTTGAAGCACCCTCTCTACTAATTATAGCAATTTCTCCATTCGGTGATACTTTAACATCATTTACAGTTCTTGCATCAACTTGAACGCTATCAATTTTTTTTATGTCAGATGGATCAGTAACATCCCAAAAGTAAGCGGTACCATCTGCCCCCCATGTCCCAGTTACAGCATAATCTCTTTTATCAATACCTTCAAAAACCCAAAAATCTGATGTATGTTTGTCATTAACAGAACCTGCACCTATTTTTTTAACTTCTCTTTGAACTTTTCTTTGAAAAACATTAATAACTTTTGATTTTGATGCATTTCCAAATGATGCTGTTAGAATATATTTACCAGGAACATCACCAACAAATCTACCATCTTGGAGAATTAATCCAGATGCAGTGTTACTTTTATCAAAAGATTTTCCAGTGAATGAATATTCAATCATTACATCATTAATTATATTACCTCTTTTATCATAAGCGTCAGCTTTTAAGTTAATTACATCACCAGTTCTAACTTTTTCTGGTTTTTGTATGAATCTTAAATCAATATTGTCAATATTATTCTTTTTTATATTAATCGTCTTTGAAGATTTTACTCCATCAAAAACAACATTGATAGTTGCTGATCCTGATTTTACAGCCAATACATTATTTGATTCATCAATTTCTAATTTATCATTTGAAGAACTGATTGAAAATTCGAGGTTAGAAAAATATCTTTCAGCATTATCAGATTTCCAATAGTCAATGTCTCTAACAACATCCATTTCATCTGTAATTTTATAAGATATAGGAATATAAGTATCAGTATAAATAGTTTGATCATCACTTAATATTTCAATGCTTTTAACTTTTGGATAATTTATTGTAACATTAAAAGTTCTCCTAATGCTTTTTCCATTTCCATAGCAAATCGCAACAACCTCATGATAACCTGGTTCTACAGCTTTAATTGTGCCTTTGGCTCTATTAAATTCCATTACCTTCCCTGTCATGCTAAAAGCGCCTTTTTTGTAGTAATATATAACCCTTTCACAATCATATTTTTTTCCTTGATTATCAACTGAATATGTTACTGGTTTATAAACTTGACCTATGTCTAATTTTAGTTCATCTAAGTCAGAAATGACGCTTTTTTCTTGTGCTGTTAAAGTTGTTAAAAACAACAAAAGAATTGGTATTAAAAATATATTTTTCATTCCTTTTAAATTATTACATTAATATAATTAATAAAAAAAAGGGAATCAAGTCTGATCCCCTTTTTTTTGTGACCTCGGCAGGATTCAAACCTACAACCTTCTGAGCCGTAATCAGATGCACTATTCAGTTATGCTACGAGGCCAATAAATTATATGCAAATTAACCTAATAAATTTAAAAGTAAAAAGAATACAAGTATAGCTGAGTAAAGATTAATTGAAAAAGTGAATTCTTTTTCTTTAAATGTAATGTAATAAATACTTTGTGTTATAAAACCAGTAAAAAGCCATCCAGTATAGTTTGAAATTGGTACAATATTTCCTTTAAACTCCCAAAAATCTAGAACTGGTGCAACAGGCTCAATGAAAAAATCAATAAACACCATCAAAATTGATCCAAAAAATATTGTTAAATATTTATTTTTTTTGAAAAAAGTATTTGCAATTCCTCCTGCGGTTAAGGTAATTATAATCCAATTTACACCAATTAAGAATGGAACTCCAAAAAATTTTGGACCCATATTTTTTCCATATTCATACTCTCCAAAAATTAAGTTATAATTAACTCCTAAATACTCGACAATAATTCCAGTAAAAAATATAAATCCAATACCAATTAATTCCTTGATTCTTGGATTTTTCTGATTAATCATCAACAACAGAGCTGTCAAATAAAGATTTATAGGAGTTAGAGCAGCAAAAAATATTATATCGTAATACAGAAGTCCGAGAGCTCCAGAAATATGTATTAGCCATATTAAAAATACTGATATTTTTTTGTTAAGAATTTTCAATTAAATCACATGCAATTTTAGATGACAATATACATAGAGGAATACCACCTCCAGGATGGACGCTTCCACCACAGAAAAATAGATTTTTAAATTTTCTTGAGAAGTTTGGATGTCTTAAAAATGAAGAAAAGATATTATTACTTGATGTACCATACAATGAACCTTGAAACGAATTAGTGTTTTTTTCAAGATCCTCTGGTGTGTAAATTTTTTCTTCTACTATATGTTTACCAATATCACATTTTAATATTTTTTCTACTTTTTTAATAATATTTTCTTTTAACCAAACTAAATCATTTTTCCAGTTTTGATTTTTATTGTGAGGAGCATTTACCATAACAAACCAATTCTCGCAGTTTGCAGGTGCATCATTAATAACCTCTTTTGATGTAATATTAATATAAACCGTGGGATCATTAAACAACTTACTTTCCTTAAAAATACACTCAAATTCCTTTTTATAATTTGAAGAAAAGAAAATATTATGCAGATCTAAATTTTCAAATTTTTTATTCAAACCCCAATAGAAAATTACTGCAGAACTTGACCTCTCTTGTTTTGTCGCAATGTGTTTAGCTTTTTTCTTTAATATTTTATTGTATAAATAGTTTGTATCAACATTTGAAATTACATAATCAGTCTTTAATACAGTATTATTATCAATCTCAACAGATTCAACAATATTATTTTGAATATTAATGCCTGTAACACTTTTATTAAAACTAAACTTTACGCCTATTTTTTTAGCAAGCTTATAAAGGCTATTTGTAATATCGTACATACCTTTTTCAGGGATAAATGTTCCATAATTATTTTCAAGATGCTGTATTAATGTCATCATTCCAGGTGTCTTGTATGGAGAGGACCCATTGTATGTTGCATATCTATTAAATATTTGCACTAGATAATCATTTTTAAGCTCATCTGAATTTACTTTATTTAATGTTTGATTTATTTGAAACAAATGAAGTTGAAACATAGCTTTTAGTGTATCCATATTGGTGTATGTAGAAAGCTTGTGTAATGACTTTTTTAAAAAAATATTTTCAGTTAACTCATACTTTCTTTTGGCTTTAAGAAAATACTTAGATATCACTTTTCTATCAACTTTAAATTTTTTCTGGACTTCATTTAAAAATTTTTTTCTGTCGGAGTATGCTGTGAATTTCATTCCATCATCCCAATAATATTTACAATGAATTTCCTTTTTTTTATAATTAAAATAATTTCGTGGATTCTCTCCAGATATTTTAAAAAGATCATCGACCAGGTTGGGCATTGTAAAAAGTGAGGGACCAGCATCAAACCTGTAATCTCCGACTTTAAATGTGTTAAGCTTACCACCTGGATTGTTATTTTTTTCATAAACATTGACATCAAAGCCTTTATTCCTTAATCTAATAGCCGCGCTAATGCCTCCAATACCTGATCCTATAATTGTTGCTTTCATACTCAAAAAATTCTGGTTTTTTCACTTAAAATTTTAAATCTTGCAAATAAATCCTCACTATACCAACCTCTATCTCTTGTTTTTTTTATAATTTCTGCATGTGCTTTATTTTTATATGCAAAATCTGATATAGAACTAAAATCTTTCCATACACTAAAGGTAGCCTGAGAGAGAAATGGTAATTCACCAATTCCTTTGTAAAATTCAACTCCTTTTGCATAGCGTATAGATTTTGCAGCAGCGGGCACATTTAGCCAAAAATCAATTTGTTTAGATAACTTGATCTTTCCTCTTGTTATCACTCCAATCTTATTTTCTTTTTCTATTTCAATTTTTTTACCAGAATCAAATGGGTTAATTTTATCCCAAAGACCATTTGACATGATCGGACTCATTATGTAATCAACTCTTTTTTCTGCTTTTCTGCTGATCTGAGAAGCATGATCACTTTTGTTTAAAAATTTTATTGCACTTTTTTTATTATTCCATACACACAGTAGCGAATAAACTCCAAAATCAGGCTTTATAAATCCTCCTTCTGCACCAGTACCAAGCATTTTATAAAAGGTAATATTCTTTGTTTTATTAATAAATCTTTTTGCTTCAACCATTTGTTTAAAAGCCCAGAATTTATTTGTATTAAAATAAAAAAACGATATGGAAACAATCACAAGCTTAATTTATCAAAATTCGTTCCATTCAATTAAAATAATTAATGATATATTTAGATTGATATAAATTAATTGATTGAAAAATAATTTTGATTATATATTTTGTGGCTATGGCCTCTCATCTTCTGTAATTTTATATAAAATGTCATTGGATGATAGCTTCAAAAATAAATCTATATTAATTATCGAAAATAATAAAATTGATCCTAACAAAACTTGGTGTTTTTGGGACTCTAATGACTCAGTTTGGGGTAATTATATTAATAAAAAGTGGTCAAAAATAAGATTTAAAAATATTGATCTCGATATAGATTATGATCTTGACAACATAAGATATAATATGATCAACAGCAAGAAGTTTTTTAAGAGAATTAAAAATAGAATTGAGTCAAAATTAAACCCTAAGATTTTTTATGATGATATTAAAAATATAAATCAAAAAAAAAGTTTAATTAAAGTTCAATGTGAAAAAGAAAGTTTTTTTGCTACTAAAGTTTTAAATAGCGTTCCCAAATTTACACCACATAGCGATAGCAAATCCTTCCCTCTTTTACTTCAACATTTCAAAGGGTGGACGATTAAGACAGAAAATAGTTGTTTTAAAAAAGATGAAGCTACAATTATGGACTTTACAATAGACCAAAAAAATGAAACTCGCTTTTTCTATGTTTTACCAAAAACTGAAAATGAAGCTTTAATTGAATTTACATTATTTTCAAAAAATCTTTTAAATGACCGTGAGTATGATTTAGAAATTAAGAATTACTTGTCCTCATTAAATATCGATAGCTATAAAATTAAATCACAAGAGAAAGGAGTAATTCCCATGACATGTTTCCCTTTTGACTCATATAATACTAAAAACCTTATTAACATAGGTACGGCAGGAGGTTGGACAAAGCCCTCAAGTGGTTACACATTTAGATATATTGATAAATTTTCTAATAGAGTAGTTAAATTTCTAAGATCTGATATAAGTTTTAAAAAATTTAAATTTAGGGATAGATATTGGTTTTACGATTTAATTTTTTTGGATGTTTTGTATAATAAAAACTCAATTGGTTCATCTCTATTTGAAACTATGTTTAAGAAAAATAAATTCAGTTCTGTATTTCGTTTTCTAGACAATGAGGGAAGTTATTGGGATGACTTTAAAATAATAAATTCATTTCCTAAATGGATTTTTATAAAATCTTTCATAAAAAATTTACCCAAAATAGTCTCCAATTACCTGTAAATTTTAATATCAAAGCTACCGTCTGATTTTTTTAAAGCTCTATACATTCCGTCAGTATTAAAATCCATCACTATATTTCCGTATTTATCAATTCCTACAATACCACCAGACCCACCAAGGTTTTTAACTTTATTAAGTGTGTTTTTGGCAGCTATGTCAATTGAGAGGTTTTTGTATTCAATCTGAGAAGAAATATCATAAGCTACAACATTTCTAATAAAAAATTCTCCCCAACCAGTTGATGAAATTCCACATGTATTATTATTTGCGTATGTTCCTGCACCAATAATTGGTACATCACCAATCCTATTCCATTTTTTATTTGTCATACCACCAGTTGAAGTTCCAGATGCTATATTACCAAGCTTATCCAAAGCAACACATCCAACAGTTCCAAATTTATTATCATTTAAGGTGTCTCTTTTTTTTGCGTTTAATAATGAATTCAACCTTCTTTGAGTTATAAAATATTCATTATTTACAATTTCTAAACCTTTACTTTTTGCAAATGATTCTGCACCAATTCCTGAGAGAAAAACGTGATCAGATTTCTCCATAACTAATCTTGCAGCTGATATAGGATTTTTAATTGTTCTAACGCCTGATATTGCGCCAGCATTTAAATTATTTCCATTCATAATTGAGGCATCCATTTCAACAATTTCCTCATTTGATAGTACAGAGCCTTTACCAGCGTTAAATAATTCAGAGTTTTCAAGAATTTTAATCGTTGACTCAACAGCATCGAGGCTTGTGCCTCCTTTCTCAAGTATTTTATATCCAGTATTTATAGCTTCCTCAAGTTTTTGATTATAAGCTAATTCCATCTCATTACTCATACTAGCTTTTGTAATAGTTCCAGCTCCTCCATGAACAACAATAGCAAAGTCAATTTTCTTATTATTACAGCTTGATAGAACTGAAATTAAAATTAATAGTAATATCGACTTAAACATTAAAGAGCATTTTTTGTTATATAATATCTGTATGCTAGGACTAATATTTGAGCTTTATTTGCTTTTTTTAGATCTAATCTTTTTTTTGAGAAACTTGGAAAAATCAATTTATTAATTTTAGCTAGAAATCGAAAAATAACTTTAGTTTTCATTTAATGCAATATACAATACATGTCTTATCTTAGCAAAATATAATGACTACTCAAATTCTATTGCTTATTTCTGGACTGATTTTACTTATTGGTGGAAGTAACTATTTATTAAAATCTGCAGTTGAGCTCTCTGTAAAGTTAAAATTATCAAAAGTTGTCATTGGTTTAACAGTTGTTTCTTTTGCAACATCTGCACCAGAATTATTGATTAGTATTAGTTCTGCAATTAAAGGTTCATCGGATATAGCTATTTCTAATGTTATAGGTTCAAATATTGCAAACCTAGGTTTAGTTTTGGGCTCGGCCCTATGTTTTACAAAAATAAAAATACCTAAATCTAATATGATTTATGATTGGACATTTTTAATGATTATTAGTTTTATTTTTTACCTTTTTCTAAGAGATTTTAATATTGATAGGTTCGAAGGAATTTTTTTATTTATTGGGCTAATTTCTTTTCTTTTTTTTATTATTAAAATTAGAAAAGATGAAGCTAATGATAGCTTTGCAAATAATGCAACTATTTCAAATGTTATTATATTATTTTATTTAATTTTTTCAAGTGCCGTTCTTTATATAGGATCAGAACTCTTTGTTAATAGCTCAATATATTTTGCAAAGTACTTTGGTGTTTCAGAGAGAGTAATTGGATTAACCTTAGTTGCAATTGGGACAAGTCTTCCTGAACTTGTTACTACTCTTGTAGCTATCTATAAATCTGAGTTAGATTTATCAATTGGAAATATTATTGGATCTAATATCTTTAATATTCTTGCAGTAATTGGTATTACATCTATAATTACTGATTTGAATATTTTAAGTGATCGAATTTTAGATTTTGATATTTATATAATGATTATGTTCAGCTTTATTCTATTGTTTTTTTATGTATCTACAAAAGAAAGATTTTTAAATATCTATCATGGTATTATTTATTTACTTTGTTTTATGACATACTATGCTTATGTTATATAAAAAACACCTCATGTAGAGGTGTTTTTTGAATTAAAATTTAACCTAAGAATTAAACTTTTGCAGATTTCACAGTCTTTATAATTCTAGCAGAAATTTTATAAGGATCTCCATTTGAGGCAGGTCTTCTATCTTCTAACCAACCTTTGTATCCTTTTTCTACAGTGATTATAGGTATTCTTATAGATGCACCTCTGTCAGAAACACCATAGCTGAATTCAGTAATTGATTGTGTTTCGTGTTCACCAGTCAACCTTTGGTCATTAAAAGCTCCGTAAACAGCTATATGCTCATCGACGACTGGTCGAAAAGCTTCACAAATTGCCTCATAAGTTTCTTTAGATCCACATGTTCTTAGAGTTGTATTTGAAAAATTTGCATGCATTCCTGATCCATTCCAATCTGTTGCACCTAATGGTTTTGGATGATATTCGATACCTAATCCGTACTCTTCTGCCAATCTTTCCAAGAAATAACGAGCTACCCAAATTTCATCACCTGCCTTAGCTGCACCTTTAGCAAAAATTTGAAATTCCCATTGTCCAGCTGCTACTTCAGCGTTAGTCCCTTCAATATTAATACCTGCATCAATACAAATATCCAAATGCCTATCCATAATTTCTCTTCCAAAAGCATTTTTACCACCTACAGAACAATAAAATTGACCTTGAGGGGTTTGGTCTTTTGGAAAACCTAGTGGGAGGTTTGTTTCTGGGTCCCATAAAAAATATTCTTGTTCAAATCCAAACCAAAAATCATCATCATCGTCATCTATGGTAGCTCTACCATTAGATTCGTGAGGTGATCCATCTGAATTTAAAACCTCATTCATTACAATCCATCCATTTTTTCTCACAGGGTCGGGATATATAGCAACAGGTTTAAGTAAACAGTCCGACGAACCTCCTGGTGCCTGTTGAGTTGAACTTCCATCAAATGCCCAAATTGGACAGTCTTCAAGTTTACCACTAAAATCAGATACAACTTTTGTTTTTCCGCGTAAGCTTTGGGTTGGCTTGTATCCATCCAACCATAAATATTCTAGTTTTGATTTGCCCATAATAATTTACCTTTTAAGTGTTTATATTCAACTAAAAATAAAATTAATTTGGGATATTTTGTGACGTAAAAAATCAATTTTATTGCTTTTTATTAACATCACATTTTTTAGATATTTTTTTTTTGTTATTAATAATATTTTGTATTTAAAATTCAATATTATTTAAAAAATTATTTGATTTATAATTCTATATTTTTTTCTAATCTTTTTTAAGCCTTATCTTTGAAATAATATTTTAGAAATAGTTGAATAATTTATCAAAATATTACAACCGTGGAGTCTCATTTGACAAAAAAGAAGTACATGAAGCAATTAAAAATGTTGATAAGGGCCTTTATCCAAAAGCTTTCTGTAAGATAATCCCAGATATAATTTCTGGAGATGATGAGTATTGTATTGTAATGCACGCTGATGGTGCTGGAACCAAGTCATCTCTTGCATACGCTTATTGGAAAGAAACAGGTGATATCACAGTTTGGAAGGGTATAGCTCAAGACTCATTAATTATGAATATTGATGATTTAATATGCGTAGGAGCAGTGGATAATATAATTGTTTCCTCAACCATAGGTAGAAACAAAAAACTAATTCCTGGCGATGTTTTAAAAGCTGTGATTGAGGGTAATGAAAGTATAATTTCTAAATTAAATTCATTTGGCATAAATGTTAAATCATCGGGTGGTGAAACAGCAGATATTGGTGATTTGGTTAAAACAATAATTGTTGATTCAACAGTCATATCAAGATTGAAAAGAAATGAAGTTATTGATAACGCCAAAATTAAAGCTGGAAATGTAATTGTTGGTTTATCTTCATTTGGTAAGACTAGTTACGAAGAAGAATATAACAGTGGAATTGGTAGCAACGGCTTAACATCTGCAAGGCATGATGTTTTTGAAAAGTATTTAAAAGAAAAGTATCCAGAAACTTATGACAATTCACTAGATAATAATCTTGTTTATACAGGATCAAAAAGACTTACGGATAAGATTGAAGGATATGATCTTGATATTGGTAAGTTAGTTTTGTCACCCACAAGAACCTATGCACCAGTGGTTAAAGAAATCATTTCTAAAGTTGGTGTTCCCAGAATTGATGGAATGATTCATTGCAGTGGAGGAGCCCAAACTAAGGTTCTTCATTTTGTGGAAAATAAACATGTTATTAAGGATAGCCTATTTAAAACACCAATTATTTTTGATTTAATCCAATCCGAATCTAAAACATCATGGAAAGAGATGTACCAGGTTTTCAATATGGGACACCGACTCGAAATTTATACTGATAAAATTTCAGCTCAAAATATAATTGATATTTGTAATTTATACGACTTAGAGGCTAAAATAATTGGAAGGGTCGAGGACAGTAAATCCAATAAGCTTTCGATAATAGGAGAGAAAGGAACTTTTGAATATTAAAATGTTAGAAAAGTTAAATATTCTTGAAGAAAGATTCAAAGAGGTATCGGAAATGCTCACTCAGCCTGATATTATTTCAGACCAATCAAAATATATTAAAATTTCTAAGGAATATAAAGACTTAAAAATTATTGTAGATAAGAAAAGAGAATATGAAAACATACTGGCAAATATTGAGGAAGCAAGAGAAATTATTAAAATTGAGAATGATAAAGAAATGATTGATTTAGCAAATCAAGAATTAAATGATGCAAAAAATAAAGTTTCAATGATGGAGGATGATCTTAGGAAGATGTTAATTCCAAAAGACCCCGATGACTCAAAGAATATAGTAATGGAATTAAGGGCAGGTACAGGTGGAGACGAGGCGAGTATTTTTGCCGGTGATTTGTTTAGAATGTATTCAAAGTACGCTGAGAAAAAGGGATGGAATGTAAATCTTGTTGATTTTAATGAAGGTACAGCTGGAGGATATAAAGAAGTTATTTTTGAGATTAATGGAGATGATGTTTACTCTACCATGAAGTTTGAGTCAGGGGTACATAGAGTTCAACGTGTTCCTCAAACGGAAACTCAAGGAAGGGTTCACACCTCAGCAGCTACTGTAATTGTATTACCTGAAGCGGAAGAATTTGATGTTGATTTAAACATGCAAGATGTAAGAATTGAAAGAACAACGTCGACTGGCCCAGGAGGTCAATCTGTGAACACTACATATTCAGCTATAAAACTTCATCACGAACCAACGGGTATTATAGTTAGTTGTCAAGACCAAAAGTCACAGCACAAAAATTTGGATAAAGCTTTAAAAGTTCTAAGATCAAGGCTTTATGAATTAGAATTGAAAAAAAGAGAGGAAGCAGATTCAGCTAAAAGAAATTCTATGGTTTCATCAGGAGATAGATCAGCAAAAATTAGAACATATAATTATCCCCAGGGACGAGTTACAGATCATAGAATTAATTTAACTTTATATGATTTACAAAATATAGTAAACGGCGATATAGATAAACTTGTAGAAGAACTTAAAATTGTTCAAGATTCAGAGTTGATTAAAAACGAAGATTTATAAAATGGATTTAGATCAATTAGAAAAAAATATAATTTCCAAGAAAACGTTTTTATGTTTAGGATTAGATACTGACCTAAATAAAATTCCAAAGCATTTATTAAATTCTGAAGACCCTGTTTTTGATTTTAATAAATCACTAGTTGATAGATTGTCCTCAAAAATAGTGTCTGTAAAAATAAATACAGCTTTTTATGAGGTAAGAGGAAAAGATGGTTGGTCTTCTTTGGAAAAGTCTATTCATTACATTAAAACTAATCATCCGCACTTGTTCACAATTGCTGATGCAAAAAGAGCTGACATAGGAAATACTTCGTCAATGTATGCTAAAGCTTTTTTTGAAAAAATGAATTTCGATTCCATAACTCTTTCACCATATATGGGTCAAGATTCTGTCACAGAGTTTTTAAAATATGAAAATAAATATGCCATATTACTTGCACTAACATCAAATGAGGGTTCAAATGATTTTCAAATCCCCAATGAATTATATTTAGATGTTGTATCAAAATCCCAGTGCTGGGATAATTCTAGTAAAATAATGTATGTCGTTGGCGCAACAAAATCTGATTATCTTAAGAAAATTCGAAATATAGCAAAAGATAATTTTTTACTAATTCCTGGAATTGGAGCTCAGGGCGGAGATTTTGAACAAACTATTGCAAATTCTACACTTAGTAGTAAAAGAATACTGATAAATATTTCACGAGCTATTATTTATGCAAGCAATGACAAAAATTATTTGGATTCAGCAGAAAAAGTTGTTAATGAGTTTAATTTGAGATCTTTATAAAAAAAAGAAAGGTTGCCCCATGTGACAACCTTTCAAAGAATTAGACAATAATTTTAAACAACTAACAAACTATTATGGATATTATCATCTAATATTAATAGTTTAGGATTAAAAATATTTCTTACCTGTGAGTTGGAAATCTCCATAAGCTTCACTTCCTGAGTGCTCAGCCATATCAAGACCTTCTTCTTCTTCTTCAGCAGAGACCCTTAATCCAGCAATAGCTTTAGTAAGAAGCACTAATGCAGAGCCAAATACCACGCAGAATGCACCTGCAATACCAACACAAGCTAATTGGCTCATAAACTGATCAAAGCCAGCAGAAGCTCCAAAAATTCCGACAGCTAATGTTCCCCATATTCCACAGAAAAGGTGAACAGGAACTGCACCGACAGGATCATCAAGACCTAGTTTTTCTAATGCTGCAGAGCTAAATACAACAACAGGACCAGAAATAAGTCCAATAAGTATTGCACTTGTAGGTAACATTAAGTCAGCTCCAGCAGTAATTCCTACTAGACCACCTAATACACCATTCATAAACATCATGATGTCAGCTTTTCCATAAAAAATTTTGTACGTAAGAGCACAAGATAATCCACCAGCAGCGGCAGCTAAACATGTTGTAACTAGAGTTACTGAAGTTAGTGCTGGATCAGCAGACAATACTGAGCCTCCATTAAATCCGAACCAACCTAACCAGAGTATCATCACACCTGCAGCAGACAATGGTATATTTGAACCTGGTATTGTTAAAACTTCACCATCTTTACCAAATTTACCTTTTCTAGCTCCTAAGAATATGATAGCTACAAGGGCACCCCATCCTCCTACAGAGTGTACAAGGGTAGAACCTGCAAAGTCATAAAATCCAAACACTTCGCTGAAGAATCCACCTCCCCATTGCCAAGAACCAACAATAGGATATACAATTGTTACGTATAACGCAGCAAAAAGCATAAATGAACCTATTTTAATCCTTTCAGCAACTGCTCCAGAAATAATTGTTGCAGCAGTAGCGGCAAACATTCCTTGGAATAGGAAATCTGTCCAGTAAGTGTAACCTTCATTGTAAGAAAGATCAGCAGCAGCCTCAGCATCTAATCCAGGAGATGGCATTCCGAGAACACCTTCAATTATCCATTCACTTGGATACATAAGATTAAATCCAACTAGGCAATATATAATAAGTCCAGCTGTAATTACAAAAAAGTTTTTGAAAAGTATGTTGATAGAATTCTTTTGTCTTGTTAGTCCAATCTCTAGGAATGAGAATCCCAAGTGCATGAAGAAAACAAGAAAAGTACAGACCATCATCCATACATTGTTTGTAGTTAATAATTCCATATTAATTTATTTAATTTTATAAAGTTAGAAACTAGCTCCAAAGACTAAAAATGCTGCATCAGCATCCGGATTATAAATGAAAGATCCAAATACTGGTAAGCTGTAGT
>CACLGQ010000014.1 GCA_902606555.1 uncultured Bacteroidota bacterium
CAGGAGCTCAAGGCCCTACTGGACCTACAGGTGCAACAGGTCCACAAGGTGAAAAGGGTGATACTGGAGCAACAGGAGCCACTGGAGAACAAGGTGCAAAAGGTGCTACAGGTCCACAAGGTGAAAAGGGTGATACTGGAGCTACAGGAGCTCAAGGCCCTACTGGACCTACAGGTGCAACAGGTCCTCAAGGTGAAAAGGGTGATACTGGAGCCACAGGAGCCACTGGAGAACAAGGTGCAACAGGTGCAACAGGTCCTCAAGGTGAAAAGGGTGATACTGGAGCTACAGGAGCCACTGGAGATCAAGGTGAAAAAGGTGATACTGGAGCAACCGGTCCTGCCGGCCAAGATGCAAGTATATCAGCTGGAAGTATAACTAGCAGTTATATCAAAGATGGTGATGTTGATACTGTTGATTTAGCTGATAATTCCGTTACGATTGCAAAACTTTCAGTTACTGATGGGTCATCCGGTCAAGCGCTTGTTACCGATGGCAGTGGAACTCTTTCTTTTACTTCAATTTCTTCAGGAGCATCAAATGTAACTGGATTAAGCGATGCATTAGTTGAGGATAACTCATTGTACATAGGAAATGATCCTTCATCAACGACCAGTAGTGCAGAATATAACATAGCTGTTGGAACAACTGCTTTGGATGCTATAACTACTGGTGATCAAAATACAGCTTTTGGATATAATGCATTAACTGCAAACACAACAGGTGCAACCAATACAGCTGTAGGCTATGGTGCTTTATCTTCAAATACTGATGGTCCATCTAACACAGCTTTGGGATATAATGCATTAGGTACAAACACTACAGGTAGTAGTAACTTAGCATTTGGTGTTAATGCTTTAGCTTCAAACACTTCAGGTAATTCTAATGAGGCATTTGGTGTTAATGCTTTGTATTCAAACACTACTGGTGGTTTTAATACAGCTTCGGGATCTAGAGCTTTAAAAAATAACACTACAGGTGATTATAACATTGCTTCGGGATATAAAGCAGGTGAACTTATTACAACTGGTTCAAATAATGTTATTATAGGTTATGAAGCTGACCCTAGTGCTAACAGTGCTTCTAACCAAATAGTTATTGGTAAAGGAGCTACAGGACAGGGAGATAATTATGCTGTAATTGGTAATGCTGACGTGACAAGAGTTTATGCCGCGCAAGATGCCGGAGCAACTCTATATGCTGGGGGATTAAACATTGGAGGAACTGCAGTTTCTTCAACAGCCGCTGAGCTTAACATCCTTGATGGTGTAACAGCTACTGCCACGGAACTTAATCTTATCGACGGTGTTACTGCAACTACTGCTGAGATAAACTATCTCGATGGAGTAACCTCTAATATTCAGACACAAATAGATAACGCAGGGGGAGCTTCAAGTATAAATGGACTTAGTGATGGATTAGTTGAGGATAACTCATTGTACATAGGAAATGACCCTTCATCAACGACTGATAGCGCACAATATAATCTAGCCGTTGGAACTACTGCTCTGGATGCAGTAACCACAGGTGATTATAATACGGCTGTAGGATTTAATGCTTTGAGTTCAAATACTACAGGTGATGATAACTCAGCTTCAGGGTACCAAGCTTTATATTCAAACACTACAGGTGGCCATAACACAGCTTCGGGAAGAGAGGCTTTATTTAGTAACACTACAGGTAATTATAACACAGCTTCGGGTAAACATGTTTTATATAGTAACACCACAGGTAGTTCTAACACAGCTTCGGGAATAGAGGCTTTATTTAGTAACACTACAGGTAATTCTAACTCAGCTTGGGGAAGGCATGCTTTATATGCAAACACTACAGGTGAATATAACACAGCTTCTGGACGGATTGCTTTATTCTATAACACTACAGGTAGTTATAACTCAGCTTCGGGATCTTATGCTTTATATTCAAACACTACAGGTGATTATAACACAGCTTCAGGATCTTATGCTTTAGCTTCAAACACTTCAGGTGATTATAACACAGCTTCGGGATATCAGGCTGGTGATCTTATTACAACTGGTTCAAATAATACTCTTTTAGGATATGGTGCTAACCCTAATACTCGCAGTGCTTCAAACCAGATTGTAATCGGTAAGGGAGCAACAGGAATGGGAGACAATTACGCTGTAATTGGTAACGCTGACGTGGCAAGAGTATATGCCGCGCAAGATGCTGGAGCAACTCTCTACGCTGGGGGATTAAACATTGGAGGAGCAGCAGTTACTTCAACAGCTGCTGAGCTTAACATCCTTGATGGAGTTACAGCCACTACAGCGGAGATAAATTTAATTGATGGAGTTACAGCCACTACAGCGGAGATAAATTATCTAGATGGAGTAACGTCAAATATTCAAACGCAATTAAATAGTGCAGGTGGAGCATCAAACGTAACTGGATTAAGCGATGCGCTAGTTGAGGACAACTCAGTGTACATAGGAAATGACCCTTCATCAACGACCAGTAGTGCACAATATAATGTAGCTATTGGAACAACTGCTTTGGATGCTATAACTACTGGAGATAAAATCGTAGCTGTAGGTTATAATGCATTGGGTTCAAACACTTCAGGTTCAAGTAACACAGCTGTAGGAATGTATGCTTTAAATAGTAACACAACAGGTCATCTTAACACAGCCGTGGGAAATGAGGCTATGAAATCAAACACTACAGGCGAAAATAACACAGCCTTGGGATGGGAAGCTTTAAGTTCAAATACAACAGGTGATCGAAATACAGCTTCGGGATTATATGTGTTACGTTATAATACTACTGGCTATTATAATACAGCTATGGGTTATGAAGCTGGTGATGTTATTACAACTGGGTCAAATAACACTATCATAGGTTATGGTGCAGATCCTAGTGCTAACAACGCTTCTAACCAGATAGTTATTGGTAAAGGAGCTACAGGACAGGGAGACAATTATGCTGTTATCGGTAATGCTGACGTGACAAGAGTTTATGCCGCGCAAGATGCCGGAGCAACTCTTTATGCTGCAGGATTAAATATTGGAGGAAGTGCGGTTAGTTTAAATAACCTTTCTGATGTTTTAGTAGGGAATTCATCGTTTTTTTTCGGATCAGACCAAAGTAATGTTTCGGGAGCATATTACAGTATTGGAATTGGAGCTAATTCTTTACATAGTGTAACGTCGGGTGATTACAATGTTGGAATCGGGCAAGAGTCCTTGGAAAACTTAACTTCTGGACATCGAAATACAGCGCTTGGTGCACAGTCTTTAAGATATGTTACAGGTGGTCAAAATACAGGTCTTGGAGCCTATGCAGGGGATGTTATTACAACTGGTAGTAATAATGTAATTATGGGTTATAATGCTGACCCTAGTGGTAGCGGTGCAGATAACCAGATAGTTATTGGTAAGGGAGCTACAGGTGTGGGAGATAATTACGCTGTAATTGGTAATGCTGACGTGACAAGAGTATATGCCGCGCAAGATGGTGCTGCTGTTTTATATGCTAATGCAACAATCCAATCATCTGACTTAAGATTTAAAAGCTTTATACAGCCTGTCAATTTAGGGTTACAATTCATTAATAAATTAAACCCTGTTTCATATTTAAAAATTAGTAAAAGTCAGTATAAAGGAGAGGAAGAAAATAATGAGACTAGGTATGAGTACGGTTTGATAGCTCAGGAAGTTGATAATATTTTAAAAGAAACTGATCCTGAAAATAGTGTTATTACAAAAGATGAGGAAGGTTTTTTTGGGATGGATTACAAGCAGCTAATCATGCCTCTTATAAATTCAGTTCAAGAGCTTTCCAAAGAAGTTGATAGATTAAAAAATGAGATTAAACAACTAAAAAAATCGTGATATAATTTATTGGTATTATATTTATAATTCTTTAAATGAAAAAAATATTTTTTATTGTTTTACTACTTAATACTTTTCTAGGCTACTCACAGAGTGATAGAAGAGTTATAACCACAGCTGTACCATTTTTGATGATTGCATCAGATGCAAGAGCGGCTGGTATTGGAGAACAGGGTGTGGCAACATCAATGGATAATTTTTCTCAGCACTGGAATCCTTCAAAATATGTTTTCAGTGAATCTAGCTCTGGTATTGCATTCAGTTATACACCTTATTTAAGCAAGCTTGTAAATGATATATTTTTAGCAAATATTTCTTACTATAATAAACCAAATGAAAGATCTGCGTGGAGCGCAAGTTTAAAATATTTTAGCTTAGGTGACATTGATATTTTACAAAATCCCTTGGATATCCCAATAATTGAAAACCCAAATGAATTTACACTTGATGCAGCATATACTTTGAAACTGAATGAAAATTTTGCTATGTCAGTTGCTGCAAGATTTTTATTATCTGATGTTAAGCTACAAACACTTGATTCTGAGACAGAGGCCGCTAGCTCCATTGCTGTAGATATTTCTGGTTTTTATGAATCTGATATTCAATCTTATAGAAATTATGATGGAATTATAAGAGCCGGATTTAATATATCTAATGTTGGACCCAAGATGAAATATTCAAAGATTAATAATGGTACTGAAAGTTTTTTACCTTCAAATTTGCGAATTGGTTCTGGGTTTGAATTTATCTTTGACAGCAATAATAGTTTTACTGTCTCACTTGAGTTAAATAAATTACTGGTTCCTTCCCCAAGCGAAGAAGTGTTTAATGTTAATGGTGATATTGTTGCCTATAGACAGCCAGACACAGGTTTTTTACAAGGAATATTTAACTCTTTTAATGATGCTCCTGATGGATTTTCTGAAGAATTAAAAGAATTAACATATAGCTTAGGTTTAGAATATTCATTTAATGAATCATTTTTTCTGAGATCGGGATATTTTAGTGAACATGAACTTAAAGGATCCAGAAAGTTTATAACAATAGGAACAGGATTTAATACCGCAAGAGATTTAAAAATTGATTTATCGTACCTTATTTCAACCTCTGATGTGATCAGCCCTCTGGAAAATACACTTAGATTATCACTTGGTTTTAACTTTCAGTAATCAAGTTAAAAACTCGTCAATTCTTACTGTTTTTAGATACAATTGTCTTAAAAATTTCAGTTATCTTTGCAGAGAATTATGAACCCCATTACAAAAGAGACTTATTTAAGATGGTATGAAGACATGCTCTTTTGGAGGAAGTTTGAGGATAAGTTAGCACAAGTTTACATTCAGCAAAAAGTTAGAGGATTCCTTCATTTATACAATGGACAAGAGGCTGTTCTTGCGGGTGCTTTACATGTTATGAACATGGACAAAGACAGAATGATTACTGCTTACAGAAATCACGTCATGCCAATAGGTATGGGTGTTGATCCTAAAAAAGTCATGGCTGAACTTTATGGCAAGGCAACTGGAACATCAATGGGATTAGGTGGATCTATGCATATTTTTTCAAAAGAACACCGATTTCATGGAGGACACGGTATTGTTGGAGGACAAATTCCACTTGGTGCTGGTATGGCGTTTGGGGACAAATATTATAATAGAGGAGCTGTAACACTCTGTTTTATGGGAGACGGTGCGGTTAGGCAGGGATCATTTCATGAAACACTTAATCTAGCTATGTTGTGGAGTTTACCTGTAGTATTTATTGTTGAAAATAATGGCTATGCTATGGGTACCTCAGTTAAAAGAACATCTAACCACACTGACATTTGGAAACTTGGTTTAGGATATGAAATGCCTTGTGGGCCAGTAGATGGAATGAACCCAGTTAAAGTTGCTGAGGCATTAGATGAGGCAATAGACAGAGCTAGATCTGATAAAGGACCAACCCTTCTTGAGATGAAGACTTACAGATACAGAGGACATTCCATGTCAGATGCACAAAAATACAGGACCAAGGAGGAGGTTGAGGACTACAGAAAGATTGATCCAATCACACAGGTTAAAGAAATTATTGTTCAAAATAACTATGCATCTCCAGACGAAATCTTGGCAATTGATAACAGAGTAAAACAAAAAGTAAATGAATGTGAAAAGTTTGCCGATGAGTCCCCATACCCTGAAAAAAATATTATGTACGATTCCGTATATGAGCAAGAAGATTATCCATTTCTAAAACATAAACCAGAATAGATGGCGGAAGTAATTAAAATGCCAAGACTCAGTGATACCATGGAAGAGGGTGTAGTTGCGCAGTGGTTAAAAAAGGTTGGTGATAAAGTTTCTGAGGGAGATATTTTGGCTGAAATTGAAACTGACAAAGCGACTATGGAGTTCGAATCATTTTATGATGGAATACTACTGCATATTGCTATTGATGAAGGAGTTGCTGCTAATGTTGATTCTTTGCTATGTATCATTGGTGAGGAAGGGGAAGATATCTCTTCATTTATATCAGCTGATAGTAACATCGAGGAGAGCTCGAATTCTCAATTGGATTTAGTTGATCAGATTAATGAGCAGGAACAATTAGATGATGAGTCTATAACTAAAAAAGAAGTTGAGGAAGCTACTTTATTTAAAGCAGAAAATGATTTAAAAACTGAAACTACCAACTTCAATGATGATTCGAATATTGAGTATATAAAAATGCCAAGGTTAAGTGATACAATGGAAGAAGGTACTATTTCAGCATGGTTAAAAAATGTTGGTGATGAAATTTCTGAGGGTGATATTTTAGCCGAAATTGAAACTGACAAAGCTACAATGGAATTTGAATCTTTTTACAGTGGAAAACTTGTTTACATTGGTGTGAATGCAGGAGAAACTGTTAAAGTAGACGATTTAATTGCTATAATTTCAGACGGTGACGTAGATGTAAAGCAACTTTTGAGTGATTACGGAAATGATGATAAAGAAGCTTTAATTGATGAAACACCCGTTGAATCTGTATATAATCAATCCGATTCTAATGAGGTTTTAAACAATCAACAAGATAAGGTTCCAATTGTTTCATCTAGTTCAAGAATAATTGCATCACCATTAGCTAAGAAAATTGCAGCAGAAAAAAATATTGATTTATCTACTATTCAAGGATCTGGTGACAATGGAAGAATTGTAAAAAGTGATCTTGATAATACTCAAAATAATGTTGTTGAAAAAGAGATTGTACAAGACTTAAAAGATAATGTTCAAGCTGCGGCACCTGCTGTAGCCCCTACAAAAAACCTTGTTAAAGGAGAGGAATCTTTTGAAGAAATAAAGAATTCATCAATGAGGAATGCAATTGCAAAAAGACTAAGTCAATCTAAGTTTTCTGCTCCTCATTACTATCTCTCAGTTGAATTTAATATGGATAATGCTATTGCTTTCAGAGAGCAATACAATTCCATTCCAGACACCAAAATTTCATTCAACGATATAGTGATAAAAGCTTGTGCTGCTTCTCTAAAGATACACCCCCAAGTTAATTCTCAATGGATGGATAATTCAATAAGACTTAATCATCATGTACATATTGGTGTTGCGGTGGGTGTTGAGGATGGCCTAGTTGTACCTGTAATTAAATTTGCAGATCAGGAAACCTTACATTCAATTAATAGTAAGGTTAGGGATTATGCGGTCAGAGCAAAATCAAAGAAATTGAGACCTGATGAGATTGAAGGAAGCACTTTTACTGTATCTAATTTAGGAATGTTTGGAATTCAAGAATTTACCTCAATAATCAATCATCCGAATTCTGCGATTTTATCTGTAGGAGCTATAACAAAGAAACCTGTTGTTATAAATGATAAAATTGTTGTCAGTAATACAATGAAGTTAACTTTAGCTTGCGATCACAGGTCCGTAGATGGTGTAACTGGTTCACTTTTTTTGGAGACTCTAAAAGGATTCATTGAAAATCCTGTAACTATACTAGTTTAATGAAGAATATTATTATAACAGGAACCAGCTCAGGAATTGGACTTGAGTTAGTAAAAATATATTCTAAAAATGGATTCAGAGTAATCTCATTATCTAGATCTGACCTTCCTGTATTAGGACTTGATGGGGTAGAGCATATTAACTTTGATATTTCAGAGAAAGAGAGCTTAGATAAACTTATCAGTTTGGTTGAAAATAAATATAAAAGAATAGACGTTTTAATTAACAACGCTGGAAAACTTATTAATAAGTCATTCAAAGATTTGAGTAAAGATGATTTATATAATATTTATGATGTTAATGTTTTCGGCGTTATTTCATTAATTCAATCTTTACTACCATTTTTTAAAAAAGATTCTCATGTGGTCAATATTAGTAGTATTGGTGGAATATCAGGAAGTTCTAAATTCCCTGGCTTAACCGCATACTCTTCAAGTAAAGGAGCATTAAATATCCTTACCGAGGTTTTGGCAGAGGAGTTTAAAGAATCGGGCCCTAAATTTAATTCCCTCTCATTAGGATCTGTTAATACTCCTATGTTAAATCAAGCTTTTCCAGGCTATCAAGCACAAGTTAATCCAAACGAAATGGCTTCATTTATTTATGATTTTGCAAATAACTCATCAAAAGTATTTAATGGAAAAGTTATTCCAGTTTCATCATCTAATCCATGAAAGATATTCTATCATTAGTTCCAAATGAAGTTAATGATTATGTAAAAAGTTTGATTGAGGATCAGGATCTCATAATCAAAACAGTTCCAAAGAGAAGAACTAAGCATGGGGATTATAGAAAGTCTAAAAATAAAGATATCATCACAATAAATCACATGGATAATAAGTATAGATTTCTACTTATTTTAATACATGAACTTGCGCATTTTAATGTTTATAAAAAAAATATTAGGACTAGTCCCCATGGACAAATATGGAAAGAAGAGTTTAAAAAATTATTGCAACCTATTTTGGATATAAATTTATTTCCTAATGGTCTGCAGATTTTAATTAATGAGCACATGAAGAATCCTAAATCATCGTTCTCTTATGATAGTCTTCTAGAAATGGAGCTTAATAAATATGATAATGATAATGATAATTACACTTATCTTGAGGAAATTGACATTGGTGATATTTTTAGATATAATAATGATAAGCTTTATAAAAAAATTGCAAAAAGAAGAAAAAGGTATCTTTGCATTGAAAATGATAGTGGAAGAAAATATTTATTTCTTGCTCATGCCAAAGTTGAATTAATATGAAAAAAATTGCTATAAGTGGATATTTTGACCCTATTCACGTAGGCCATATTGAATACATTAATAATGCAAAAAAATTAGGCGATTGGTTAATTGTAATAGTGAATAACAATAAGCAATGTGCTCTAAAGAAAGGAAAATATTTTATGGATGAGAAAGATAGAGTTTTAATTGTTAAAAATATTAAAGCTGTTGATGAGGTCTTTTTATCTATTGATGATGATAAAACTGTATGTAAATCACTGAAAATAGTAAATCCCAATGTATTTGCTAATGGTGGAGATAGAAAAAACTACGAAATACCAGAATCAAAAGTGTGTAAAGAAAATAATATTGATATAATTGACGGTTTAGGTGATAAAATAAGGAGCTCATCAGATTTAACTGGATTAAAAGAAATTAAATAAGTATTGGAAACAAAATTTGATTTTAACGAAAATTCTGAAAAACCAGATATTAAAAAAAATGCAGAGGGTTTATTAACTGGAATTATAATCTTTTTAAAAAGTATTCTAAGCTTTCATAAAGATGTAGATAAAAACTCTACTTCAAATGCGATTAAGTCCGACATATCTATGAAAGGAACAACTGCATGGATACTTATTTGTTCAATAATAATTGCATCAGTTGGTTTAAATGCAAACTCAACAGCAGTTTTAATAGGTGCCATGTTAATTTCTCCATTACTAGGACCCATTCTTGGGCTGGGTTTTTCTATAGCTACTAACGATATAGAAACATTGAAAAATTCTTCTATAAACTTTATAGTTATGGTTGTCTTAAGTGTAGCTACTTCATATTTGTTTTTTTTAATTTTTCCTGAAGGGGAAGAGATATCAGAGTTGTTGTCTAGAACTAAGCCAGATTTTAGGGATGTTATAATCGCTTTTTTTGGTGGCATAGCCCTTATAATAGCTAAAACAAAAAAAGAAAATATTAGCTCAGCTATTTTTGGTGTAGCAATAGCTACAGCTTTGATGCCCCCACTTTGTACAGTTGGTTTTGGTTTAGCTGAAAAAAATATGGATTATGCAAGCGGGGCAATCTTCCTTTTTGCAATTAATAGTATCTATATCATAATTGCAACATATATTGTTTTAAAATTTTTAAGATTTCCTCTAGTCAATTATGCAAATTCGTCTAGAAGAACTTTTATAAATCGAATTGTAACTGTTATTTCATTTTTAATACTAATCCCTGCAGTAATTAAATTTTTTGATGTTATGGATGAAAGTAAGTTCAATTCTCAAAGCAAAGATTTTTTAAATAATGAATTGGTTGGACTGCCAAATTTTGAATATTTAGTAAAAAGGGCCGAAATTAATTATAATGGTGGAGACTCAAAAATTTCAATAAATACTTTTGGACAAAGGCCGCTTAACCAGGAAACAATATCATTTTTTAAGTAAAAAAATAAAAAATTATAGTTCACTTGAAAATACAATTCTCGAGTTTAATCAGGAAAAATCAAATTCAACGAATTCAAATGAATTTATTAAAGAACTTCGTTTTAGAGATTCCTTGGAACTGGTCTCTAAATCAAATGAAATAAATAAACTGAATCAAAAGTTAAACGATTTAGAAAGTTTAAGTAGAGAAAAATTAATTTTTAATTCATTAGCAAAAGAAATTAAAATTATATATCCTGATCTATATGAATTTGAGGTTTTTGAAACAATTAAAACTGATTTCAACGAAATAGACACTGTATTAGTTTTTAATCTTAAATGGAATAAAGAATTAGAAAATGAAGAAAAGTTAAAGCTTAATGAAAACGTTAGAAATTGGCTTAAGTTTCAGCTTGACAATGATATTTTTGAAATTAGAAGCAATACAAATTAGTTATTAATTTCTAAGTTTTTTTAGAAGTTCAGAAGAGTAGACAAAATCCTCAACTTCTTTATTTGTAGATTTTAAAATTTCTTTATTGGAACCCTGCCATATTTTGTTTCCTTCCTTTAAAAAAATAATATTCTCTCCAATTTCAATTACTGAATTCATGTCATGAGAATTAATAATTGTTGTAATATTATATTCTTTTGTTATTTCTTGTATGAGTTGATCTATAACTATTGCCGTTTTTGGATCTAATCCAGAGTTTGGTTCATCACAAAATAGGTATTTAGGATTCATAACTACCGCTCTTGCAATTGCAACTCTTTTCTGCATACCGCCTGATAATTCGGACGGTAATTTATTTACTGCGTCTTTTAAATTAACTCTCTCTATAAATTTCATAGCCCTTAAATTTTTTTCAGATTCGTTAATTTTGGTCAACATATCAAGAGGAAACCTTACATTTTCAAGAACATTCATTGAGTCAAATAATGCACTTCCTTGAAAAACCATACCCATCTGGCGACTAATTTCTAATTTGTCATCACTATTCATATTTACAGATGAAAGACCATCATAAATTATCTCCCCTGAATCAACTTCATAAAGACCTAAAAGACATTTAAGTAATACTGTTTTTCCTGATCCACTTTGGCCAATAATTAAATTTGTTTTTCCTCTGTGAAAAACAGTGTTAATCTGTTTTAAAATTTCAGATTTATCGAACGATTTAAATATGTTGTTGACTTGAATCATTTATTATGATAATAAAAGTTGGGTTACTACATAGTTTAAAATAATAATAATTATTGATGTCCAATAAAATGATTTTGTACTGGCTTTACCTACATCAAGTGCACCTCCTTTCATGTAATATCCATGAAAAGATGGTACAGTGGCTAATACAAAAGCAAAAACAAGTGTCTTGACGTATGAGTATGTAATGTGATATGAATCAAAATCCATCTGAATTCCCTGTATGTATGACTCACTTGGAACACCTGTTAATGTCATCGCTAATAAACCCCCTATAATTCCTAAAAACATTGAAATTGTAATAACAAAAGGGTAGAGTAGCATTGCAATTACTTTAGGAAAAACTAAATAATTAAGAGAATTTATTCCCATTACCTCCAGAGCATCAATTTGTTCAGTTACTCTCATTGTCCCAATGCTCGAAGTTATATATGATCCAACTTTACCTGCCATAATTATTGAAATAAATGTCGGAGCAAACTCTAAAATAACGGATTGACGTGTTGCAAACCCAATTAAAGTTTTTGAAAGCAAAGGATTTTCTAAATTTAATGCCATTTGAATCGATACAACACCACCAATAAAAAATGATAGAATTGAAACAATTTGAATGGAATCAAGTACTAAGTCATTTATTTCTTTAAATATTTGTTTGTATAAAACTTCTCTCTTGCATGTGTTTGTAAAAGAAATTTTTATCATTAAAAAATACTTTCCTATTGCATGTAAAAAGCTCATTTTATAATTGATAAGTTAATGCATTTATATTCATGCCTGCCCCAACGCTTGCAAATAAAATGACATCTCCCTTTTTCAAATTATGTCCTTTGAAGTTTGTTTTTAAAACTATATCATACAATGTTGGAATTGTAGCTACAGATGAGTTGCCATAGACATCTACACTTATTGGCATTATGTTTTCTGGAATCTCTTTATTGAATTGTTTGTAAAAGTATTTTAAAACTGCTTCATCTAACTTTTCATTAGCTTGATGAAGAAATATTTTTTTTATATCATCAATATTTTTTCCACTATTATCAAGGCAAGTCTTTAAAGCACCAGGAATATTTGATATTGCGAATTCATATACCTTTCTACCATTCATTTTAAGGTGTTTAGCAGACTTTGTGTTTTTTGGATCATAGGAGGGTTCACAAAATAAATATAGGGCTTCTTTACCTGCCTTAGTAATTGTTTTGTGGGATAATATTCCACCTGATTCAGAGGTCTCTTCAATTATTGTTGCACCTGCTCCATCTGCAAAAATCATTGAGTCTCTATCAGACTCATCGATAGTTCGTGAAAGTGTATCAGCACCAATAACTAAACATCTTTTTGCCATTTTAGACCTAATATATGCAGTTGCTTGAATTACACCCTCAAGCCAGCCAGGGCATCCAAAAATTATATCATATGCAACACAATTTTCATTTTGAATTTCTAGTTTGTGTTTGACCATGGTAGCGACTGAAGGAAGAGCAATATATTGATTAGTTCCATATTCAATATCGCCAAAATTATGTGCAACAATAATGTAGTCTAACGTTTCTTTATCAATACCAGCATCTTTGATTGCATTTTGAGCAGCAAAAGTTGCTAAATCAGATGTTTTATGTTCTTTATCTGCATATCTTCTTTCTTTGATTCCTGTGATTGTCTTAAATTTTTCTATTATTTCATCGTTGGAGTTTGGATAACTGTTTCCATCTTTATCAAAAAAAACTCTATTTGAGAACGAACTGTTGTTAACTTTATTTTGAGGTAAAAAAGAACCAGTACCTGAAATATGGATTGGCATAATAAATTTTAATCAAAAATAGGAATTAATTAGGATTCAATATAATCTTCAATTGGAGCGCAAGTACAAATTAAATTTCTATCACCGTAAGCATCATCGATTCTTGTTACTGACGGCCAGAATTTATTTTTTTTCAAGTATGGTAAAGGAAATGCAGCTTGTTTTCTAGAATAACCAAAATTCCATTCATCATTTGTTATTGTTATTTGAGTGTGAGGAGCATTTTTGAGGATATTGGATTCATCATTTTTGTTACAGGTTAAAATTTCAGCTTTGATAGATATCAAAGCATCACAGAATCTGTCAATTTCCTCTAAACTTTCACTTTCAGTTGGCTCAATCATCATGGTTCCTGGTACAGGGAAAGAAACGGTTGGAGCATGAAACCCATAATCAATTAATCTCTTAGCGATGTCCATTACATCAATCCCAAATTCATCTTTAAATGGCCTGCAATCAATAATTAACTCATGTGCTGACCTTCCTTTTTCGCCTTGATATAGTACTTTGTAGTCTTTTTCAATCCTTTTCTTTATATAATTAGCATTTAAAATGGCAATTTCAGTAGCTCTTTGTAATCCATGGCCGCCCATCATACATATGTAACCATAAGAAATCAAACAGGCCATTGCTGAGCCCCATGGTGCACCTGATATAGCTTTTACACTATATTCTTTCTCAGCTGACCTATTGGTTTGGGGTAAAAAATCTACCAAATGTTTTGCAACACAAATAGGACCTACACCAGGTCCACCTCCACCGTGAGGGATAGAAAAGGTCTTATGCAAATTTAAATGGCAAACATCAGCCCCGATTAAAAATGGATTAGTTAAGCCAACTTGAGCATTCATGTTGGCACCATCCATGTAAACTTGTCCTCCATTGTCATGAATGATTTGAGTGATTCTTTTAATTGAAGATTCAAAAACACCGTGAGTGGATGGATAAGTAATCATCAAAGCTGCAAGGTTGTCGCTGTTTTCTTGTGCTTTTGTTTTTAATTCACTTTCATCGATATTCCCATATTTATCAGTTCCAACAACAACAACCTTCATCCCTGCCATTACCGCTGATGCAGGATTTGTTCCGTGAGCTGATGATGGTATAATACAAACATTTCTGTTGGTTTGTTTCAAGCTTTTAAAATATGATCTGATTACCATCAGACCAGCATATTCACCCTGAGCACCTGAGTTTGGTTGTAAGGATGTCCCACTGAATCCAGTTATTTGATTTAGTTGACGAACAAGTTTGTTTAGCATATAATTATATCCACCAACCTGATCAATGGGTGCAAAAGGATGCATATTATTCCACCTTGCCGAGCTAAGGGGAAGCATTTCAGCTGCAGCATTAAGCTTCATTGTACATGATCCTAAAGCAATCATAGAGTGATTTAGAGAAAGGTCTTTTCTCTCAAGTGATTTAATATATCTCATCATAGATGTCTCAGAGTGATGTGAATTAAATATTTTATCTTGAAGGAACGATGAGTTTCTTTTAAGATTGACGGGGATAGATGAGAAATTAGTTTCTGTAGACTTTAAACTTGATTTTTTGTTTAAGACAGCTTCAAAAATTTCACAGATTTCTTTAATGTCATCAATTTCAGTAGCCTCATTTATGGAAATAGTCAATTCATTATCATTAAGATAGTTAAAGTTGATTCTCCTTTCAATTGCTATTTTTTTTAATTTTTGGACGGGAAACTTTATGTGTAAAGTGTCAAAATAATCATCGTTGATTTGAGGGATTTTAAGAAAACGAAGGTGCTCATCAAGAATTTTTGCGTTTCTATTTATTTTTTCTCCTATTTCTTTAATTCCTCTGTTTCCGTGATATACAGCATACATCCCAGCCATAACTGCTAAAAGAACTTGTGCAGTACAGATATTTGAAGTTGCTCTTTCTCTTTTAATGTGTTGTTCTCTTGTTTGAAGAGCCATTCTTAGAGCTCTATCGCCATTTCTATCTTTTGATACACCAATAATTCTACCTGGAATAAACCTTTTGTATTGCATTTTAGTTGCAAAATATCCAGCGTGTGGACCGCCATATCCTAATGGAATTCCAAATCTTTGAGATGTACCAACTACAACATCTGCACTAAAGGCGGAAGGTTCTTTTAGGATAGTTAGCGACATTAAGTCAGCAGCAACAACTAATTTACAATCATTGTTTTCAATTTTGTTGGAAATCTTGTCTAAATCATTAATTTTTCCATTTTTTCCGATGTATTGCACGAGACAACCAAATTCAGAACCATTTAATTCAATTTCATCAAATTTTAATACCTCAATTTCAATACCAAGAGGTTCAGCTCTGGTAAGTAATACATCGAGTGTTTGATCAAAAATATCATCACAGACTATAAATTTGTTTATGTTGTTTTTAATTTGATCTCTTGATCTGGTTCCAAAAAGCATACTCATTGCCTCTGCCGCTGATGTTGACTCGTCAAGTAGTGAGGCATTTGAGAGTTCCATTCCAGTCAAATCGCATATGGCTGTTTGGTAGTTCAATAACGCCTCTAATCTACCTTGTGCTACCTCAGCCTGGTAGGGAGTGTATGCAGTGTACCATCCCGGGTTTTCTAAGATATTTCTTTGAATAACTGGCGGCAGTATTGCTTCATTATAGCCTAAACCAATGTAATTTTTAAAATATTTGTTTTTTTGAGACAGACTATAAATATGATTAGAAAACTGAGATTCTGACATCTCATCATCAAGATTTAATTTGTTGGTGTTTTTAATTTCAAGTGGTATCGTTTCTTCAATTAGATGGTCAAGGTTTTGAACACCTAAATAATCGATCATTACCTTTTCATCTTTTGTTGTTATCCCAATATGTCTTTCAGAAAATTTTTTCATATCAAAACACCAAAATTATATATTCTTAAACAATATTTTAACTAAAAGTTATATACTTTTTGTAAAGTTTTTAACGTCTTATTGACAAAATGATTTAGTTAAATTTATAATCGAATCAATCACCTAATGATGAGGATTTTACCTTTTTTTCCAGATCTTTTTTATAAGCTATTACTTTATTCATAATTTCAGAATCACTTGAACCTAAAATCTCAACAGCGAGTATAGCTCCATTTTTTGCACCATCCAAAGCTACAGTGGCAACTGGTACACCACCTGGCATTTGCAAAATTGATAGTATAGAGTCCCATCCATCGATAGAATTTCTAGATTTAATGGGAACTCCAATAACTGGAAGGGGGGAATTTGAAGCAACCATCCCAGGCAGGTGTGCTGCACCTCCTGCCCCAGCTATAATAACGCTAATTCCATTTTTGTGTGCATTTTTACTATACTCCATCATTTTTTCTGGGGTCCTATGTGCCGAAACTATGTCAATTTCATAATCTATCTTGAAATATTCAAGTATATCAACAGCATCCTTCATTATCGGATAGTCTGATTTACTCCCCATTATAATTCCAACTTTTGGCATTTTTGTTAAGATTTAACTTTTATTTTACTTTTTAATAATTTCGCATTTTCATATGCTTCATCAAAGTTATTACAAATAATTGTTATGTGCCCCATTTTTCTGTTAGGCCTTGTTTCTGTTTTGCCATAAATGTGCAAATTTGCTTCTTTGATATTAAAAACAGTATCTAAATTTTCATATAAAACATCTCCGGAATAGTTATTCTCGCCAACCAAGTTTAACATTACAGCACTTCCGTTTTGTGTAGTTTCACCTAATTTTAAATTAAAAATAGACCTAATGTGTTGTTGAAATTGAGAGGTCTGACACGCTTCAATTGTAAGGTGTCCACTGTTATGGGGTCTTGGAGCAAGCTCATTAATCAAAATTGTGTCATCATGCAAAAACATTTCTACAGCTAATAACCCAACACAGTTGAGTGATTTTACAAGTTTAATGGCAAGTTCTTGAGCTAGGTTGTCAATTTTTTTTGAAATTTTAGCTGGACTAATAACAAATTCTACTTGATTTGAATCACTATTAAATTCCATTTCAACTGTTTTAAAACATTTAATTTCACCACTTTCGCTTCTTGCAACAATAATACTTAATTCTTTATCAAAGGCAACTAAATCTTCGATTATCATCTCAGTTTGAGGCAGATCAATTGTATCATCAACAGATTTTAATATTCTAACTCCGAATCCATCATATCCAAATTTTGTCTTTTTCCAAACACATGGAAACTTAATTTCATTATTATTTATAGATTTATTTAATTCTTGAATATTCTCAAAAAATTTAAAATTAGCAGTTGGTATGTTGTGATCCTTGAAAAAACACTTTTGCTTGTATTTGTCTTGGATAATTTTTAATGTGTACGAGCTTGGATAAACTTTTTTACCTAAAGCTTCTAATTTTTCAAGGGCATCTACATTAATATGTTCGATTTCAAAAGTTATTAAATCACATTCTTTTCCAAAATTTAAAACTGTATCAAAATCTTTAAAATCACCAATATGGAACTTATTTGTCATTTTTTTGCATGGTGAATTATCATTTGGGTCTAAGATATGAGTTTTGATATTCATCTTATTACATTCACTCAAAAGCATTTTTCCTAATTGTCCTCCTCCCACAATGCCTAAAGTTTTTTGAAATAATTCTGAATTCATGAATGTAAAAATACGTTAAATTATAATGAGTTATATAATTTAACTTTTAGATTGTAAAAGGTATATTTGTGTAAAATTCTCTGTATGCTTAATGTTATAATTTTTGGGAAACCTGGATCTGGTAAAGGAACTCAAGCTTCAATGATTAAAAATAAATATGGACTGACTCACATTTCAACTGGAGATGTTTTTAGAAAAAACACTTCAGAGGGAACCAAACTTGGTAATATTGCAAAACAATACATGAGCAAAGGAGAATTAGTCCCTGATGAGATTACTATTGCAATGTTAGAATCTGAGATTCTAGGCTTTGTTCCATGTAATGGATTTATTCTCGATGGTTTTCCAAGAACAATTTTACAGGCAAAATCTCTAGACAATCTTTTAATTAATTTGAATTTAAAAATTGATTTAGTTATTGGTTTAGATGTTCCTAATGATAGATTAGTTAAGAGACTATTAGAGCGAGGAAAAACTAGCGGAAGAAATGATGATCAAAGTGAAGATAAGATAAATAAAAGGCTTGAGGAATATGATAAAAAAACAAAACCATTAATTATTTTTTATGAAAATCAAAATAAGTTTTATTCTATTGATGGAGTTGGAAGTTTGAATGATGTTAATAATCGATTAATTAATGTTGTAGATTCAAAAAAAAATGACTGAAGATAATTTTGTTGATTATGTCAAAATTAATGCAAAATCAGGTGATGGAGGTAAAGGATCCACCCATTTAAGAAGAGAAAAATTTGTTGCTAAAGGAGGGCCAGATGGTGGAAATGGAGGTAGAGGAGGTCACATTATTTTTGTATCCGATAAAAATTTATGGACTTTATATCATTTTAAGTTTAAAAAACACTTTAAAGCAAAAAATGGAGGAGACGGTGGTAAGTCGAGAAGCTCAGGTTCAAATGGTCTAGATGAAATAATTAAAGTCCCTGTAGGAACTGTAGTTAGAGACAGTGAAACAAATGAAATTATTTATGAATCCATTAATCATGGAGATAAAAAAATTGTAATTGAGGGCGGTAAAGGAGGCTTAGGCAATTGGAACTTTAAATCATCTACTAATCAAACACCAAAATATGCTCAACCAGGTTTAAAAGGAATCGAAAAAAAATTTACAGTTGAACTTAAAGTTTTAGCAGATGTTGGATTAGTTGGATTACCAAACTCTGGTAAATCTACACTTTTGAGTGTTATGACTGACGCCAAACCCAAAATTGCTAATTACGAATTTACTACCCTTAAGCCTAATTTGGGTATTGTGAAACACAGAGAATTCAACACATTTGTAATTTCTGATATTCCAGGAATTATTAAAGGTGCATCTGAGGGTAAGGGTCTTGGCCACCATTTTTTAAGACATATTGAAAGAAATGCTATACTTTGTATTTTAATATCCGTTGAGTCAAAAAATTTCCAAAAAACGTTTAAAATACTTAATAAAGAACTTAATACGTATAATCCTGAGCTAAATGATAAAGAAAAGGTTTTGGTTATATCCAAATGTGATTTAGTGGCCCCCAAAAGTTTTAGTAAATTTAAAAAAGATGTTATGTCTGTAATTAATGACTGTCAAATTCATTTTATTTCATCGGTTACAATGGACGGCATACAGAATTTAAAAGATATTTTATGGGAAAAATTAAACTAGTTTTTATTTTATGTTCAATCATTTTAAATGCTCAAACTGAGCAGAAAAATACTAAAATTATAATGGAACTAGAAAAATTTGGAGATTCATTGTTTAAATCTTCAAACTTTAGTGAAGCAGCTCTAACTTATAAAAAACTAGTCCAAATTAATCCAAGTAGCTTCGATTTTAATTTCAAATATGCATCTGCATTTGGTTTGGAAGTCGAATCAATGCCAAGATTTCAACAAGCCAAAAATGCACGTGAAATGGTAAAACTTTTTGAAAAAGCTTATTTATTAAATAGTAAGGATATCGACTTAAATCGTGCATTACTTGAGATATACTTAAAGGTGCCCAGATTCTTTGGTGGAGGAAATAAGAAAGCAAGAGATATAATTCAAAATATTTATTCTTTCTCTAAAGATGAGGGAGATAAGGCACAAGAATTTTATAATAAATTTTAATTTTATGAGCTGTAAAGTACATTTTATATCTATTGGTGGAAGTGTAATGCACAGTCTTGCCATCGCTTTAAAAAAATCAGGCTATCATATATCAGGTAGTGATGATAAGTTATACGAACCTTCTTTGTCAAGATTAAAAGAAAATAATATATCTCCATCAGTACTCGGCTGGTTTCCTGATAAAATCTCCACAGATATTGATTTCATTATTCTTGGTATGCATGCAAAAAAAGATAATTCAGAGCTTATTAAAGCTCAAGAACTAAACCTTAATATTTTATCTTATCCCGAATTTATCTATAATTTTTCTAAGAATAAGACAAGAATTGTTATTGGTGGTAGTCATGGAAAAACAACGATTACATCCATGATTCTGCATGTTTTAAATAATAATAAGTTTTCAATAGATTATGTATTGGGTGCTGAGTTAGAGGGGTTTAGTAACACTGTTTCATTGTCCCTTGAAAATGAGTTTATTTTAATTGAAGGTGATGAATACTTGTCATCACCCATTGATCCTACTCCAAAATTTCATAAATATAAAGCTAATATTGCCCTAATCTCTGGCATTTCTTGGGATCATGTAAATGTTTTTAATACTGTTGATTTCTATGCAAAACAGTTTGATTTTTTTCTTAACACTATTGTAGATGGTGGTGTGCTTGTATATAATGAATTAGATTCATTGCTTACAGATATTGTTAAGAATAATGATAGTTACATAAGAAAAATTGAATACAACCTTCCAGAATATTTTCTTTCAAATGATAATGTTTTCATTAATTCAAATGAAGGTAATATTCCATTAAAAGTTTTTTGGGGAACATAACCTTTCGAATATTGAAGCGGCAAAAAAAATCTGCTCATTGTTAGGTGTGTTAGATGATGATTTCTATAATTCAATATCAACATTTAAAGGTGCAAGTAAAAGATTAGAAATTATCTACAAAGGTTCTAATAATCTTTTAATAAGAGACTTTGCCCATTCCCCTAGTAAATTAAAAGCTAGTGTGAATGCAGTAAGGGAAACCTTTTCAAATAAGTTTTTAATTGCAGTATTTGAACTTCATACTTTTAGCAGTCTAGATCCTAAATTTATTCAACAATATTCTGGATGTTTGGATAATTGTGATTTACCCATTATTTTTTATGATAAAAAAAATAAAAAAGTTAATAGTTCAGAATCCTTAAATAATAGGTTAATTTCATCGGCATTTAATATTAAAAATCTAATTATAATTAGTGAAAGTGTTGATCTTTTTAATTATTTAATTTCTCTAAGATATAACAATTCATGCCTTTTATTAATGAGCTCTGGTAATTTTGACTCATTAAACATCAATGAAATAAAAAATTACATTAGTGATGAAGGTTAAAAGTATATTTTTTGATTTAGACCACACAATTTGGGACTTTGAAAGAAACTCTGCCTGTACATTTGAGTTTCTATTCAAAAAGTATAATATTATTGTTGATTTAGATCATTTCTTAGATATTTATATTCCTATTAACCTTAAATATTGGAAATTGTACAGAACCGAATCCATAACAAAAGAATATTTGAGGTACAATAGATTAAAAGAGGCATTTTTTAAATTGAATTTTGATTTACCATCTGAATTGATAAATACCCTTTCAGATGATTATATTGAGACATTGCCAAAATTTAATTATTTAATTGATGGGGCAATCGAGTTGTTAGAATACCTAAAGCCAAAATATAAGCTATTTATTCTAACTAATGGGTTTAAAAAAGTTCAATCAAACAAATTAAATAATTCTGGAATAAATAATTATTTTGAAAAAGTTTTTGATTCTGAATCGGTTGGAGTTAAAAAACCAAATCCAATTATTTTTAAATACGCATTAGAAAACTCAAATTCCAATGCTGATGAATCACTAATGATAGGTGATAGTTTTGAAGCAGATATAATGGGAGCTATCTCGGTTGGTATGAATGCAATCCATTACGCGAATTTTGGTGAAAAAACACATGATAAGTGTTTAATTATTAATAACTTAAAAACTTTAAAAGATATTCTTTAATTAAATTGACGTCTATATTCAGACAAAAAAACACCAGTAGCTACTGAAACATTTAGTGAGGAAATCTC
>CACLGQ010000015.1 GCA_902606555.1 uncultured Bacteroidota bacterium
ATCCATAAAGCTTTGAATATTTTTAAATTAAGCATAAAGAATATTATAAGTAAACCTCTAAGCTCACTTTTGAGTTTAGCTTTATTAGTTTTTGGTATAGGAATAATTTCTCTTTTACTACAACTAAATAGCTTGATTAAAACTCAAATGGATAATAATCTAAAGGGAATTGATATGGTTGTTGGTGCTAAGGGAAGTCCACTTCAACTAATACTATCTGCAGTTTACCACATTGATTCACCAACAGGTAATATATCTGTTGAAGATGCTAAAAAAATTAAAAATAATAGAATGGTCGGCTCTAGTATTGATCTTCTTTATGGTGATAATTATAAAGGTTATAGAATTGTAGGTACTGATGATGAGTTCCTTGACCTTTATGATGCAAAAATTAAAGATGGTCGTAAATGGGAGGATCCATTTGAAGTTGTAGTTGGATCAAAAATACATTCAAAATTTGGTTTAAAACTGGATGATGAATTAATGAGTTCTCACGGATTGAGAGAGACTGGAGAAGCCCATGGGGATCAATTGCTTAAAATTGTAGGATTACTTGAACCATCAAATTCAGTAATTGATCAATTAATAGTGACATCTCCTGAAAGTATATGGGATTTACATGCTGAACATGATCACACTGGAGAAGAACATGATGATGAACACGACCACGAACATGATGATGAAGAAATTACAGCGATGTTAATTAAGTTTCAAAACCCAATGAATATCATTCAGTTCCCTCGACAAATTAATGAAGAGACAAATCTTCAAGCAGCTGTACCATCATATGAAATATCAAGACTATTTAAGCTATTTGGATTTGGAATTGAAACGCTAACCTACTTGGCATATCTAATTATAATTGTTTCAGCTTTTAGTTTATTCATTAATCTTTTTAACTCAATGCGAGATAGAAAATATGAAATGGCCTTAATTAGAACACTTGGTTCATCTAGAAGTCAACTTTCATTTATGATTATTTTTGAAAGTTTAATTTTAACTACAGTTGGATTTCTTCTAGGATTGCTGGTTAGTAGATTAGGTGTTATGTTTGTATCTTCGTTGATGGAGGAAAGCTTAAATTACAATTTAAATTCCTTTGGTATTTTAAATGAAGAATTATGGTTATTAATACTTTCAATTTTTATAGGATTAATTTCATCTATAATTCCTGCTTTACGAGTCTACAATTTAAATATATCTGAAGTATTAGGTGATGAATAAAATAATTTTCTTTTTAGCTTTTTTTATTACTAATGATGCATTATCTCAAATTGAGATTGATTGGTTTAAACTAAGGGACGTATATTATAAATCCGAATATAAAGAAGAGATTGGCGGATATTTTCAAACACCATATTTTGGTGAAGTAGTTGAAAGTTTGGACAATGAATATGTTAAAATAACTGGATACATGCTGACTCTCGCACCTGATGCTGGAGTATTTGTTTTATCTCAAAACCCTTATGCTGATTGTTTCTTTTGTGGATATGGTGGTCCTGAATCAGCTATTGAATTAACTCTAAAGCCTGGATATGATGATTTTTATATGGATGAGCTTGTGGAAGTCGTTGGTATATTAAGGCTTAAAAGAGAAGATGTTAGCAGTGGAGTATACCTGATGGATGATGCAGTCGCAATTAGAAAATAAACTTAAAAACTGTTTTTGATTTAAATACTTCACCAGGCTTCAAATAAACATTAGGGAATGATTCTTTATTAGGGGAGTCTGGAAAATGTTGTGTTTCTAAACAAAAACCAGATCTTTTTTCATATTTGAGACCTTGCTTAGAACTAATAGATCCATTTAAAAAATTTCCTGTATATAACTGAACACCTGGTTGATCAGTATACACATCCATTTGTATCCCACTTTGGTCACTGTATGCACTTGCTACCTTTCTTACACTGCCATCAAAATCATTTAAAACCCAACAATGATCATAACCGTTCCCTAAGATTAATTGATTATTTTCAAGATCTATATCTGTTCCAATTTTTTTTGATTCTGTAAAATCAAATGGTGTTCCTTGAACTTTCTCAATATAACCAGTTGGTATAATTTTTTCATTGACCGGTAAATATGAATCTGCATAAATTTCTAAATTATGATCTAATATATCACCGTTGCTTTCACCTGAAAGATTAAAATAAGAATGTTGAGTTAGGTTTAAAATAGTTGTTTTATCGGTTTCAGCATAGTATTCAACAGCAAGCTCATTTTCGTTAGTAAGCATGTAGGTGACATATACATTTAAATTTCCAGGATACCCTTCTTCCATGTCTTTTGATAAATAGTTAAGTTTTAAAGAGCTGTAATTTTTATCATCATAACTAACCACCTTCCAATTTACTTTATCAAATCCATTAATGCCTCCATGCAGTGAGGTGCCATTATTATTTAAAGCTAAATTATATTCAACATCAGCTATCGTGAATTTTCCATTATCAATTCTATTTGCATACCTACCAACGATTGCGCCAAAATATGGGTGTTCATTCAAGTAGGGCTCCAAAGAATCAAAACCAAGTACAACATCTAATAATTTGCTATTTTTATCTGGCACTTTTATGCTGGTGATTATAGCTCCTAGTGATATAATTTCTACTTCACAATCTTTATTTTTAAGAAGAAATTTATAAACCTCTTCTCCATTATTCATTTTACCTATTAACACTTTACTTTGATTAGGATTTGAACATGAAATTAAAATTAATATTGTGATAATTGTAAATGATACAAGATATTTTTTAATTTCAAAAGCGTTTATCATAATTTGGGTCTAACTTTTGATATTAAAAATAGAAAATTAACATGAAAATCTTTTTAACGTATTTGTTCATTCTTTTTTCTATTTTATCATTCAGTCAAGAAACTAAGATTAAGGCTTACATCGATTGTAGATGCGATGAAAATTACATCAAACAAGAAACTTCATTCTTGGAATATGTGAGAGATCAAGATCTTGCTGATGTTGAGATTTTCATAAGAGATGAAAGAAATCCTACAGGGTCAAGATCATTTGAAATAAAAATCGATGGTAATAACAATTATGAAGGAATAAGCTCAACAGGTATAGTTGTAGGATATGCAAATGATACATCAAGTAGTTTGAGAGATAAATTAGTCAACAAATTAAAAGTGGTACTCGTTCCATTTTTAGATAAAGGTGACTATAATTTGAAACTTGATATTGATTCAAATTATACAGATATTCCACCAAATGACGATAAGTGGAAAAACTGGGTTTTTGAATTGTCAGGATCTTATAATGGTGATCAAGAAGAAAGCAGAAAGACTAATAGATATGAGATAGAATTTGAAATTGATAAATTAACTGAGGATTGGAGAATAGGGGCGGAATTAAGAAGAAATGAAACCAATAGAAAATTCTACTCGGATAATGATGTATACAAGAGTACTAGAAAAACTACTAGCTTCAATGGTAGAGTTGTTAGAAGCATTTCAGATCACTTTTCAGCAGGTATATTTTTTGGCGCATTTCAAAATACTTATGAAAATATTGATTTAAATAGATATATTCAGCCTGCTATTGAATATAGCTTCTACCCTTACAGAGATGTTTTAAGTAAGGAAATTACACTTGCTTATAAAATTGGTACAGGCAAAAGAAATTATATTGAAAAAACTATTTATGGATATGAAAAGCAAAAGCTTTCATCACAAACATTAAGCTTAAATATTAGATTTAGACAAAAATGGGGAAACATAAGTTCATATCTAAATGCAACTCAATTTTTAAATGATGGATCAAAAAAAAGATTTTCGCTCAGAAGTGATTTAGACATAAGAATCTTTGAAGGGTTAGCAGTTAGATTGTCAGGAAATATTAATTTAATCAGAGAACAATATAGCCTTGCGGCTGGAAACACATCAATTGAAGATTTACTACTTCAGCAAAGGCAAATTGCAACTGATTATAGGACAGGTTTTTCTTTAGGTCTTAGCTATACATTTGGATCAATTTATAACAGCATAATCAACACTAGGTTATAGAAAAGTTTTAATTTTAAAGACTATGAGAAGAATGTTATTTTTTATCAGTGTATTATTTAGCCTTCTAGTTTCATGCAGCGATGATATTCAAAAATATGATGCTGATGTGTATGAAAATGCCGTCAAATACTTGTCTGAGCACATGAATAAGTATGTTAAGAATAGTCTTATTTCTCAAAAATGGGAAAACGATAATTTACACTTTAGATTAAAAAGTGATACAATATTTAAATCATATAAAATTAATCTAACAAACCTCGAACTTACTGAGGAAGAATATCCTTTTCAAAATACAAGAAGAGTTAGCTATCTTGAGTTTGTTTCACCTGACAAAGAAAAGAGTGTTTACATAAAAAATTATAATCTGTGGGTTAAAAATTTAAAAACCAACAAATCAAAACAATTAACGTTTAATGGTTACCAAGATTATGGTTATGGCACAAATAATGCTGGGTGGATTAAAAATGATAGGCCAGTTTTAAAGTGGTCAGATGACTCGAAAATTATTACAACTTTCAGACAAGATGCAAGAAAGGTTGGGGAAATGTATTTAACTACAACCAATGTAGGACACCCTAACCTACAAAAATGGAAATATACACTACCTGGTGATGAAAACATCTTTGAAATTGAAAGGCTTTTTATTAATGTTGAGACAGGAAAAGTTACCCCTTTCAAGATGAATAGAGATTATCAAAGGTCAACTACTACAGATCATATTGCTGGCAGAGGTGGAGTATTACTTGATGCAAATTTCAGTAGTGATGGAAAAAATTTAGCATTTATCTCATCCTCAAGAGACCATAAAGAAGCTCATTTAAAAATAGCAGATATTAAAACTGGAAACGTTAAATCTATTTACAAAGAGGTGACTAAGACTTATTATGAATCAGGCGTTAATGGTGAAAATTGGAGAGTCTTTTTCAAATCAAATGAATTTTTATGGTATTCTGAAAAAGATGATTGGGGTCATCTATATTTACATGATTTAACAACAGGAAAATTAAAAAATCAAATTACAAGCGGTGAATGGTTAGTAAGAGATGTGTTACATGTTGATGAGTTAAAAAGAGAAATATTTTTCACTGGCGGTGGAAAAGAGGAGGGTAACCCATATCATGTCTATCTATATAAAGTAAACTTTGATGGTTCTGGTTTAACTTGTTTAACCCCTGAAAAAGGTACTCATAGTATAAATGCTTCGAATGACTGGGAATACTTTACTACTACTTTTTCAACCTCAAAAAATCCACCTATTACACTTTTAAAAAATAGAGATGGAGAAACACTTAAAGAAGTCAATAAAGTTGATATTTCGGAACTATTGAAAAATAATTGGCAAGAGCCAGTTGAATTTTCAGTTAAGGGTAGAGATGATATAACAGATATCTATGGACTTCTTTACTTTCCTAGTTTTTATAATGAAAATCACAATTACCCTATACTTAATTATATATACCCAGGTCCCCAATCTGGTAGTATAGGTAATTATTCATTCTCCGTTGCTAAAAGAGATTTTCAAGCATTGGCTGAGTTGGGTTTTATAGTTATAGGAGTTGATGCAATGGGAACACCAGGTAGATCTAAATCGTTTCATGATGCGTATTACGGAAATATGGGTGATAATGGACTACCAGATAATATAAAAGCTATAAAAGATCTTTCAAAAATTTATAAAGGTATGGATACCGATCGAGTTGGTATTTGGGGTCACTCAGGGGGAGGCTTTGCATCAACCAGAGCAATTTTAGAGTATCCTGAATTTTATGATGTTGCGGTTTCAAGTTCTGGTAATCATGACAATAGAAATTATGAAGCAGACTGGGGAGAAAAATGGCAGGGACTTTTAGAATATATTGATAATGATACTAGCGATGGAGAAAACAATTATGATCTAAAAAAGACTAATTATGATAATCAAGCTAATCAGCTTTTAGCAAAAAATTTAAAAGGCAAATTATTATTAGCTCATGGTAATTTAGATGATAATGTTCCGCCATATTCTACACTTTTGGTTGTAGATGCTTTAATAAAGGAAAATAAAGATTTTGATCTAATTATTTTTCCAAATAAAAGGCATGGCTATGGAGATATGAATGACTATTTTACAAGAAGAAAGTGGGATTATTTCGTTAAAAATTTAAAAGGCATAGAACCTCCAAAAGAGTTTGAGATCAATTAAATTATTTGAATATTTTCTTTAAAGTTTTTGAAGTTATCCCCCATAAAATAAAACCGCTCATTACTGTAAATAGACCCATTAAAGAAAAAATTCTAATTAATTTATTATTAAAATCATCTCTTGTTTCATAGTCCATCGTATGTGTCATCCATAAAAAGTCAAACCATCTCCAATCTCTATGTCTTACTGTTTGGAACTGCCCATCTAATGCAGAAACATAGGATTTCAATTTCTCGGTTCCCTCGTAAGAAATTACAAAAGCAGGAAGAGGACGTCCTCTGTACTCATGATGATTTCCAACCTCATATATTTTCTCAACAAGGCTAATTTTATACTCGTCTAAAATATTTTCATTAGAGATTGAGATGGCTTCTTCTTTTGTTATAGAATCTTTTATAAACCCATTATGGGCATTAACCAAAAGCTCACTATTTATCCAATAATATGGTATATTATTAAAATCTCTTATAGATATTGTTTTGATACCATCTTTATAATCTAAGTCGGAGGGGCTAATTAAATTATTGTATTCCTTCTGGACCTTATTTTTTTTAAATTGATCTCCATGAATTTCATCTAAATTAGTCCACGAAAAATAAAGGCCACTTATTGTCCAAAATAAAAATTGGATTCCTAAAAATAAACCAAGATATCGGTGAACTTTTCTAAACTTAAGTGATGTTTTAGCAGAAATCAAAATAAATTATCATTTACTCTGGGTTATCACGATACTTACAACAACCATGAAGATTTTCATAAACTTCATCAGTTGCTTTATATGATGAATTATCATGACCAACATCAGCAATTTTCTTTTTAACATCATTAATAGAAACTTTAGTGCTATTGTAGATGATTGAAAAGTTTTTAGATTGAGGACTCCAACTTACATACTTTACGCCTTTCAAGGATAAGGTTGCAGACTCAATTCTTTTCTTACACATATCACAATTACCGCTAACTTCAAAAGTATCTCTAGCATTTTTTTCTTTAGTCTGTGATAAAGAAAGTAATGGAATAAATAGTAATAATAGAAATGCAACTTTTTTCATAGCACTAATTTAATACTTTATAACGTAATCCTAAATGATATATTGAACCAAAAATTGGGCCATGAACAATTGAAGCATCAAAACTTGGATCAAAAGGATTATTAGACATAATTATCGGATTATCTTGTTTAAAGTTATTGATATTTTCACCTCCAAGATATACTTCAAATTTATTACTAAAAACTCTAGTAATTTGTGAGTTAATCGAATAATGAGGATTAACAAATTCAGAACTGTCTCTTGGGTTTTGCATTAATCTTTGTTTACCTAATCTATTATATGTTATATCAAATTTCCAATTTTTATCATTTACTTTATTTGACTCAATCCCATAATTGAAAAAGATAATATTTCTAGCTTGTAGAGGTTTTTCTTTCAACCCAGATTTATAATATGATTTAACATCATACTTTTTATAAGCAGCCGTTAAATTCCAATTGTTTTTAGAAAAAAGAAATTCGAGCTGATAGTTGTCCGATTTAGACTTTCCAAATGTTGAATTATAAAAATTGAATTCACCGAAAGTCTCGTAATCTAAGATCACTTTATTATCAAAAATTGTTTTGTAAAAGTCAAAAATTAAGTTTCCTTGTCCTCCAAACAGAAAAACTTTGTGATCTAAACTAAAGCCTAAGTTAGTGGCCTTTTCCGGATCAACACCATATAATTTTTCGGTAAATGTTTTATTAATATTTTTTCTATTAGATAAAAATAAAACTTGATTTTCAGCAAATATATTAGCAATTTTTCTACCCGTTCCTAATGATCCTTTTATTGAAAAATTATCATTTAATGAATATCTAAAATGTAACCTTGGGGTAAAGAATGAACCTAAATTGTTATGAATATCATACCTAAGTCCAAAAATCAAATTAAAATTGTTAGTGTTGTCGAAACTGTATTCAAAAAAACCTCCAATTGATGAATCAACTCTGCTTAAATCAGACTTGAATACATACTCATGATAGTCATCACTAGAGAAATTTAATCCTACTTTTATTTTATTTTTTGTATTTGAAATAATTGAATTATAAATCAAATTAGTAAAGAAGCTCTTTTGAGAAATATCATAATCGTTTAGACCATAATATGATTCTTGATCATGAAAATTATATGCAAATTGAAACCCTAAACTTTGATATGGAATATTAGGATTTACATAACCAAGTTTAAAAGACGAATCAAATCTATTTGTAAAAATCTCTCCTCCCCAAAATCTAGATAAGTCTGATTTTTCATTAAAGTCAACACTACCAATTTTTTTACTATCATCCAAGTATCTGATATTTAAAAAACTTACTAATCCATTAGATGCATCTGTAAATTGCCATTTACTTAACAGGTTGATTTGATCTTGAATTGGTTTGTCCAAAAATAAATCTCCATTCTTGTCATTCGCTCTTTTTCTATCATTGTAATGAATAAATAATGTGTTTTGTAATTTTTCACTCCATTTAGATCTTACGTGTGCATTTGCCTCAATCCTACCATCAATACTATTGAACAAATTAAAAAAGAAAGGCATATCACTGAAAGGTTTTTTTATTTCGTAATTAATCTGTCCAGCAATACTTTCATACCCATTTGTTACACTACCCATCCCTTTAGTAACCTGAATGCTTTCAATCCAAGTTCCTGGTGTAAAACCTAAACCAAAAGTTTGTGAAGCTCCTCTCACCATCGGAATATTTTCCTCCGTTATAAGAATGTAAGGACTTTTTAATCCTAACATTTCAATTTGCTTAGTACCTGTGATTGCATCATTATGATTGACATCAACAGATGGATTTGTTTCAAAACTTTCTGATAGATTACAACAAGCTGCTTTTAATAGTTCCTCTTCGCTTATCATAACAACATTTTGAGGCATTAAATAGGTTCTTTGAGCTGAGCTTCTTCTTTTAGAAACAGTAACCTCACTTAATTCATTTTGATCAGAAAATTTGAGGTAATGTGTTATGTATTTATTATCATTAACTTCTAAAGTATCAGTATTAAAACCAATGTAACTGATAATTAGTTTATTTGTACTTTGCTCTTTATCAATTTTAAATTCTCCATTGGATTTTGTTATAACTCCTTTACTTGTTCCTTGCCAAAAAACATTTGCACCAGAAATTGGAAAGTCAACACCCTCGTCCTCAAATAATACTTTACCAGATATTATATCTTGAGAATAAATAAAATTTATTGATGAGATAAATAATATATATAGAAATTTTTTCATTTTTATTTCGCACTAACGAAACATATTATTTGGAGCAAAAATAGCACAGTTTTAGATGATTTAAGCTATTTTTGATTAAGTTTTTAAAATGAGTACGCTAGAGCTAATAGGTTGGATAGGAAATACATTCGTAATTATATCTTTCTTGCATAATGACACCTTAAAACTCAGATCTTATAACTTGGTAGGGGCATCTGCATGGCTCATTTATGGAATTGTAGCAAATTCGTATTCAATCATTTTTCTTAATGTTGTAGTTATCTCAATACAAATTTTTAAAATTTCTCAAATATTAAGAGCTAAGAAAAAATTATAGTTTTTTTACCTCCACCCAAAAGGGTAAAATGTTTTTTCGATTTATTGTTAAAAATGGTATTAAATCGAAATCTCCTTCATCAACTTTAATATTTTCCATGCTAGCAAATCCTTCATCATCAAGGTATATCTTTTTTGAATGGACACTATTCCCAATCTCCAAAGTCATTTGCCCATCACTCTCATCAACATTATTAAATTTGAATTTAAAATTATATACACCACTTTGAAAATTAACTCTCCACAAACCGTATTTTTCATTTTGAGCCCAAATACCTCTTTGTCCACCTGCATCATTTCTGTTTAAAATTGTAGGGTTTTCATAAATACTCCCTAAATGAATTCTAGGCTTATTTACCAAGTTTTTTGATTTTATTAATTCATCATACACATGATCCATTCTATTTTTCATGTCCATTGCGAGTTGGTTTTTCTCTAAAATTAAATTTTTAGATTCTGTAGGATCATTAACCAAATCATACAATTCAAAATTTTCAATTTGTGAATCATAATCGGTGTTTCCAACAAGCTTATAGTTATCACTATTTAATGAAATATTTTTATAAAGCTCAGGTGATTTTCTTGTCCAGTAAGAGAAAAAATCTCTATTATTTTTATCAATATTTTCATCAAATAAATCAATTCCATCTATTTTTCTATCAGAGGGAATTGTTAGGTTACATAGTTTAGACAAGGTTGGAAGAACATCAATATGAGCGCCAAAAAAATCTATATCCTTTGCCTTTTTATAAAGTTTGGGATAGCTAAAGTAAAGGGGAACTTTAATACCCCCATTATAAACCTGACTCTTTAAACCTCTAAGATTTGAAACATATCTTGTTTGCTGAGGACCATTATCAGTTAAAAAAATAACAATTGTGTTTTCTTTAATATCTAATTCCTCAAGCTTATATAAAAGCTTTCCAAAATTTTCATCAATATTGGTAACCATACCATAAATCTTTTTTGCATCATTAACATCTCTTTCAGTCATTTCAGAAGTTACTTCTTCATAAAAATTTGAAGGATCAATATCCTTATATAAATCATAATATTTTTCAGGGACTTGCAAAGGGGTATGAGGAGCATTGAATGATAAATAGCAAAAAAACTGATTCGATTTATTTTGTTCAATAAACTTTAAAGCCTCATCAGTGAAAATATCTGAACAATATCCCTCAAATTTTTTTATTTCATTGTTATGCCATAAAGCTGGATCAAAATAACTCTCATTGCCAGCATAATAATTTGTAAAATCCCCAACCTGACCTATACCACCTGCTAAATGAATTAATGATTCCTGAAAACCTTGATCAGATGCTCTTGAGGGATAGTTATCTCCTAAGTGCCATTTTCCAAAAATTCCAGTTTTGTAATTTTTTTCAGCAAAAATTTCAGCTAATGTTATTTCACTAGATGACATTATTGCGCCACCATTATATGTATCAGTAACTCCTGTTCTAAGGGAATATCTTCCTGTTAATAAACTAGATCTAGTGGGTGCGCAAACAGGGGAAACATGAAAGTTATTGAACCTTAAACTCTCATTAGCAAATTTGTCAAGGTTGGGAGTAATTATATTTTTATTGCCATTGTAGCCAATATCTCCATAACCTTGATCGTCTGTAATTACTATAATAACATTTGGGTTTCTGTTTTCTAAATTATTATTACATGAAAGCAATAAGCTCGATAAAATGAAGAAAAATAATATGTTACCTTTCATGGAAAAATTAGTTGTCTAATCAATTATTCCATCAATATTATATCTTGAGACAAAATCCCAAATTAAACCACTAGTATTTTTAGCCTCATAATTTAATTTATCATCCCAATAATGGCCACCTCCTATTATTTTAATATGTTCAACATATATATCTCCAGCATCATTATAATATTTATACTGTTCAATTGAACCATCTTGATTAGTTAATAAATCTTCATTTGGTGTATTATTAAAATTTTTCCACCAATCAACTACTTCTGGAATTGATGGATAATATGTATTACCATCATATGGAACATCAAAATCATCCGTTCCATGAATATTGATCATCGCAGTAGGGAATTGAGCATCACAACTTTGGTAACTATCATCTAACATAGTACCAGCAACTGAACCAATTGCAGCAAATTTTTTGGAGTTACAAGCTAAATAATATGACATAAAACCTCCATTTGAATATCCAGCAGCGTATATTCTTTTACTATCAATTACAGGATAATCAACTATTAATTGATCAATTAAATTTTCAATGAATCCAATATCATCAACATCACTTTTATTATCAGCAGAGGGATTAGAACAATTCCAATGTGAACCAGTCCCACCTAAATCAAGACCTTGAGGATAGACAACTATAAAATTTTTGCTCTCTGCTAAATCTCTCATATCTGCAGTGTTTATAAATTGAGTAGCAATTCCTCCAAAACCATGAAAAACAAACATCAATGGATAATCAATTTCAGAATCATATGAATCAGGAATATAAACAAGATAGTTTCTATTCACATTGTCATGAGTTAAAGTTTTTGTTTGAAGTCCTGTTATAATTCCATCTTCATCAACCTGAGCACCGTCTTCACTCTTACATGAGATAATAAATATTGATAAAATGAAAAAGAATAAATATTTTTTGCAATTCATAGTATTAAAATTATATTATTTAGACTGTGGAATATCCATATTAATTTCAACCATGTCCACAAGGTTATTTTCACTTCCTAGTAAATATTTAGAAAAATGATTTGCTCGAAGCCAAAAATTATATTCAGACATATTCCCAAAACCATGTCTTTGACTAGGTAATATCATAAAACCAAACTTTTTATTTGCTTTTATTAAAGCGTTTGCCATTCTGTAAGTGGCTCCAGGATGAACATTATTATCCATGTCTCCAGTTACCAAATATAAATGTCCTTTCAAATTCTTTGCTAATGATTGATTCTTGTCAATATCATATGTATATTTTATATTTCCCTCATCATCAGTCTCCTCCATAACGCCATGATGCGTTTCACTCCACCAGCTATTATATATTGAGTTATCATGGTTTCCAGCTTGTGAATATGCAACTTTAAAAAAATCGGGGTAAACTAAAATTGCTGCAGTTGACATAAAACCTCCACCACTATGACCATAAATTCCAACTCGATTAATATCAATAAAATCGTGTCTATTTGCTAATTGTTGTGCAACATATTTTTTATCGGCCAAACCATAATCTCTTAAATTTCCATAACCATAATTATGATACCATTTTGATCTATCAGGATGACCTCCTCTATTACCTAATGTAATTACAATAAACCCTAACTGAGCCATTCGATCAAGCCTATCCATTCTAACTGAAAAATCCTTATTCACTGCTTCAGTTTGAGGACCAGGATATACATACTCTAATAATGGATATTTTTTATTTTCATCAAAATCAAAAGGCTTGTAAATTACACCATACAGGTCAGTTATTCCATCGTCCGCCTTAGCTGTAAATGTCTCCGGAAATTTATATCCTGATTCAAATAAAGCACTTAAATCTGCCGTTTCCAGATTCATTAAAACACTCCCATCAGAATTTATAAGATTAGATTTAGGTGTTGTATTTACCCTGGAGAAGTTATTGACAAAATATTTATGATTATCAGAGTGATATGTCATTGTAGTAAAATCACCCATATTTAATGATTTTGGAATCCCTCCGTTCAAGGAAACTTTATAAGTATGCTCATAATAAGGATCAATTCCTTTATTGAATCCATGAGCACTGAAAAATAAAAAATTTGATTTTTGATCATAATATTTAATATTATCACTGTGATATGGACCGCTGGTGATTCGATTCAATAAATTCCCATTAATATCATATCTATAAAAATGTGCCCAACCATCTCTTTCAGACCAATGGATCATTTCAGTTTCATTTTTTATTAAATACAAAGGTCGCGTTTCTATGTAGGTATTCATTCTTTCTTCAATTAATACTTCTACCTCCCCACTATTAATATCTGCTCTGCATATATCAACTTTTTTTCTATCCCTACTAGTGATACTAAAATAAATTTTTCCTTTATTTGAAAGAAGCAATGTTGGTTTAAACTCATCATCTCTTGATGATGGTTTTCTTGGCTTACTATAAATATTTATACCACTTATGTATGAGACTGTTTTTTGCTTATTTGAATCAATTTGTACTTTTCTTATGTCTTTAGACTTTATGTCAAAAATCAAAATTTCGTGAGTGTACTCTGCTTCCTCTCCAGCCATATGATATTTGTAAGTTTCAAGTGTAGGTCTTTTTTTACCAACTGAATTTATAACCCATAAATCTTTAATTTTTCTTCTATCAGTTTTTTGAAAAACAAATTTTTTGGAATCAGAGGACCAGTATCCTCTTAAAGGAAATTTATCATTTTTCATTTTTTCAATATCCTCATTATCCATTCCTCTATTATATTCTCCATATCCAAAATGTTCAACACCATCTTTCGTCCACTGATTTTCTACTATAGTTGAATCTTTTTCATCAGCTACTGCCTTTAAAAAGTTTTCTTTATCCATCCAATAGAGATTGTGTTTTTTTGAATAAAGTACAATCGTACTATCAGGAGCTATGTTTGCCCATTTTTTCCACTTCTCTTCTTTCTTTTTTTCGTTATTAATAATTGTTAATCCATTTCCTCCAAGTTTATATTCAAGGTAGAAAACCTTTTTTTCTTTACTTTTCTTTTTTAAAGTATCGGAGGATTCGACTAGCTCAGAGGATGTGACCCTAAATCTAATTGCAGTTTCATTTTTAACAAATTTAAAATTAAACTTTGGCAGGTGCTTGCCATCATACGGGTCCTTTGTAATTTCTGTTAACCATGCAGCCATTTTATTATTATCAAATAATTCTGACTTTTTTCTTTTGTCTGCATCAACTAAATAATATTTAGAACCATTGGTTGTTTTATATTGATACCAAAATTTATTACCGTTTTTAAGCCAATGAGGACTAACAGTTGTTGAATGAACTAGTTTAGCTAAATTTTTGGGAGAAAACTTATATGCTAACTCATAGTTTGATTTGTTATTGTAATTTGATTGACTAAAACTCAAATAAGTAAATAAAATAAATAGACTGTAACACAATTTTTTCATAAACACCTAGTATTAACTTAATTCAATATAAAAGATAGAATTAAAAATACAATTTTAGAATCTTTTAAAAAAATTCCAAATATCTGAAAACATATTAGGATATGTTGGACGTAAATAATGTTCACCATCTTCAACCCTTATATATTTTATTTCTTTGTCGTCATTACAACCAGTAAAAAGATATTGAGTATTTCCATTACTTGAGCTAACTTCAGAAGGAAAATTACATTCAAAATTTGATGCCCATAATTCAGCACTTTTTAACGCATCCAAAAAATTATGGCCAAATGCAATTCCACCATCAATTGGAATAGTTGAGTCTTTAGCACCATTTATTTGAAATATAGATACTGGTTTTGTATTGTCTTGAATTGGCATACTTTCCATTAGCTGACTAACAACAGGTGCAATTGCTTTAAAATGTGAGGTGTGAATAGCTAATTTATTTACCATAGCTGAGCCATTTGAAGTTCCAATAGCATAGATTTTATTCATGTTTAAATTATTATAATTTTCTAATTCTTTTATAATTAAATTTATAAAAGCTACATCATCTGCTTTTGAAGCTTCTGTTCCTAAATTCCAAGAATTTAAATATCCTTGGGGGTAGATACCAATAAATTCTCCATTGTCAGTAAAATTTTTTAATTCATTTACCCATTGTATATTTCTACCTCCTCCACCATGTAATGCAAAAACAATTGGATAGTCTTTTGACAAATTAATATTTGTTGGTGTTTGAATTATCACAGAACGTTGTCTGTTAATCCCTTCAATGATTTGATTTATATAAATTGTACTAGTCGTAAGAATTTTTTTACCATTAACCAATTCTTCATCTGAGATATTTGTTGAATTATCACATGAAAAAAATAATATGGATAAAATTGTTATTAAATTCAAATTAATTTTCATCGATATTAAAAGGCATTTAAAATGTAAGGATAATATATTATTAATAAAACTATTAGTGAACTAATAACCGCAAATGAAACAGCACCTGCAGCAATATCTTTAATTAACTTTATTCTGGAGTCATACTTTGGATTGATTAGATCACATATCTTTTCAGCCACGGTATTTAAAGCTTCAACACTTAAAATAAAGGCAATTAAAATTATATGAATAATCCATTCATTTTTTGATATTTCAAAATAATATCCTAAACCAATAAATATTAGAAAAAAAAGTGATTGAACCTTAATGGAATCTTCATTTTTTAAAAGAAATAACATTCCGCTAAGCGCAATTATAATACCTTTGATTCTTTTAATGACAAATTGCATAATTTGAAAAAATTAAGTTAAAATTATAATAATTATGGATACTCTCAGTCATGCATTATACGGAAAAGGATTATTTGGATATAAAAAGTACAGATGGTACTCATTTTTCTTTGGAGTCATTCCAGATATTTTTTCTTTTGGGATTTATTTTGTTTATCTGTTTTTATCTAGTGATTTTAAATTTGGAAGACCAACAATTGATGAGCTTCCGTTTTGGGTCTATGACTTATACGATATTTCACACAGTATGGTTACAGCTTCCATTTTTATTTTGATTGCATATAAGATTAATAAAGATTTTGCATGGCCAATGTTAGCATGGCCAATGCATATAATTGTAGATTTTTTTACTCACAGCATTGATGTTTTTCCAACTCCAATTTTTTGGCCAATTTCTGATTTTAGATTTGATGGTATTCCATGGTCAAATCCATACATTTTAGGAACAAATTTTATATTAATATTTTTAATATTCATATATAGATGGAAAACTAAACCAAAAATAAATAATGAAGGAAAAAAGCTTTAAACGTTATCTTTTTGATTTTATTGTAATCGTTTTAGGGATTACAGTATCATTCTGGTTCAATCAATTATCAATCAAAAGAAGTGATAATAACGAAAGAATAAAAGTTTTAAATAATATTGAAAAAGAAATTGCTGAGATAAAAAAATATTGTGATGAAAGACTCAGTGCTTGGAATGATGATATAGGATTATATACAGAATTCCTTGATGATAACCTAGATATAGAATCAATAAAAAATATAACATCCAGTAAAGGAAGAATCGAATTTAATTTAATTTATTATAGAGACTTTGAACCTCCTATGAATAGATATAATTCCATGATTAGCTCAGGGGATATCAAGTTTATTAAATCAGAGGAAATAAAAGAAACCTTAACTAGACTTCATAATTTGAACTATTCAAATCTTAAAACATCTGTTGAATATGAAAAATCTTTAAAACAAGAACTGATAAATATTTTAACAGAAAACCATCCTGAGATTTTATTTGCAGCTGATAGTTACAAAACATCTATTGAAATATATTCAAGTCTTTTACATAAATCAATCCAAAGAGACCAAGAATTGAAGTCAAACCTGCTGATACAAATGAAGTATTTTAAAAGTAGAGTTAGTCTTCTAAAACTTTATATGTACACCTTGGATGAGTTAAAATCTGAAGTTGTAAGTTCTTTAAATTAGTTTACAGCTTGGTACTCATCAATCACTACATCACCATCTGAATTTAGTAATTGATCAAGCATGGATTTCATGTCAAAAAAGTCATGTTCTTTAGCAATCTTACCATCTTTCATAGTAATCATTGTTGTTCCGGAAAGGTCTAGATAATTACCTGTAGCTGGAATTCCAAAAAAATCTCCTGTATGCTTGCCCTTGAAGTTCCAGTGTTTCACAAGTCTATCACCCTGACCAAAAGCATCAATTATTTTAAATTCTATGTCTGAGAACCCATTGAGATAATTTAGATAGTGATTTTTTACAGCTTCAATCCCCACTACATCACCTTGATCTGTAACAACAACGCAATCTTCAGTAAAATTATCAGAATTAACCGTGCTTGTATCTCCATCAATTAAAAAAGTATTCCAAACATTTTGATACATTTCTAGATCTTTCTCAAGCTGAGCATTAGCATCAATTATTTTTTTTTCTGCATTATTTCCTCCACAGCTAAATAGCAGAAAGGAAAAAAGTATTATATATGTATTTTTCATAATTGACTTAAATTTATATAATTATAAATCTAGATGCAAAAAAAACTTTTTCTTATAATTCCAATACTATTTTTTTTAAAAATTAATGAGATTAAAGTGATTTCATATAATATCAGATATAATAACTCCAATGACGGAATAAATATTTGGGAAAATAGAAGATCAACTATTACAAATTTTATTATTGATGAAAATCCAGATTTTGCAGGACTACAAGAGGTAACTTATGCTCAACTATTATTTCTAAGTGAGTCTTTAGAAAATTATGATTTTATTGGAGTTGGTCGTGATGATGGAAAAACAAAAGGAGAATTCAGTCCAATATTTTATAACAAGAATGAGTATAAAGTTCTATTCAATGATACGTTTTGGCTTTCCTCAACACCTAAAAGAGTTTCCATTGGTTGGGACGCATCGATGGAAAGAATCTGTACATATGGATTATTTGAAAATATACATACAAAAAAAAAATTGTGGGTATTCAATACACATTTTGATCACATTGGTAATGATGCTAGAAAAGAATCTACTGATTTAATTTTAGGATATATTAACAACATTAAATCAAAAAAAATTCCAGTTATATTAACAGGTGATTTTAACTTGGATGATGGTAATTTATCTATAAAAAAAATTCAAAAACAACTAAAGGATGTTTTATTTAATATCAAAAAAAATGATCTTAATTATGAGACATACAATGGTTTTAAAAATTTAGTTAAATCAAAAAGACGAATTGATTATATTTTTACTAAAAATTTTAAAGTAAAAGAAGCTAAACATATTTATATAAAAACACCATATGGTGGTTGGGCATCAGATCATCATCCAGTTTTATCAGTACTTAAATATTAAAAAAACCCTGCAAATTACAGGGATTAAAGAATATGCGATGTAGCGGTGATCTTGCTCCCCCTCTTGGACTCGAACCAAGGACCCTCTGATTAACAGTCAGATGCTCTAACCAACTGAGCTAAGGAGGAATTTAGTGAAGGCAAATATATATTTAATTTTTGGGTAATCAAATAAGAGAAATAAGAATTAGCTTATAGCTCTAGCTACATCCATTCCATTAGCATATACAAATAATCCAAGAAGTAAAATTAAACCTATGTAAGTTGCATATTCCATGAACTTTTCATTTGGTTTCCTTCCACTAACCATTTCATATAAAACAAACATAACATGTCCACCGTCAAGTGCGGGAATTGGTAATAGATTCATAAATGCTAAAATTATCGAGAGAAAAGCAGTGTTCTCCCAAAATCTTTTCCAATCCCATGCTACTGGAAATATTTTTCCGATTGTACCAAAGCCACCAAGTTGTGAAACTCCTGCCTTAGTTGCTAAATATTTAAATGGAACTACATAATCATATAACGTCCACCAACCATAATCAAAACCAACTTGAATACTTTCAAAAAATCCATAGTTTAGTTTAGTAGGTTTTGGCATTTGATTCATTATATTAATACCTATGACTTTATCCTCAGAGTCAAAAGGAACAGTTACGTCAAATAGACTACCGTTTCTTAAAATTTCTAGTTCCATATAATCAGCGTTCAAAGCCTTATTGTTATCAAAATCATCCCCACCGTAAATTTGAGATCCATTAACTCTAGTAATTACATCACCTTTAGCTAATCCAGCATATGATGCTGGTAGTCCTGAAATCACAGAGTCTATAACCAAGTCTGGAACTGGAATAAATGATAACATTTGACCAGATTCCATCATTCTTGTTGCAATATTTTCAGGTATATCAATACTTTTTCTACTACCATCCTCAGAAATCACTTGAACTTCAGAGATTCCTCTAGTAAATAACATTTTGTTGATATCAAATTGATCAATAATTTCTTTACCATCAACTGTTAGAATTTTATCACCATCACTAAATCCAACCTCTTGCATTATTTCAGAGACCTTAAAACCAGAATTCAAACTTTCTGCAGAAACAACAGTCTTTCCCCAAACAAACATGATCATCATGTAAATTAAAAAACCAAGAACAAAATTTACAGCAACCCCCCCCAACAGGATAATTAATCTTTGCCAAGCAGGCTTGGATCTAAATTCCCAATCTTTAGGTTCAGATGATGTATGTTCAGTATCAAAACTTTCATCAACAATTCCTGATATTTTCACATATCCACCAAGTGGAAGAGCTCCGATACCAAA
>CACLGQ010000016.1 GCA_902606555.1 uncultured Bacteroidota bacterium
TAAGATTTTACCCCAAAAACAAAAAAAATAAAAGAAGTTTTTTCATAGGAGCTCATGTAGGCTATGGAATGTATAATATAAGACTGCCAAAATGGATTACAACGTTTGTTGACACAGAATACAAAGAAGAAGGGAGTTATCAATATGGAAGAAATGCATACTATGGTATAACTATTGGAAAAAAAATCCCTTTAAAAAGTGAAAAATTTAATCTTGAAGTTTTTGTTGGAGGTGGATCTTCTCAATCCAACTATAAGTATTATAATAAAGATGAACAAAGAATATTTGCAATAACAAACTACAAAAGAAAATTTAATAAAAGTGGAGAAGAGTTACCCTACAGAGGAGGATTAATGTTAACTTATAAGTTAATTAAATGAAAGGAATAATTTTAGCAGGTGGAAACGGAATAGTAAAATGTTTTCTTAAAATACTATGATATTATTATTTCAGGTTATATTTCAAAATACCTAAAACTGTTTTAAGACATATTTTTAAGTCAAAAAATATTGACCAATTTTTAAAATAGTATCTATCAAGCTTAACTCTTGACGACATATCGTGAAATCCATATACTTTTCCACGAAAACCACGCGTTTGCGCTAGACCTGTTATACCAGGCTTAAACTGATGTCTCTTACTGAACTTATCAACTTTATTTGAAAATTGATCATTTAATTTAATGGGGTGAGGTCTAGGCCCCACAACTGACATGTTTCCAATCAAAACATTTATAAACTGAGGCATTTCATCTAAGGCAGAAATTCTCAAAAATTTTCCAAACTTTGTGAGTCTAGAATCTTTATTGTCAGCAAATTTGGTATCTTCTAGATTATTTACGACCATGGTCCTAAACTTATAACAATAAAAAACCTTTCCTCCAAGACCATTTCTTTTCTGAATAAATAAAATCGGTCCCTTCGATTGAAATTTTATTATTAATCCAAAAATTATATACATCCATGAAACAAAAAATATTAAAACAAAAAAAGAAAATAAAATATCAAAAGTTCTCTTTACCATTTTATTATACCAAATATCAAGAGGAAGTTGATTTACCTCAATCACAGGAATATTGTAAAGCTTCTTTATAAAAAAGTTTTTAAACTCATAATTAGCAAGTTCAGGAAGCAACTTAACAGGTATCAAATTTTTATCGCAAAAGTTTATAATATCTTTTTGTATTTCAATGGGAGTCTTTGTTGAAATAAAAATTTCATCATAATTGTTATACTCATTATAAAAGTTTTGAATTGATCCAACAATTGGAATATCATTGTCTTTTATTTTTTTCTTCTTGAACTGATAAATACCATTTGATCTCAATCCTAAGTGATTATTATTATTGATTGTCTTGTAGAAAGCCCAACCCATTTTATCATAACCTATTATTGCAATTTTTTTGATATTACCTCCGTAAGATCTGTAACTGTCAAGAATAAAATGGATTAAAATTCTAAAAACTAGTATAGATATTGTAAAAATTGATAAAGCAAAGAATATTGATTTGATTGTAAAAGGGTAATAATCAACAAATAAGTTTGCTATTGAGACAACTGAAAATAATATAAAAACTGATTTTAAAGCTATTCGAATAGTATTTAAGTATGAAACACCTCTACCAATGTTATATGATTTTGTATAAATAATTGATACGATCCAAAACATAACTATTAATGTATTAAATACATTCCATTCAGAGAATGTAAGGTAGTGCATTAATGCAGTTACAAATGAAATTATTATAGTTTCACATGCAACAAATATTACTGGAAATAATAGGTTAAAGCGTTTCAATTTTTTTGGTTATATAAATGGCATCAAAAATTAGACCATTTAGTACTTCGGGTGGGAATCGAACCCACACTCTGTTTCCAGAACTGGATTTTGAATCCAGCGCGTCTACCAATTCCGCCACCGAAGCAATTGAGGCCAAATTTATAAAAACTTTTGTTTTTAATAGTTTCTATTAAATAATTATTAAATTTGACCCCCAACAAAATTAAATGTCAAATCAGGGACCAATAGCAAAAATTTTCTCATGTACTCAGAGTATTGAGCTATCAGAAAAAATTGCAAAAAATTTTGGAACTAAATTAGGTAACGTTAATTTTTCTCATTACAGCGATGGCGAGTTTCAACCTTCATTTGAAGAATCGGTTAGAGGAGCCAGGATATTTATCATTGGATCAACCCAACCAAGTTCTGAAAATTTGATGGAGTTACTTTTAATGATTGATGCAGCGAAAAGATCATCTGCAAGACACATTACTGCAGTTATTCCTTATTTTGGATGGGCAAGACAAGATAGAAAAGATAAACCGAGAGTTCCAATAGGAGCAAAATTAATAGCTAATTTAATTGAGGCTGCTGGAGCAACAAGATTGATTACTATGGATTTGCATGCAGATCAAATCCAAGGTTTTTTTGAAAAGCCAGTTGATCACCTTTACGCATCCACTATTTTCATACCATACATACAATCTTTGAATTTAAATGAGCTTACTATTGCTTCACCTGACATGGGGGGGGTCTAAAAGAGCTTATGCTTACTCAAGATTTTTAAAAAGTAATGTTGTTATATGTTACAAGCAACGAAAAAAAGCAAATGTAGTTTCTCACATGGAGCTAATAGGAAAAGTTGAAGGTAAAAATGTTATTATAGTTGATGATATGGTTGATACCGCTGGCACTCTGACAAAATCTGCAGATTTAATGGTTGAAAGGGGAGCAAAATCAGTAAGAGCTATTTGCACACATGCATTGCTCTCAGGTAATGCTTTTGACAATATTGAAAAATCTAAACTTAAAGAATTGATAGTTACAGATTCTATTGCTCAAGAAAAAAAATCTGACAAAGTAAAAGTGCTTACATGCTCAAAATTGTTTGCGGATGTAATGCACAATGTTAATAGTAATAAATCAATAAATTCATTTTTTATAAAATAAAATATTATGAAATCAATCACAATCAATGGATCTAAAAGAGAAAGCGTAGGGAAGTCTTCGACCAAAGCTCTACGTAATGCTGGAAAGGTTCCTTGCGTAGTATACGGTGGGGAAAAACCTGTTCATTTTTCAGCTGATGAAATAAGTTTTTCAAAATTAGTTTATACACCAGATGCTCACACAGTGATCATTTCATTAGACGGAAAAGAACAAATCAATGGTATAATTCAAGATATTCAATTTCATCCTGTTTCTGAGAAAATATTACATATCGACTTCTTCCAGTTATTTGAGAATAAGGAAATTAATATGACTATCCCTGTTAAGTTTAGTGGGAATGCGCCTGGTGTAAGACTTGAAGGGGGTCTTCTTTTCAAAAATAAAAGAAAGCTCTATGTTAAAGCATTACCAAAAAATCTTCCTGATTTTATTTCCGTAGATATTTCCAATTTACATCTAAATGACAATGTTACTATTCAAGATTTATTAAATGATAATTATTCATTTATTCATCCAGAAAATATGGTTGTTTGTCAAGTTAAGATGTCTAGAGCTTCCCTATCACTTACTACTGCCGAAGAGGATGGTGAGGAAGGAGAAGAAGTTGAGGAAGGTGATGAAGGCAGTGAAGGTGGAGAAAAAACTGAAAATAAAGGTTTGGGAGACAAACCAACTGATTCTGAAAATAAAGAGGGGTAAGTATTTTATAGATACATAAATTATTTTACAATTATTTTAGCTCAAAAAGCTTTTATATTTTTATATAAATTATAAAATTTTGTTCTCAATTTTCAAATATTTTAAAAAAGGTTCAAAGCCATCAGACAATAAGAAATTTCTTGTTGTTGGTCTTGGAAACATTGGTGAAGAATATAAAAATACCCGCCATAATATTGGATTTGATATTACAGAGCAGTTAGCTATAATATTAAAAGGATCATTCAATTCGGTTAAGTATGGAGAAATATTGAAATCAAAATATTCTGGTAAACAAATTGTATTACTAAAACCAAACACCTATATGAATCTGAGTGGTAAAGCCGTTCTATATTGGTTAAAAAAAGAAAAAGTTCAAATTAATAACTTAATCGTCATTGTTGATGATTTAAATATTAATTTTGGAATATCTAGGCTCAAACCTTCAGGTTCTGATGGTGGTCATAATGGGTTAAAAGACATAGCAAATTCATTAAATACTTCAAATTTCACAAGACTAAGATTTGGAATTGGAAATAATTTTAAAAAGAAAGACCAAGTTGATTTTGTACTAAGTAAATGGAATAATGATGAATCTAATAGCCTAAATGCGCTTATCGATAAAAATATTGAAATTATTTTTTCAGCAATCAAAAATGGATTAGACTTTACTATGAACAAATACAATTAAATGAAGGTGACAAGGGGTTTAAAAAATGCGCTTTCGAATTATCAAAGTATTTTAACGTTAGGAACATTTGATGGTATTCACAAGGGTCATAAAAAAATTATTTCTAAATTAATTAGTGATTCAAAAAAAAGTAATCTAAGATCAATAATACTGACTTTTTTTCCTCATCCACGGAATATTGTAAGTTCTCAAAAAATTAAGTCTATAAATACTGTTGATGAAAAAATTGAAATATTTTCTGAGCTTGAACTAGATGAATTAATTATTCAAGATTTTAATAAGTCATTCTCCAACATGAGTCCTGAAGAATTTGTTAAACTCCTAGTTAACAATTTAAATCTGAAAAAAATTATAGTTGGGTACAATCACCGTTTTGGTAATAATCGATCAGCAGATATCAATATCCTTAAAGATTTTAGTTTAAAATATGATTTTGAAGTGTTAGAAATAAAAGCTTATGAAGTTGATAAAATTAAAATCAGCTCCACCAAGATCAGAAATGCAATCAATGAAGGTAAAATTGATATTTGTAATAATTACTTAGGTTATAATTTTAATATTAATGGAATTGTTGTTAAAGGTAAATCAATAGGGAAATCTATTGGATTTCCAACAGCTAACATTAATGTGATTGAGGAATATAAAATTATACCTAAAAATGGGGTTTATCTAGCTCGTTGCTTTCTTGATAGAAATGAATACTATGGAATGATGAATATAGGTTTTAAGCCTACATTTGGTTCTAATAAAAAAACTATTGAAATAAATATTTTTGGTTTTGATAAGGATTTATATGGAAAAAATATTCGAATTGAATTTTTAAAATATATAAGAGATGAAATCAAGTTTGATAATGCTGAAATATTACAAAATCAACTTAATATTGATCGAGAAAATTGTGTTAAACTTATAAATTCTACTTATAATAATTAGTTTTGTTATAATATGCTTCAGGTTAATTTTATAAAAGAAAACTTATCAAAAGTTATAGAAAGTCTTAAAAAAAGAAATAAAGACTATTCATCTGATCTAAAAAAGATCATTGATTTTAACGAAAGTAGGAAAAAGCAACAGACAAAATTAGATGCTCAATTGTCTGCCGTTAATAATTTGTCAAAACAAATTGGTGAACTTTTCAAAAATGGAAAAATCAATGAAGCAAATAAATTAAAAAAAGAAGTTGATAAAATAAAGCCTGAAATTAAACTATTACAAGATTTGCTTAATAGTAATAATAAAGATCTTCAAGAATTACTATGTTCAATACCAAACACCCCTAATGAATTAGTTAAAAAAGGTAAAAATGAAAAAGATAATGAAATTGTTTTTGAAAGTGTATTCAAAATAAACGATGAAAAACTTATTGAGCACTGGGAGCTTTGTGAAAAATATAATATTATTGACTTTGAATTGGGAAATAAAGTCACAGGGTCAGGCTTCCCTGTTTATAAAGGTAAGGGGGCAACTTTACAAAGATCATTAATAAATTATTTCCTAGATAAAAATACATCATCAGGTTATACTGAGGTACAACCTCCTGTCTTGGTGAAAGAAGAATCTGCCTTTGCAACTGGACAATTACCAGATAAAGAAGGTCAAATGTATTACATTAATAGTGATAATTTATACTTGATTCCAACCGCTGAAGTGCCAATCACAAATTTTTACAGAAATACCATAATTAATTCATCAGATTTACCAATTAAGCTTACTGGTTATACTCCATGTTTTCGAAGAGAAGCTGGAAGTTATGGTAAAGATGTTAGAGGTTTGAACAGGTTACATCAGTTTGATAAAGTAGAGATCGTTAGAATTGAAAAGCCAGAAAATTCATATAAAGTGTTGGATGAAATGGTAGCACATATAAAAAATATTCTGGAAGAGTTAGAATTACCATTCAGAGTAGTAAGATTATGTGGAGGTGATTTGGGTTTTACATCGGCACTAACCTATGATTTTGAAGTATATTCAAAAGCTCAAAAAAAGTGGCTTGAAGTAAGTTCTGTATCCAATTTTGAGTCCTACCAATCAAACCGATTGAAATTAAGAGTAAGAATTGATGAAAAAGAAAAAGAACTTGCTCACACACTAAATGGTAGTGCATTAGCTTTACCTAGAATTGTTGCTGCGATTATTGAAAATAATCATTCAACCGAGGGGATCAAGATTCCAAAAATTTTACAAGAATACACAGGTTTTAAATTTATATCTTAGATATATAATTTAAATTTGAATACTTTAAAACCTAAAAGAAAATTTGGTCAAAATTTTTTGACAGATTACAATATAGCTAAAGATATAGTCTCTTTCCTTTCAGACGACAAAACAAAAACGATAATTGAGGTAGGACCTGGTAAGGGAATTTTATCAAAATTTCTACTAAAAATTACTAATAAAAGAATAAAACTTGTAGAAATTGATAAAGAATGTATTGAATATTTAAAGAATGAGTATGTCAACATTGAAAAATATTTAATTAATGATGACTTCCTCAAAATTGATTTGAAAACCTTCAAAGAACCTCTCTCAATTATTGGTAACTTTCCATATAACATATCATCACAAATATTGTTTAAGGTATATGAGAATAAAAGCATAGTTAATGAAATGGTAGGAATGTTCCAGTTAGAAGTGGCTGAAAGGGTATGTTCTAATCAAGGCTCAAAAAAATATGGAATTCTATCAGTATTAATCCAAGCATTCTATGATGTCAAAATGATGAGAAAGATCAAACCACAATCTTTTTTACCAATTCCTAATGTAGATTCTGCAGTAATTAAAATAACTAAGAAGAATAATAGTATAAACTGTGATGAAATACTGTTTAAGAAAATCGTAAAACAATCATTCGGACAAAGAAGAAAAACACTATGGAATAGCCTAAGAACATTTAATGTACCTGAAAATAAAAAAGAAGACACTATCTTTGCAAAAAGGCCTGAACAACTGAGTGTTTCGGACTTTATTTATTTAACAAATTTAGTTGGCAATGAAAACATTTGAACTCTCAAAAGAAATTATCCAAGAAATTAGTCAACTTATCTCCGATAAAAAAAATAAGGAAATAAAGAAAAAGGTAAGGGAAATTCATTATGCTGACCTTGCTGAAATTATAAATGAGCTAAACTTTCAACAAAGCATTTACCTAATTAAGCTCATTGATAGCGATAAAACATCTGATGTATTGACTGAGCTTGATGAGGATGTTAGGGAGAAGATACTTGAAACATTATCTGAAAAGGAGATAGCTGGTGAAATCAAAGAACTTGACAGTGATGATGCAGCTGATATCTTATCTGAACTTTCTAACGAAAAACAAGAAAAGGTAATTTCTCTCATTAAAGATGAAAGTATTACTGAAAATATCAGAGAACTTTTAAATTATGAAGAGGATTCAGCTGGTGGTTTAATGGCAAAAGAATTAATTAGTGTCAGTGAAAATTGGAGTGTCTTAACTTGTTTGAGAGAAATAAGAAAACAGGCAAAAGATATAACTAGGGTCCATTCAATATACGTTCTTAATAAAGAAAAGGTTTTAATTGGAAGATTATCTTTAAAAGATTTGATTACATCACCATCAACAAGTAAAATAAAAGAAATTTATATTCCAAAGGTAGATTATGTTAATGTGAATGATTCTGCTGATGAAGTTGCAAAATTAATGTCAAAATATGACCTAGAGGCGATTCCTGTTGTTAATGATAAAATTGAACTGTTAGGAAGAATAACTATTGATGACATAGTTGACTATATAAAAGATGAAGCTGAAGAAGATTATTTACTCGCGGCAGGAATTTCTAATGATGTTGAAGCTGATGATTCTATTTTAGAATTAACTAAAGCAAGGTTACCATGGTTAATACTTGGATTATTTGGGGGACTAGGTAGTGTTTTTATATTAGAAAACTTTGAAAGTATTATGGCTACAAAAGAATTAAGAGCTCTGTTTTTCTACACTCCTTTAATTGCTGCAATGGCAGGAAATGTAGGTGTTCAATCATCTGCAATTGTAGTTCAGGGATTGGCAAATGATCAAATAAAGGGAGGTTTACTTTCAAGACTTATAAAAGAAATAAGTCTTACTTTGCTCAATGGAATTATACTAAGTTTAATTATTATAGTTTTTGGACTTTTAATAAATCAAAGCATTGATATGAGTATTACTATTTCTGTTTCCATGATTTTAGTAATTATAGTTGCTGCCTTAATTGGCACTTCTGTTCCAATTATTCTTGAAAAATTTGGTATTGATCCAGCAATTGCTACTGGCCCTTTCATAACTACTGGTAATGATGTAATAGGCATTTTATTATTTTTCTATACGGCAAAAATTTTTCTTGGATTCTAAAATGCATAAAATACTTCATTTAGATGATAATCATGAATTGCTAAAAAATGAATTAGAAAAACTTGGCTTTAAAAACTACTTTGATCTAATATCTAACAAAAAAGAAATTGAAAAAAAAATTTCAAAATATCAAGGGATAATTCTAAGAAGCCGAATTGAAATTGATAAAAAATTTATCGACTCATGTAAAAATTTAAAGTTTATAGCTAGAGTTGGATCAGGCCTAGAAAATATTGATACTGATTATGCTAAAAAGAAAAATATAGAGATAATTTCTGCTGCAGAGGCAAATGCAAATGCTGTAGGTGAACATGCTATTGGAATGCTTTTAACTCTATTAAATAAAATTATTAAATCAAATAATGAAATTAAACATAATATTTGGGCAAGAGAACAAAACAGAGGGGTTGAATTGGCTGGCAAAACTATCGGAATTATTGGTTATGGAAATACGGGAAAAAGTTTAGCTAAAAAATTATCAGGTTTTAGTGTAAGAATTTTATGCAACGATATTATTGAAGAAGTATCTGATGAATATGCTACACGAGTTAGCATCAATGAAATAATGAAAAGATGTGACATCATAAGCATAAACACAAATCTTAATGATTCAAGCTTTCAACTAGTAAACAAAGATTTTATCAATAATTGCAAAAAACCTTTTTTTCTAATTAATACATCAAGAGGAGAATGTTTAAAAACATCTGATATAATAGATGGTATCAAAACAGGTAAAATTTTAGGAGCATGTCTAGATGTAATAGAAAATGAATCGAAATCCTTCGAGAATATAACTACAAATAGTTATTTAGAGTACCTCAAGAAATCCGAAAAAGTAGTATTAACACCCCATATTGCAGGTTGGTCAATTGAAAGTAAATTAAATTTAGCTCAAGTCGTTTTAGAAAAAATTAAAGATTTATATGGGAAATAAAAATATTTTGATTTTATGTACTGGTAATTCATGTAGAAGTCAAATTGCAGAGGGATATTTAAAATTTTTTTTAAAAAATAGAGCAAATGTCTATAGTGCTGGGGTTGATAATCACGAAATAAATAGTTTAGCAATAAAAACAATGAAAGATGATGATATAGACATTTCAAATCAGACCTCTAATAATATAAATGAATTTAAGAGTGTTGAATTTGACCACATTATTACAGTCTGTGATAATGCACAGGAAAAATGTCCAATTTTTTTCTCAAAATATGCAATTAGAACTCATAATGCTTTTTTTGATCCTAGTTCAATTAAAAACCCTAAACTAATTGATAATGCATTTGAAAAATGTAGAGAACAAATAAAGTTATTTTGCGAAGAATTTTCAGAAAAATATTTTAGTTAGAGAAGATTAATTTCACTGTTTTTTCTGTTCTTTGTTCCAAAAGCAATTTTCTTTTATTACTAATTTTTTTAATGGATTTTTCATCAAAATGTCTTATAGTAAACAGTGATACATTTTTATGAATTTGAATTTTAAATTTACCTTCCAAATTACTTATAAGTTCATTTATCTTATTATACTTATCAAAAAAACAAACTGAAAAAGTAATAGCAGAGTTTTGAATAACATCAACTTTCATTTTGAAATCATGAAGTTGCTTAAAAATTTGGCTAATATTATCCTCAACCATGAAAGAAAAATCAAGTGATGAAATTTTTAATAGAATTAAATTTTCTTTAAAAATATAGCAAGGTAAAAGAGGATTAATATCAACACCTTTAGAAATTACCGTTCCATTTGAAAGAGGATTCTTAAATGATTTTACAAATAATGGAATCTCTTTTTTTTGTAATGGTTGAAGAGTTTTTGGATGAATGATAGATGCTCCATAGAAAGCCAGTTCAATTGTCTCTGAATATGAAAGTTGATTCAATAGTTTAGTATTAGAAAAAAATTTAGGATCTGCATTCAGCAAACCAGGAACATCTTTCCAAATACTTAACGACTCCGCATTCAATGAATAAGCAAAAATAGCAGCGCTATAATCAGATCCCTCTCTACCTAGTGTAACAGTGAAATTATTACTATCACTTCCAATAAACCCTTGAGTAATATTTATTTTTGAGTCAGAAATTAGCTCTTTTATTTTCTTGTTTGTCATATCCCACTGAACCTTACCTCCTCTATATTTAGAGTTTGTTTTAATACAGTTTCTAGCATCAATTAAGGAACAATCCATATTATTTTTTAGAAGATATTCATATATAATTTTTGAAGAGATTAATTCACCCAAAGAAACAATCTGATCATAAACAAAGGAGTAACTCGGTGACTTATTCGATTTTATAAATGAACTTAATTTTTCAAATGAAGTGTTTAGTTCTGAAAAAATGAAGTGATTTTTTTCAAAAAGATTATTAAGAATATTTATGTGAAAATTAAAAACATCTGAAATACTAGATTGTAATTGAGCTTTATCATTAAAATAACTATCAACAACTTTTTCCAAAGCATTAGTAGTTTTTCCCATTGCAGAAACAACTATCACTAAGTTATCCTTCTCACATTTTGATATAATTTTTAAAATATTTTTAATACTGGGTGCATCTTTTATGGAAGCACCACCAAACTTAAATACTTTCATTTTCTACAAATTTTTTAATTGCATTTTCATCCATCAGTGCTACCCTCCAATCATTGAGTACTTGTGCTCCATTATTTTTATAAAACTCAATAGCACTTTGATTCCAGTCAAGAACCACCCATTGAACTCTTTTAACTTTTTGATTGTAAGAGTATTTGATGAACTTTGAAAATAATGCGAAACCAATTCCTTTTCCACGATGCTTTTCAGTTACAATCAAATCTTCTAAATGCATGGCAGATCCTTTCCAGGTAGAATATCTAGGATAAATCAATGCAATACCTACAACCTCTTTTTTAATTTCTGCAATAAAACACTTAAATTTTGGTTGATCTTGAAATCCATCAATTATTAGTTGTTTCTCTGTTAAAATAACCTCACGAGGTTCTCTTTCAAAAATAGCAAGTTCCTTAATCAATTTAAGGATTGATTTAGCATCACATTTTTTGGCATCTCTAATTATAAATCCCATAATTTAAATGCAAATCTAATCTAATCTTTTAAATAGATTAATTTTTAAAATATATAAGGTATTTAAGGGTTGATTTGTTACATATATAACTAAGGATTGTATATATTCGCACGACAATTACTTGATAATTGTAAAGATTGATGATTAAAGGTTTATATCCTTTTGGGTTGAATCACTACAGGTCTCTGAAATTTCAGAAACTCAGGAAACTTATATCAAAAAATCAAAAAAAAATTAAAGTTGAGGGTGCTTATGGCTCTTCATTGTCATTTTTACTGATTGACATATTTTCATCAATAAATCAACAAATATTTTACATAAGTAATTCTAAAGAAACTGCTTCATATGTCTACAGCGATATTATAGAATTAATTGGTGAAAAAAATTGTAGTTTTTTACCATCAAACTATAGAAGCGATACCAAAAAAATTAAAGATGAAAGCAATATCATTAACAGATCAAAAACTATTAGGGATATTTTAGATAAAGAAACTAAAATAATAGTGACTTATCCGGAAGCTATTTTTGAAAAAATTCCTGATGGTAAAGAAATTGATTCCAAAACGATAAATATAGAAAAAGGACAATTTTTAAAAATAAATTCAATTAATGAATTATTATTTGATTTAAAATTTGAAAAGGATGATTATGTACAACAACCTGGTGATTTTGCAAAAAGAGGAAATATTGTGGATATTTTTTCTTTTGCATATACAAGTCCATTAAGAATTGAATTTGATGGTGATACTGTAGAAAGTATAAGGGAGTTTAACATAGACACTCAATATTCAACAAAAGAATTAGTTGAAGCTAAAATTATACCTGATTTATCCAATAAATCTTTAATTAGAAGAGCAAACAGCATAGTTGAGCTAACTGATAGTAATACCACTTTATTAGTCGAAGAAATTGATTCAATTAAAAAACAACTATCCAAGAATTTTAAAGAGAATAAGAACGAATATTCCGATAGATTATTTTTAAAAGAAATTGATGAAAGAAAAATTATTCATCTCAATAATTTAAACAAAGATTTTGATATAAAGCTTGATATAGTTCAGCAACCTGCATTTAATAAAAAGTTTGTAATCTTAAACGATGAGCTTAAATATTATTCATCAAAAAATTATAAACTAAATATTTATTTTTCAAGTAAAGAACAAGCAGAACGATTCTATCAAATATTATCAAAATTTAATTATAGTTATGAATTTAAGTCAATAATAAAACCAATTTATAAAGGTTTTATAAATCATGATGATTTAAGAGTTTGTTTTACAGATCATGAAATTTTCAATAGATTTCATAGATACAGAATTCAAAAAAGATATAGCAAAAAGAAAAAACTTAATATTGATGATATAAATCAAATTAATGTTGGGGATTTCGTAACTCATATTGATCATGGAGTTGGAATTTATAAAGGTTTGACAAAAATTGATGTTGAGGGAAGAAAACAAGAGGCAATTAAGTTAGTATACGGAGAAAATGATACACTTTATCTAAGTGTTCACTTATTTCACAAAATTTCAAAATATAAGAGCAGAGACGGTGCAAAACCTAGGATCTTTAAACTAGGGTCTGGAGCCTGGGAAAGATTAAAGACTAAAGCAAAAACTAGAATAAAAAAACTTGCTTTTGATTTAATAAAATCATACGCAAAAAGAAAAATTTCTAAAGGATATAAATATAAAATTGATAGCTCGATGCAAAATGAGCTTGAAGCTTCATTTTTTTATGTAGAAACAAAAGACCAAATTAAAGCTACTGCAGATGTAAAAACTGATATGGAATCTGAGAATCCAATGGATCGATTAATTTGTGGTGATGTTGGATTTGGTAAAACTGAGGTTGCAATTAGAGCAGCCTTCAAAGCAATTGACAATGGTAAACAAGTTGCAATTTTAGTCCCAACAACAATTTTGGCATTTCAACATTATAAAACGCTATTAAAAAGATTTGATGGCTTTCCTATATCATTTGATTACTTAAATAGGTTTAGAACAAAGACAGAAAAGAATAAAATACTAGATGAGATTAGTACTGGAAAACTTGATTTAATTATTGGAACTCATCAATTAGTAAATGATTCTGTTCAATACCATAATTTAGGATTATTAATTGTAGATGAAGAACAAAAGTTTGGAGTTAATGTAAAAGAAAAGATTAGATCAATCAAGGAAAATATTGATGTTCTAACACTTACTGCAACACCAATTCCTAGAACCCTTCAATATAGTTTAATGGCTGCAAGAGACCTTTCAATTATATCTACTCCACCTAGCAACAGAGTGCCGATTGAATCTGAAGTTATTAGATTTAATGCAAAGTCAATTCAAGATGCAATAAGATTTGAAATGCAAAGAGGAGGTCAAGTATTTTTTGTACACAATAAAATTGATAACATTAATGAATTTGGAAATTGGCTTGAAAACTTGATTCCTGATGCTAAAATTAAAATTGCTCATAGTAAGATTGATGGTAAAAATCTTGAAAAAATTATGTTAGAATTTATTGAAAATAAATTTGATATACTATTATCAACAACTATTATTGAAAGTGGATTAGATGTCCCCAATGCAAATACAATTTTTATAAATAATGCACACCATTTTGGACTAAGTGACCTTCATCAAATGAGGGGTAGAGTTGGTAGAAGTAACAAAAAAGCTTTTTGCTATTTTATAACACCCGAAATATCAGCATTAACTGATGAGGCAAAAAAGCGGATTAATGCTATAGGGCAATACTCTGAATTAGGCTCAGGTTTTAATATAGCAATGAAAGATTTAGAAATTAGAGGTGCTGGTGATTTACTTGGTGGTGAGCAAAGTGGATTTATAAATGATATTGGTTTTGAAACTTACCACAAAATTTTAAATGAGGCTGTTGAAGAATTAAAAAGTAATGAATTCAAAAAAATGTTTAAAGAAGAATCAAATAATAATTTTATTAAAGATGTTATCATTGATACTGACTTTGAAATATTATTTCCTAATAGTTACATTTCAAAGGTAAATGAAAGACTAATTCTATATACAAAACTATCCAAGTTAAATGATGATGATGAGCTGTTTAAGTTTGAAAAGGAACTGAAGGATAAATATGGATCTCTCCCTCTTGAATCTATAGATCTTCTAAAAAGTATTCGATTGAAATGGAAAGCTCAAAAGTTAGGTTTTGAAAAAATTGTGATAAAGAAAAGTAAAATGCTGTGTTACTTTATATTTGATAAGAATAATAATTTTTTTGAGAGCGTAGTATTTAAAAATATCATGAGGGATATTCAAAAATTTGAAAATTGTGAGTTAAAAGAAAAGAATAAACTTTATTTGGTTTTTGAAAAAACAGAGTCAATTGATCAAGCTATTCAAAACTTAAATGGATTTAAGTTTATTGATAATTGAGAATGCTTTATCAACTTCACTTTCTGAAACTAAAATAGTAAACTCATTAGATGTAGAAATCACTTGATTAATATTAATTCCTTCCCAAGATAATTTTTGAAACACATAATAATAGATGCCAGGCACTGATACATTTTCTTCAGGTAATTTAAATGAGATTGCAGAAAGTTGCTCAGTTTTGTTAATGCAAAATTCATCTACTAATTCCTTTTCAACTAACTGACATAAATTTTTACTAACCACTATATTACACTCATCAATCCCTCTTGAGGATGTATAGAAATCATTCTTGCTTTCATATATATTTTTTAAAATATTTGACTGACTATTCAATATGGTGTTTGATACCTTGAAATTATAATCGACTAGGTTAGATCTAACAGAAACTTCCTCAATCTTTTTTATAATTCTTTTAATTTTTTGAGTATGTTGAAATTCAAGATTTAGAGATAGTCTATTTAGAGCCATGACGATTGCTCCATTGTTAACTTTTTTACTTAACATATCTTGAATTTCAGGCTTAATTTTTCTAGAGAGTGAAGTAAAATTTATTATACCATCTGAAAGTGCAGAACTTAAAAAAGGTTTAGACTTAACATACTCACTAACAGCTTGGGAAATTGTTTTCAAATTTGTGTTGTTTTAAATTAAACAAATAATTACAAAAATAACATTTTAATATAAATAGAACTTCATTTGTAAATTAACTATTTTTGATATAGAAAGTGGAAACCAAAAAAAGATATACAATAACTTCTGCCCTACCATATACAAACGGTCGTTTGCATATTGGTCATTTAGCAGGTGCATATATACCTGCGGATATTTACGCCAGATTTAAACGAATTACGGATAATGATGTTGCATATATATGTGGGAGTGATGAACATGGTGTTGCAATTTCAATTAGAGCTAAAAAAGAAAATAAAACACCTAAAGAAATCATAGACAAATATCATAATTTAATAAAAAAAAGCTTTAAAGATTTTGGGATTTCATTCGATAATTATTCACGAACCTCATCTAAAATCCATCACAAAACAGCATCTGAATTTTTCAAATTTCTTGATAACAAAAATTGTTTCGAAATAAAAAAATCAAAACAACTTTTTGACCCAATTGAAAAGCAATTTCTTGCAGATAGATTTGTTGAGGGAGAATGCCCACATTGTGGATTTAAACATGCTTATGGGGATCAATGTGAAAATTGTGGAAGTTCATTGAGCCCTGAACAATTAATTAATCCTATTTCAAAAATAAGTGGTGCTAAGCCAATTGAAAAAGAAACAACTCACTGGTATTTACCTCTTGGAAAATATGATGATTTTGTTAAAGAATGGTTTCTTAATGATAAAAAAGATTCTGCTAAATCAAATGTGTATGGACAAGTTAAATCATGGATTGATCAAGGACTGGAATCCAGAGCTATCACCCGCGATTTAGACTGGGGGATTCCAGTTCCTCACAAAGATGGTAATGGTAAAGTTCTTTATGTTTGGTTTGATGCACCCATAGGTTATATCTCATCCACAAAAGAATGGGCTAAAAATGAGAATAAAGATTGGGAATTATACTGGAAAGATAAGAACACTAAGCTTATTCACTTTATTGGAAAGGATAATATAGTCTTTCACTGTATTATATTTCCTATAATACTTAAAGCACATGGTGGCTATATTTTGCCTGAAAACATACCTGCTAATGAGTTTTTAAATTTAGAGGGAGAAAAATTTTCAACCTCAAAAAATTGGGCAATATGGATTGATGAGTTTTTGAATGATTTCCCAGGAATGCAAGATTCACTCAGATATACATTAACAGTTAATGCACCAGAAACCAAAGACAATGATTTTACGTGGAAGGATTTTCAGGCAAGGAATAATAATGAATTAGTAGCGATTTTTGGAAATTTCATAAATCGAGTCTTTGTCCTAACTCACAAATATTATGATGGCTTTGTTCCAGAATCTGGAGATTTAGATACTGTTGACATAGAAATATTAAAAAGAGCTTATAAAATGCCAATACTGATTTCTGAAGCATTAGATAATTATAAATTTAGACAAGCAATAAATCTTTTAATTGACTTATCGAGACTTGGAAATAAATATTTAGCTGAAGAGGAGCCATGGAAATTATATAAATTGGGTAATATTGAAAGAGTAAAAAAAATAATGTATGTATCTCTTCAGTTATGTGGATTATTATCGCTGTTGTCTGAACCTTTTTTACCAAATGCATCAAAAAAAATCAGAGATATTCTTAATATAAATAAAATTAAATGGACGGATCTCTCTTTTGATAATCCAATACTTGAGCAGAATAAAACTATTAATAAACCCTATCTGATATTTAGAAAGATAGAAGATGATGAAATTCAAAATCAAAT